>NZ_JCANTD010000002.1:49340-505632 GCF_059570675.1 Salinispora goodfellowii | reverse complement strand
CGCTCGATATTGGACGCCCCGGTCCGAGTGATGAACGAGTCCGCCCAGGTCAGCGCCTTGATTCTCGCGGCGCCAGATCGCCATCTTCAGCGCGTCCAGGGCGAGGTCGGTGTAGAGCGAGGTGGCGACCTGCCAGCCGACGATCATGCGGGAGTGCACGTCCAGGACGAACGCGGCGTACACCCAGCCCACGCTGGTGCGCACGTAGGTCAGGTCCGCAGTCCACAGCTGGTTCGGGCCTGCCGCGGTGAAGTCGCGTTTTACCAGGTCACGAGGCCGCTCGGTCTCGGCGGCCGGCCTGGTGGTCCGCGGCGACTTGTCGCGCGACAGGCCCCGCAGCCCAACCTCGCGCATCAGTCGTTCGACAGTGCACCGGGCCACCCGCACGCCGCGGCGCAGCAGCTCGTGCCAGATCTTGCGGGCGCCGTAGTTCTCGGCGTGGATCTGCTTGATCATCGCGGTCAGCTCAGCGTCGCGGCGCGAGCGGGCGCTCAGAGGGCGGGTCTTGGCGGCGTAGTAGGTCGACGGTGCGATCTGTGCCGGCGTATCTTCAAGAGCCTGCAGGACCGGCTGGACACCGTATTCGGCCTGGTGGGAGTCGACAAAGGCGACCTTCATCGCGACGGACGGTCCAGCTCCGCCGCGAAGAAAGACGCCGCGGACTTCAGGATCTGGTTCGCCCGCCGTAGTTCCCGGTTCTCCCGTTCGAGGGCGGCGATGCGTTCGGCGTCGCCGCTGGTGGTGCCCGGCCGGTCGCCGGCGTCGGTCTCGGCCTTCTTCACCCAGGTCCGCAACGCCTCCGGATGAACCCCCAGCTGACCGGCGATCCGCCGGATTGCCCCGACCGCGGACACCGGGTCCCGGCGGGCCTCGACCGCCAACCGGGTCGCACGCTCACGCAGCTCATCGTTGTACTTCTTCGGTGCCGGCATAGCTAGATTTTCTCCCAGGTTTCGATGTCTCCATCAAACCCGGGGCGGAACACTCTGCCACGACGAACGAACACCTTGGATCTCCCCCGTGAGGCACCAGCACTTCAGTGCGCCGAAAGTATGCCAGCACCAAAAGGAGAGGACAATGAGTTTCACCTATGTTTCGCGTCTTAATGGGCTGGGTTGGCGGGGATGATGATCGGGCGGAAGCTGGTGCGGGCCGCAGTGAGTACCGCCTCTCCCGGCCCGCCCGGACATAGCCACTCTGCCAGGTCACGCGCCTCGACCAGCAGCCGACCACCACCGATGTCGGAGATCTTCCATGTCGATAGGTCGACCCCACTGCACTGGTGTCCCGTTGAGAGAAGTTGCATGCCGTGCGCGTCCGGTACGAACCGGTGCCAGACATCGGAGTTGCCACGAAGCACGTGTGCCGATGAAGTCGGAATTGTCGGCAGGGCCGGAAGCGCACGAGCGCGGGCATCCCACTCGTAAGTCCACAACGGCACCATTGCCACGAATCCGAGCCGCGTGTCCGAGCCGTTTGCCAACAACGCGGCACGGGCCCGCGCGGCCCTTTCCGCAGGTAGGCCGACCGGGACGTGTTCCTGGAACATCACATGACCATTCGCGTTGAGCTGCACACGGCTCACCCGCCCGCCCGGCGGCCCAGCGAACGTCACCGCGACCGCGCCGTTGACCCGCAGCGCCCGGGCTAACCTGTCGGCAAGCCCGTTGACCGGCACCGACTGGTGCATGCCGCCGGTGGACCACAGCGTCGCCGCTCCGTCGAACGCCGCCCATCGCGCGGCCGCCGCGAACCACCCCGTATCACCGGCGTCCAATGCGCCCTCGCGTGAAACGAACACCGTCATGCGCGGCGAAGCCAACTCCGCCACCCAGTCCGGCAGGCGGTCCAGCGGCGTGGCGCGCACCAGCCCGGGCAACTCGCGTACGGCGAGCGCACCGGCGAACGCGTCCACCCATGCCTCCAGGGTCTCTTCGCTCATCAGCCTCCGCAGCAGCACAGAAACACCCGCTACGCTCACCATCGGGTCGCCGCCGATCATGTCGGGCACCGCGCCGTTGGCGGCGTCGACTCCATCGCCCGCCACCGCGACAACCATCAACTGATCCAGGTCGTGGGGTGCATCCGCGACGAACTCGATATGCACCTCGTCGTAGCCGTTGGCCTCGACTTGGCGAAGGATGTCATCGAAGTCGACACGTACACGAGTGGGCCCGGCCATCGTCTGCTCCTCTCTCGAAAACGCTACCGGACGAGTCCGGCGGGTTTCGGTCCTGATGCTATGGCCGGCCGAATGGGCATGGACGCCCCAGCGACCAGCAGCGGACAGAACGACCGTCACGGTGCCAGGGGCGGCGGTGAAGGCCCGGGTGCCGACTCTTCAGCGGCAGTGCACAAAGGACATGAACGGCCGCCACTCCGCGTGGCCGAGATCGGTACGCTCCGATGCGGGAGCCTACCGGCATTGGCCGGCAGCGAGGGCACCCCTCCGCAGAGGCGGCTACTGCGGAATCGGAGCGGACCGAGGGCATCGGTTCGGACCTGCATGCTTCGCCCGGGTCACAGCAAGCATGGTTCGCCAGCGAGGACTTGTGGTGGGCCGCCAGGGACTCGAACCCTGAACCTAAGGATTAAAAGTCCTCAGCTCTACCATTGAGCTAACGGCCCGCTGGGGCACCAGGCTACCCGATCGCCGGCTCCGCTCAGGGGCCGCCCGGGTGGTACGGGTATACGGCCTAACTCCGGTTGCTAACGTTCGGTGCTCGACCTCGCGCGGAACCGAAGGATACCGATGGGCAAGAACAGTCGTGAGCGCCACAAGGCCAAGCGGAAGGCCGCGGCGGCGTCTCAGCGGCGACGGGCAGCGGCGGCTGGTCAGGACGACCCGCTGGGCCAGTACGACGGGTCAAGCGTGCCGACGCAGCGGCAACTCGCGGACCAGATCATCAACCAGGCGATGTTCGCCCGGCAGCACGATGATGCCGCCGAGCTCGACCACTGCCTGAGCCTGTTGATCACCGGCCCCGGCGGCGCCACCGGGCTCCAGGTCGTCAACCGGGCACTCCTGACCTACCTGCTCCGCCAGGTCGAGCAGGCCTGGCGGCGCGGCTGGCAGCCGGCCGAGCTGGTACGGGTGGCCCGCCGCGAACACGCCGCGCGGCACGGGCGGCTCATGGTCGATCTCATCGCGGCGCAGATGCGCGGCTACGCCGCGGCGACCGTCGATCCACGGTGGCAGTCGCAGCTGGCTTCCCTCGACGCGAAGGTGTGGTGGGAGCACGACGACCACTATCCGACCGGGTGGGGCGAGCGGCAGGGCCTCGACCGTGGTGCGGTTGTCGCCGTCATGATCGACGTCTGCTTTCTGCTCGCGACGCTACCGCCGATCGAGCAGGTCGGGCCGATGCCGGGCACCGCCCGACCCACCAGGACGACCTCGCCGGCCGACCTGGATCAACGGATCCTCGACCGGGTTCGGGCCCTGCTGGCCAAGGCGGAGTCCACCGACTTCCCGGAGGAGGCGGAGGCGTTCACCGCCAAGGCCCAGGAGCTGATGGCCCGGCACCGCATCGATCACGCCCTGCTCATCGCCACGACCGGGGAACGCGAGCAGCCGGCCACCCGCAGGGTGGGCATCGACAATCCGTACGAGGCGCCGAAGACCCTGCTGTTGCAGGTCGTCGCCGAGGCCAACAGCTGCCGCGCGGTGTGGAGTAAACGTTTCGGTTTCACCAGCGTCGTCGGTTTCCCGGCCGATCTGGAGTCCACCGAGCTGCTGTTCACCTCGCTGCTGGTGCAGGCTACGCGAGCGATGACCCAGGCCAAGCCCAGCACCGACCGGTACGGGCGCAACACGACCCGCTCGTTCCGACAGTCGTTCCTGACCGCGTACGCGTCGCGGATCGGCGAACGACTCGAGGCCGCGACCGGCGGGGTGGACCAGGAGCTGGCCGAGTCGGCGGACGCCGCCCAGTTCCTTCCGGTCCTCGCCGCCCGCGACGACGCGGTACGTGACGTCTTCAACCAGCAGTTCCCCGAGTTGACCCAGCAGACAACGACCATCAACAACCGGGCCGGCTGGGCGTCGGGCCGGGCCGCGGCCGACCAGGCTTCGCTGCACGGGCGCGAGTCCGTCACACCCCGCTGACCGGCTACCACCGGGCCCCCGATGGCCGGTCGCGGCTCAAAGTCGCGGGATCGGAGTCGCGGGCTCGGAGTCGCGGGCTCGGAGTCGCGGGCTCGGAGTCGCGGGCTCGGAGTCGCGGGCTCGGAGTCGCGGGCTCGGAGTCGCGGCGGCGGCGAAGTCGACTCAGGTCCGCGCCGGGGTGGCGCCACCGTCGACGCCGCTGCCTCAAGCCACGAGCAGCCGGAGGCCGAGGTCGGCCGTGTCGAGGGCGACGAGGTCCCGGTTCCGTTCAGCCCACCGGCCGGACGACAGGTCTTCGCGGAGCGACCGGACCGCCCGTTGTTCCGCCTGCGCTCCCACTCTGGTCCAGACCGACACCGCCCGACGTACGTGTTCGTCCAGGTACGCCTCGGGCCGGCGCCAGTGCGCCTCAAAGAAGCCGTCCGCGCAGTCCCACGGGACGAGCACCGGCTCCGCGCGTCCGCCGATGGCGTGGGTCAGGTCGGCGAGGGACGGCCAGTTGACGAGCAGATCCGCGAACTCGGGTAGGTAGTCGCGGGTGAGCCAGAACCGCTTCCCCCAGTCGGTGTCCTCAGCGTCGTACGTGAACACCACCACGCGACGCGCGACCCGCCGCATCTCCCGCAACCCGGCGACCGGGTCCCGCCAGTGATGGACGGTGCTGACCGCGATCGCGGCATCGAAGGACTGGTCCTCGAACGGCAGGCTCTCCGCGGCGGCGGCCACGCACGGCGCCGCCCCCACGGGACGCTGCGCGCGCATGACCGCCGAGGGTTCCACCGCCGTGACCTCCCGGTCATGCGGTTCGTAGGAGCCGGTGCCCGCCCCGACGTTCAGCACCGTACGGGCGTCTCCCAGCGCATCCCAGATCCGGGCGGCGATCCGTGGTTCGGTGCGCCGCGTCGCCGGGTAGGCGGACCCGATCGTGTCGTACAACTGCGCACCGAACACTTTCAGCTGTTCCGCTGGCGTCGTCCTGATTCCCATTGCCCGTGCCTCCAACTCCCGGTCAATGGCCGTCACCATGGCGGCGGCGCGGTCGCGCTGGTCCAGCAGCAGCCCGCGCAGCCGACGCAGGTGCGCGACCGCGTCGGTGGTCGGATCGTTGACCAGGTCCGCGACCTCCCGCAGCCCGAAACCAAGCCGCCGGTACGCCAGCACCTCCCGCAGTCGCTCCACATCGTCCGCCGAGTAGGCCCGGTGCCCCGCCACGGTCCGCGTGGACGGCCGCAGGAGGCCGATCTCGTCGTAGTGATGCAGCTTGCGGACGGTTACGCCGGCCAGCTCGGCCGCTTGCCCCACAGTCAGGTGATCCGCCACGGCACGACTATGGGACATGCCGCTACGTGAGTAGCAAGCACAAGGTGACTCGATGGGACTGCTGAGTTGCGACCCTCCAGGGATGATGAGCGACCAAGGACAACACCACCAAGCGCGTCCACCGCCTCATGTTGCGATCCCTCCAGGGGTGATGAGCGACCAGTGACCCTTGCCGGCTCGACCCTGGTCCTCGAAGCGTTGCGATCCCTCCAGGGGTGATGAGCGACCTGGCCGCTCACGGCCGACGCCGCCGAGATCGCCGTCCCGTTGCGATCCCTCCAGGGGTGATGAGCGACAACGAGCGCCCGGTGATCCGCTCAAACTCCATCTCAAGTTGCGATCCCTCCAGGGGTGATGAGCGACGTGGCCGACTGGCTGACCACGCCCGTCGGGTGCGGGCTGGTTGCGATCCCTCCAGGGGTGATGAGCGACGCGCACGGGACGGCCTGGGTCGAAGTCAAGCCGGCCAAGGTGTTGCGATCCCTCCAGGGGTGATGAGCGACGTGTCAGCATCCGCGCCACCGGCTCATCCCGTATCAGCACGTTGCGATCCCTCCAGGGGTGATGAGCGACTCGAAGCTGCTGGCCGACGCCGGCGTTGACGTGTTCGAGTTGCGATCCCTCCAGGGGTGATGAGCGACGTGTCAGCATCCGCGCCACCGGCTCATCCCGTATCAGCACGTTGCGATCCCTCCAGGGGTGATGAGCGACTCGAAGCTGCTGGCCGACGCCGGCGTTGACGTGTTCGAGTTGCGATCCCTCCAGGGGTGATGAGCGACGGCCGACGGACTGTGGACGCCCGGTAAGGGCGAGAGTTGCGATCCCTCCAGGGGTGATGAGCGACGGGACGGGCCTTATTGCGAAGGCGCTGCTCGGTGGGTGGTTGCGATCCCTCCAGGGGTGATGAGCGACCAGGCGTTGATCGGCGCCTACCAGGCGCTGACCGCAGCGTTGCGATCCCTCCAGGGGTGATGAGCGACAGCCGAGCCGTCGTCGCCAACGCTGGACAGGCCCGCGTTGCGATCCCTCCAGGGGTGATGAGCGACCCGACCATGGGCATTGCCAAGGGAGTCGGCGTGAGGTTGCGATCCCTCCAGGGGTGATGAGCGACACGATCCGGCCGCCCGCCCCTCCGGGCCGCCGGCGTTGCGATCCCTCCAGGGGTGATGAGCGACTCTGCCCCGTTCCGGGCCGGGTTCAACGCCGTTTGTTGCGATCCCTCCAGGGGTGATGAGCGACCCGAACCTTAAGTCCCAGGTCACAGCCGCTTTCCGGGGCTGAATTCGGCCGAGTTTTGCAGCAGTCCGCCGGTTGTGCATCTGTGCAGGTCAGAGTACCGGATCTGGGCTACCGGGATAGTATGGAAGCTCAACCACCTTATCGATCACCGAAGATGGATCTGAGCCCCCCCCTCGGCGGACCCGCACACCAACAGACTGCACAGCGGACCAACGACCACTAGCGAGCCATCGTCGGGCGGCGCGCCAACCTTCACATGAAGCAAGAAGATAAATATTGACAGCTGCCGTGTTGGCGCTCATGGCAGGTCAGGACAATGATGGACTGGGTGTGGACCCGGGCCGACCTTCAGCGGTCGGAGCGGTTCGCGCAGATGGTATCCGTTTCGGCAGGGCGTCCCGCGGGGCGAGGGCCTGGTCAATATCGCCGATGATCTTCTCTTGTAGGCGTAACAGGCTGTCCGCACGGCCGGGATCTCCGAAACCGCGTTCGGCAGCCGCAGCCACCGAACAGCGCAACAGCGTGGATACGTCGCGCGGTGCCAGGTCGGTGGCGGACAGCAGGCCCTTTATGGCCTGATGGCCAGCGGCCTCCCTCACGACAGCGTCGGGGTTCTTCTTGGTCCCGTGGGTGATCGGAGCGCGGTTGCGGGCGTGGTTGAGGAGCAGCAGGATCTGCGCCGACCCCACCACGGGCTCCCCGGCTCGCTCCACCTCATCACGCAGCTGTCTTTTGAACTTCCCGAAGTTGCCGTTCCGCCTCTTCAGGGTCACGTCGTCCTGCCCTGCAATTGGTCGCCGTCGCTTTTGGGTCTGGACAGCCGCGATCGAAGCTTCCATGGCGTCCGCCGCGAGCACGAGGAGGCGGATGCGGTCGGCCGGAGCCGCAGCATGCGCTAATGCGGCTTCCACCACCTCCAGACGCTGGGTGATCAGCTTTGTCGTCCAGGTCTCCTGGTCGACTCCGGATTTCCCGAGCACGCTCGCTGGGGGCCGGCGGCTGGCAAAGGTGTCGGCCAACTGTCGAGCCTGGTTGGTGACCGCTGGATCGATGGCGGAGGCCGCTAGCAGTCGCCAAGCAACGTCCAACTCCAAGGCGCGTAGAGCCCCTTTGGCAGCGTTGAGCAGTGGACGGTCACCCCCGGTTAGGGCTGGCCACAGATGCACTGCGTCGTAAACGTTCCCGGACTTGGGGGTGGCGTTTTGGCGGACGAACAAGGGCAGCCCGTGCCGGGCACCGACGCGACGCATAGCGCCAAGTAGCGCCAGCAAGATTGGCTTTTTACCGGTAGGAACGAGCAACAGGGCTCCCGTTCCCCGGCTGATCCGACGCTCGATGGCATGTTCGATCGCAGCTGGATCAGGGGTGGATTCGATCAGCTCGACCCACGCCTCACCATTGCCGGTATTGGCATTCTCGTCTGAGCGGTCGCGGATCAGCGCAGCTTCCTGGTCGGCGCGTTCCCGGCTGCCCTCCCCATCGTCAACCCCGAAGACGACCGCGCGGATCTGGGTCTGCTCCACCCCAAGGAAGTCCGTGATCGCCGTCGGTAGACCGTCGGCCACCTGCTCTCCGACGCTCCGGATCCCTGGACGCGACGCGTTTCCGGCCGGCCAGACGACCAACGTGGTGTCAGCCGGGGTAACCGGCGGCTCAGGCAGCGCCGCTGACCGCCAACTACTCTCCTCAACGTATTGGGAAAGGTAGTCCCCGATCAATCGGGCATCTTTGGGGCTGGGTGGGAACAGGTTGTGACTGCCGATGCCGATACGCTGCAACGCGGCAACCTCACCCGAGAACAGCCATTTGTAGGATGAGAGCCCGACGGAATCGTCGACTACGGGATCGCAGCCAACAGCTTCCCTAATACAGGTGAGTTTTCCCCCAAGTGGAGGCATACCTCCGGGCTCCTCGTACTTGCGGAGTAGATCTTCTGCATCGGGGTGGTCTTTTTGGTCGTTGCAGAGCAGTTCCTCGTACCGGCTGGTGATGTAGCGGCGGACGGCGAGACTGGCGGTGCCGTCGCGGCGGACGACAGCGTCAGCGAGCACGGCGCGCACGGACGCGCAGTCGGCTGCCTCGAAGCCGTCTCGGCGCCGCTTCGCGGCTTGGCGCACCAGGTCACGCTGGGCGTCGCTGAGCTGGACTGCCAGCTGCCCCGTACGATCGAGTTCGTCCAGGGTGGCGAACATGCGCCACCGGATGAAGACCCCGGCGACGGGGTCGAGGTCGAGTTGCTCCAACGGGTCGACGACCGGGTAGGCGCTCTGGTCGCTGGTGAGGACGAGTTGCCACGGTAGTCCGGCGCGGGACAGTGCGGTGAGCGCGCCGAGGGCCAACGTCGTGGCTCCAGATCCCCAGGTGACCAGCGCCTGCTCATATTGCGGCGCCTCGCCGAGATATTCGGTGAGGGCGTCAATGACGAATGCCTCGGCAAGTCCGGCGACGGATAGCACTGTGGCCTGCTGAACGGGGTACGACTCGTCGGCGCTGCGAAGTCCGGTGAGGACCTTGGCGAGAGTCTGGGCGATCGGCAGGGTGTCCAGGGGGCCGGGTTGGGGTTGGCTGGTGCCGAGGATTACCACGGTCAGGTCCGGTCTGGTGGCGAGAGTATCCAGCGCGCCAAGCACGGGACTGGTCCCGGGGATCCTCGCGGACCCGGCCTGCGGCGTCTCGTTGGTGAGTATCCGGCGGACGGCACCGGCGCCCTCCGGGCCGTCGAGGAGGGCCTCGATCTCGGCGCGGCGGCACCGGGCCTGGTCGGCTCGGTCCGAAACCGAACTGCAGGGGTCCTGGGAGTCGATAAGAAGATCCGCCTCTCCGGCGACGTGTACCAGCAAACGCATGAGCGCCATTCTCTGTTCGCATGTCACGTTCTGCGGGGACGCGAGGTGGTTGGCGGGTGTCAGATGTCGGTCACTTGCCCGACCGCTGGTTGCCAATGACGGCCCAAGGGTGTGGCCAGGTCAAACACCCCGGCTGATTCAGATATTTTTATCGTTGAGTTACTAGTGTTGGTTCGGTACCGTCCTCGCTCATGCATGTCTTCCCTGCCCGGATTCCAGATGCCGAGGTCGTTCCCCGCTCGGAGGTGGTGGAGGTCCGGGTAGCCCGCAAGGTGGCGCCGCTGTTCGGGGTGGGCGACGGTGTCCCGCCGTTTCATCACTCCTGGGTGTGCGACTACACGGCTCTGTCCCTGGCGGAGATCGGTCGCGGCGCCCCGAGCCCGGACCGCACAGCAAGATCGGAAATGGAGACGCTGGCTTCCGACCGGCTCCGCGCCGGTGACGAACCGGGGTGGGCCTGGTCGGGCCGATCGGTGTGGTCCGCGCAGCAGAGCACGCTGCCGGGGGCCCTCACCAACGCGACACTGAACCGCTACGGCCCCGATACCAAGGCCGCAGCGGTGTTGGCCGGCGCGAACCGGTTACTACGGGATGCGACAGCCGCGGTCGCGCAGGTGGGGCAGCACCTCGCCGACACCGGCTGCGACGCCGAGGTCCGGTTGGCGGCGTGGGCGGGGCTGGTGCTGGAGGTCTACCGCGCACAGCCCGCCCTGGTGGTCGCGGCGGTGCAGGCCCGCCAGGTGCAACGATCACTGTCGGCTCGGTGGGGTGCCCAGGTCGACCGGGCTGGAGTGATCGGGGTTGACGCCCCGTCCGAGGTCCACCCGGCAACGAATTCGACGGGTAGCGAGCCAGGCCGGGACGGGGCCACCGCCCGGTGGCAGCCCATCTCCTTCGACCTGGTTGACGCGACCCTGCCGGGGCTCGGGTTAGCTGACCATCCGGCTGCCGGTCCCGGCCTGGTCACCGTGGACGCGCTCGACGACCTCGCCTCGGCGTGGTGCCGGCGGCTTCTCGGTATCGGACAGCCGGGGCGGGGTGTGGTGTGGCTGACCGAGAACGCCGACGGGTCACGGCGGGTCCAGGCGATGGTACGAGTTGGCGCCGTGGTGGCACCGTTCGTGGCGGCCTCGCTTGGTGGTACGTCGTCCGGCGACCGAACCTCGGCGCCGAAGCTGCCGGTGCTACCGACCGCCGACACGCTGGCCGCCGCGCCGCTGCTACGGCGTCGCGCCCACCTGCTACTTGCGCACGTGACCGCCAACTACCTGCGGTACCGCGACGAGCTTCTGGTGGACTGGCCGCAGCTGCGGGCGCAGACCCGCGAACTCGTCGCCGCGGCTGTTGGCCGCTGCACCACCGTCCTCGCTGCGGACGATCCGGTGTCACTGCAGCTGACGGCGTACGGCGCGTACCTCGAGGTGTGGGATCCGCCGCGTGCGCATTCGGCGGACACCCCGGACATACCCGGGCGGGCGGCGGCGACCGGGCGGAATGCGGCGACCGGACGGGATGCGGCGGCCGCGCGGCTGGTTGCCTCGCAGCAGCGGGTCGTGGAGGCGTGGCGGCACGGATGGTTGGACCCCGGCGCCGTCGGCTACCTGTTGGAGATCGGCATCGTCGCCCTCCGCGACACCGCCACGGATCGCCCCCCCGGCGACACAGCGCCGGCAGCTCCGACCGAACGGTCAGCGGACGCGGACGCGGGCCTGACCGCGGGCCTGACCGCGGGCCTGACCGCGGGCCTGACCGCGGGCCTGACCGCGGCGACGGTGCGTCGATGGTGGACGGCGATCCTGACGGCGCGCGGCATGGGCCCCGGGACCGACCTGGCGGCGCAGGTTGACTCCCTGGGCGATGCGCAGCTGTTCCACCTGCACCACTATGCGGCCTGGTTGGCCGACGGCGGGCGGCGGGCCGACCTGCGCCGGGCACTCTTGATCCAGGAACGGGTCGCGGCGGTACGTGCTGAGGTGGCCCGCCGGGAGCCCGCCGGGTACGCGGCCAAGTCGGCGGCGGCCCGAGCCAGCCACGAGCTGGCCGCCGAGATCGCCACCGACCTGGCTGCGGTGACCCCCGACCGGGAACACGAGGCGCGGGCGCGCGCCGTGGCCGTGGCGGTCCGGCACGCCCGCGCGGTGCTGGCCGACCCCAGCACGCGAGAGCTGCTACGGCCGACGGCTCCACCGCCGGCGATCCGGCGTACCGCGAAGGTAGTGGCGCGCGCGCTCTGTGCGGCCGCAACCAGTGAAGTGGCGGTGCCTGCCGAGGAGGTCGCCGCCGCGCTGACACTCCTCGATGCCGCGATCGCTGCCGGCCACCCGAGCGTGACACATGCAGATATGTTGTGCGACTGGCGCGCAAGGCTGACCGGCCTCGCCACGCGTTCAGCGCCGGAGGACTGATGGTCGGCAAGCATTCTTACGCTCCCCCTACAACAGACGGTGAGACCCACGATGGAGACAGGACCCGGGGTTGATAGGCCCGGCGCCGGCCGGCGCTGGGTGTTGATCGAGACGGGCGGCAACCAGCGGTACATCTTCGGCAGCAACCGGCTACGGCACGTCGTCGGCGCCTCCCAACTGGTGCACGACGTCGGCACCGCGTGGGTGCGTGAGGCGACCGACCGGCTCGGGCTCTCGCCCGACAGTTCCGTGATGGCGGTTTCGGGCAAGGCGCTGCTGCTGGTCGACTCGGCCGAGGTGGGCCGGGCGATAATTCGAGAGGTAACCGGCCGGGCGTTGCGGGAGGCGCCGGGGATGCGGGTGACCGGAGTGGTCGGCCCCGCGTTCGACCCGACCGACGACGGCGCGCACGAGCCGGCCCGCGCGGAAACCTACCGGCGGCATGCGGCGATCCGGGCCGCCCGGCCGGACCCGCTGGTACGAGATCGGGTGTTCCCGTGGCACCGCCTGTGCCGCGACAGCGGCCAGCCGGCCGCCAGACTGGAGGTGTACGGCGAGGGTGAGGAGCCGGTACCGGCCTCGGCCGGCATGCTGGCCCGATCCCGGGCCCGCGATCAGGCGCAGCGGCGCCTCCGCGAGAAGCTCGGCGAGCAGTTGGCCGCCGTCGTCCCGGTACACCTGGACGTGCTGCGGCACAGCGGGTGGGTGGCCGTGGTGCACGCCGACGGGAACGGTGTCGGCCGGATCTTCCACCGGTTCAACGAACACGTGGCCCGGGTCGAGGGCGTGGCGCAAACGTCGCTGGCGGGCAGCGCCCAGTATCAGCGGGCTGTGTCGGTGGAGCTGGAGACAGCCACCTGGCAGGCCGTACGGGATGCGGTCGCCCAGCTGGTCGCCGGTCGGGCCGACGGGGACATGACTGGGCGGCTGCTGCCGATCGTCGTCGGCGGAGACGATGTCACGGTGGCCTGCGACGCCGCGTTGGCTGTGCCGTTTGTGCAGGAATATGCTGCCGCGTTCGCCCGGCGCACCGCCGCCCAACCGCAGCTGTCGGCGATCACCGAGGCCGCCACCGGTCATGCCGGTCTCACCGCCTCCGCCGGCATCGCGGTGGTGAAGTCACACCATCCGTTCGCCACCGCGTACGGGTTGGCCGAGGCGCTGACCGTCTCGGCCAAACGGCTCACGTCCACGGGGCGCCCTCTGGCCGCCTTCGACCTCCATGTGGCGCACACGTCCACGCTGCGCGAACTTGCCGAACTGCGGGAGTATGTCCACCTGGACGACGGCACGGCGGTGGCCCGACACGCCGGGCCGTACCTGCTTGACCCTGCCGAGCAGCTGCCCGCGGAGCTGCGTCATCGCAGCGTCGAGTTGCTGGACGAACTCGACCGGGGGCTCGACTCCGACGGATGGCTGTCGGGGGTGCAGGCGCATGCCCTGCGGGAGGCCGCCGACCGCAGCCTCGCCGAGTACCGGCGGCAACTGGAGCTTCTCGTCAGCCGGATCCACCACCGGGACCGCGCCCGCGAACTGCTGGATGTCCAGTCCGACCGGTTCCTCCGCCTGTTCGACGTGCTGCACCTGCGCGGACTACGCCTGGAGCCGCCCGCCCGGTCCGCGGCGGAGACAGCACCAATCCCTGTTGGTGGTGCCCGATGACCCTGCCCGCGACGTTCGAGATCACCCTGGACTTCCTCAGCGACTGGCACATCGGCACCGGCCAGGGTCGGCTCGGCACCATCGACGCTGAGGTTCGCCGCGACAGCGATGGGTTGCCGTTCGTACCGGCCAAGACTCTCGTCGGGGTGTGGCGCGACGCCTGCGAGACCGTCGCCCGCACCCTCGACCAGCCCACCGGTCAGCCGCAGGCGTGGCAGGCGTGGGTCACCTGGCTGTTCGGTTCCCAGGCCGGCCAGCCCGGGGATGAAACCGCACGGGCCGGGCGGGCACCGGCGCCGGCCGCGCTGCGGCTGACCCCGGTACGTGCCCCCGGCTGGCTGCGGCAGGGGGTGCGGGGCCGCCCCGCGCTGGCCCAGGCAGCGGTCGTGCTGCGGCCCGGTGTGGAGATCGACGACGAGACAGGTACCGCGGTCGACCGCCGGCTGCGGGTCGAGGAGCGGGCGGTCCGGGGCCTACGACTTTCCGCGAAGGCCACTGTCGTCATGCCCGGTTCGACCGGCGGTGCGGCCTCGGACGACCCGGACTCCGGTGGCGTGGAGCTTCCCGTGCCGGCGGAGCTGCTGCTGCGAGCCGGGGCGCGGCTGGTCGAGGCGGTGGGCGGCAAACGGAACCGGGGCAGCGGCCGGGTCGCGGTCCTGCTCCCCGGCGCTCGGGTCGACCAGGGCAGCGGGAACATCCATCCGACGGTCATCGACGCACGGTTGGTCGAGCTGCTCGCCACCGGTGCGCCGGCCACACCCCCGCCGCCGCCCGCGCCGGCCAAGGCGGTCGACTTCTATCCGTACGACCGGCTGCACCGTACGCCGCGGCGCGCCGTCCGGGTTGTCCTTCGGGTGATCACGCCGGTGGTGGCCGCGCAGGAAGTGCTGGGCAACGCCGTCCTCAGCCGCGACGCGATCCCCGGCACGGCCCTGCTCGGCACGATGATGGGCCGGGCCGAGCCAGGGTCGGATGAGCAGGCCGCGCCGCGCAGGCAGATCGGCCTCGGTGATATCAGCGTCGGCGACGCGGTCCCCGCCGTCCTCAGTGATCGCACTGGGACCGGCACGCGGGACGGAGCTGCGGTAGTGCCCGCCCGGCCGGTGCCGGCGGTGTGGCAACGAAGCGACAAAGGGCTCGGCACGGCCGTCTACAACATGCTGCGGGCCGAGCCGGAACGAGGTGAACGCGCCAAGCCGATGTCCGGCTGGATCGCACCGGACCGCCGCGGTTGGCGGCAGGTGACGCCCGCGATGACGGTCTCCACGCACGCGGTGGTTGACGACGAGGCTCGCCGCCCCACAGTCGCCAGCGGCGGCGTCTACACCTACCTCGGGATCGCCCCGGGAACGCTGTTGTGCAGCGACGTTGTGCTGCCGGCCGGGTTCCGGCTCCGGTTGGACCGGGGTGAGCCGCTTCGGTTCGGCCGGTCCCGGAAGGACGACTTCGGTCTGGTCGAGGTCGTTGACGTGGTCGACTCGCTGCCGACGCCACTGGATCCGGATCCGGGGGTGGACACGTTGCGGGTGTGGTGCGTCTCCGACGTACTACTCCGCGATGAACGGCTGACCCCCGACCCGTCGCCGCGGGCCCTGGCTCGCGCCATGTCGGCTGCCCTGGCTCCGGCGTCCTGCACGGTAGAGGCGGCGGAGACGGTCAGTGGGGCGACTCGCCGGGACGGCTTCGGGGTGGCCTGGGGGCGCCCACGGCCGAGTCAGGTCGCGCTGCGGGCCGGCAGTGTCATCACTCTGGCCGTGATCGGCCGGGTGGACCCAGCCCGGCTTGCCGAGTTGGAACGCGAAGGCATCGGTGAACGCACCGTCGAAGGGTACGGCCGGGTCCGATTCAACCCGCCGGAGCTGGAACCCGAACGACCAGCGGTCGCCTTCGCCGGAGCCGGGGAGCAGGACCAGCCGGCACCCGCATCCCCGAAAGCGGCGGTTACGGGCGACGTGGATCAGGTCGACGGTTGCCCGGAGCTGGCCCACCCGCTGGAGCTCAACGCCTGGCGGCGGGCCGTCCAGCGGGCCAGCGCCGAACTGAACCCCGACACCCTGGTCCCCGGGATCAGCCGACTGGCCAGGAACCGGGCCCAGCTCGGGTCACTTCGGGGGCAGTTGGAGCGGTTGACCCTGCCCGGTGGGCGGGAGATGGTCCGAAACTGGCTGACCCAGACCAAGGCGGTCCGCGCCCGCCGGGAGATGTGGACCCCGGAGGTCCTCGACGCACTGACCGCGCTGCTGATCGAGAACCCGAACCGGGTCTGGGAGCGCCTCAGCTTGGACGGTGAGCAGCCCCTTCTGGTCCTCGGCCCCGGGCGCGAAGAGTCCGTACGGCAGCGGTTGCACACCGAGGCGCTGATGGTGTCGGTCGGCGACGCGCTACAGCGGCTCACCCGCGCCACCGGGAAGGAGAACCGCTGATGGGCCAGTCCATCGGGACCCGAATCGAGGTGCTCGGCACCCTCACCTGCCTCGGCCCCATCCACATCGGCGGCTGGAACACCACCGCCGGGGCGAGCCTGACCATCGCCCGCGACGGTAGGGGGCAACCGTTCCTGCCCGGCACCTCAATCGCTGGGGCCCTGCGCGCCTACCTCGCTGGCGTCGACCTTCCCCGTGGCGGGGATCCGGCCGCCGTGACCGCCGCGCTGTTCGGAAGCATCACCCCGAACAGCCGGGACGGGTCGCCGTCGTGGATCCGCCTGGACGACGCGCACCTGGTTGCTGACGAGGTCGCGCCGACAGTGCGCGACGGCGTCGGTATCGACCGGGTTTCGGCCACCGCCGCCGCGAACTTCCTCTACACCCGTCAGGTACTGCCGTCCGGTACCCGCTTCGCGTTCCGTTTGGTCGCCGACACCCCGACCACCGCGGCTCCGGACTATCCGGGTGGGTGGTCGGCGCTGGTCCGCGACGCCGTCGATGCCCTGGTGACGGGGCTGGCCCAGGCCCGGGTTCCGATCGGCGCCGGCCGGGGTCGGGGCTTCGGCCGGATGGGGCTGGGCGAGGTCACCATCCGCAGCGCCGACCTTTCCGACCCGGCCGGCCTGGTTGCCTGGCTGACCGGCACGGCCCCGACCCTGTCACCGCCGCTGGCCGAGGAGAGCTCGACCCGGGGCGACCAGCCACGAGATGGGCGGGACCAGCCGCGAGATGGGCGGCTGCGGATCAGCATCGCCTGGCGTCCGACCGGTCCGCTGCTGGTACGCGACTCGCTTCCCGGCACCGTGGTCGACACGCTGCCGCTGACCGACACGGCCGCCGACGGGACGGTCCGGCTACTGCTGCCCGGCTCGTCGATCCGCGGCGTGCTACGCGCACACGCCGAACGGATCGTCCGTACGCTGCGGCGGCAGGACGCCCCGGCGGACCTCAACGATGCCCTGCGCCAGCCACCACCCGGCGTTGACGTGCTGTTCGGGTCCGCACCCGTCGGCGACCGGGATGGTCGGGGGCGCCCTGCCGGGCACCGCGGCGACGGACGGGGGCGTCGCGGCACCCTGGCCGTCGCCGACTGCCACAGCGTCGGGCAGGTTGACGCCCGACAGTGGAACGACATCATCAGCATCAGCCCTGACCCCACGAATCCGGCCACCCGGGGGGAACGCGCGGAGCGGAAGGAGCGCAACAGCCAACGGGAGCAGGCCCGATCCGGGCTGCACCAGGAGCTGGCGAAAATCCGGCAGCACCTCCCGCTCTCGGTCAGCGACCACGTCGCCATCGACCGATGGACCGGCGGTGCCAGCGACCACCGGCTGTTCAGCGTCCTGGAACCGAGCCACACGACGGAATGGGAACCGATCTCAATCGATATTGATGTTGCCCAGCTGGACCGGTACGGCGCTGCTGGCAGCGCGGGGTCGGCGGCGCTGGCGCTACCGCTGCTGCTGCTCGTCCTGCGGGACCTACGGGATGGATGGCTCGCCCTCGGCTTCGGTGGCAGCCGTGGCCGGGGCCAGATCGAGGTCACCGGCGTGACGTTCGACGGCGCCGGGCTGAGCACACCGTGGCAGGCACTGGCCGGACAGACCCTCGACACCGTTCTCACCGACCCACCCCCACAGGTCACCGCGGCGATGACCGGCTGGGCGGACACATTCCAGGAGGCAGGAGCGTGACCAGCAACCAGGACGCGGCGCTACACGCCGTTCGGGCCACCGAACCGCTCACCGCGGCCGACGCGGTCGCCTGGTTCACCACCAGTAGCCCACCGGGCTGGGCGGCGATCGGCTACGCCCTCTCCGCGAAGGCTGCCACCTGGCTGCGGCTCGGGTCCGACGGCACCGTCGAGACCGTCTGCTCCCCCGGCGACGTGCTCACCGAGGCGTACGAGTTGGTGTGCTTCGACGAGCTGCGGGAGCTGCGGTGGCTGCGCACGCCGGACGGACGCGGCCCGGCGGTCGCCGTCGGCGAGGAGCCGGCAAGCCTGCCACCCGGCGAAAGTGTCACCGCCGACCCACCACCACGGCGCGGGGAAACCCAGGACCGGCTACTCGCCGGCACAGTCCGCGCAGACCGTACCGCCGGTTGGTCCGTCCTGCACAGCGAGCGGTACGCCACCGCGCACCTGCCGGTGGTGGCGACCGCCGGCCAGGTGCTCCTCGTCGAGACCGTCGAGTATCTCGGCGAGGACGCACACGGCAACCGCGACATCGCGGACACCCGCACGGTCAGACTGCGAGCGGCCGACCCGGCCACGGTGCGTGCGGTGGCCACTGCGACGGAGACCGACGGGAAGGCGACGGCGGCATGAGCGATCCGCGGAGCAAGCTGAAGAAGACCGTCCGCACGACGTTGACCAAACGCGGCGACATCCTCGAAGGGGTGATCAACACTACCGGCCGGACGAAGGACGCCAAGCCGAAGCGGAGCGACCGCTCCGAGTGGGACGACGCGCTCGCCGACCACGTGGAGACCATGGCCGAGGGCAGCAGCGTGGACGTCGAGGTGACGATCAACCTGGCCGAGAGCGGGAAGCGGACCGTCCGGCTGGCGGGTGTCGCGGCGCTGGCGAAGGTCACGTACGCCGCCGAACGGGCCGCGGCGGTGCAAGACGGCGGGTTCATCAACCCGTACACCTTCGTGCCGACCCTGCCCCGCAGCGACCAGGACGGTACCCGTCTCGCCGGCACCGGCCTGGACGACGACGCCCCGCCCAGCCACGCCCGGCACGCCGACAGTCAGTGGAGCGGAACCCTGGCCCTGACGCTGACCACGGTCACCCCGCTGCTGCTGCCCGTGCCGGTGGTCGACCCACCGAAGGACGGACCCAAGACCTTCGACGTGCGAGTCGACGCGGACGGACAGCCGCTGATCCACGGCGCGTCGCTGAAAGGGGCGCTGCGCAGCGCCTACGAAACCGTCACCGCCAGCCGGTTCGGCGTCTTCTTCGAACACCACGAACGGCTCGCCTACCGGGCGACGACCGCCGCCGCGCTTCACCTCACCCCGGCCCGGGTCCACCGGGACGGCGACACCGACTACTTCCGGCTGTGCCAGGGTGACGCCGACTGGAGGCGGCGGCACGTTACCCATCCGGCACAGTACGCGGCCCTGGTCCCCGCCTATCGCGGCAAGCCCGGTCAGGGAAAGCCGGTAAAGCCGGTACGTCGTCTTGGCGACCTGTCCGCCGGGCCGTTGAGCCGCCACCATGGGACCGAGGTGTACGCCCGGGTCGTCCTGCCCGAATCGGGGAGCAATGGCGGGGTCGCGCGGGTGACCCACCTGGCACGAACCGAGGCGGAGATTCACTCTCACCTGCGGACCGCAGCATCCCCGGGCAGGGGGTCCGGCTCGTACGACGCCGACCGGCCGTCCCGGATCGTGCGCGGGTGGTTGTCAGCCGGCGGAAATTCCATTGAGGTCAAGCGGTACGAGCGGCTGTTCGTGGAGACCCCGGGCCTCGACATCCCGGTCACCGAGGAGCATGTGCGGTACTGGCAGTCGGTGCTGCGCGCCTACGACCTGGCGCAGGGCTACAACGACCCCAAGGCCACCTACCGCCACGACCCCGCCACCGCGGACGGCATCGAACGATCCTGGCACGTGCCCAGCACCCCGGAACTACGTACGCTGCCGCCCGGCACGCTCGTCTACGTCCGGTACGACGCAACCCGGCGCACGATCAGTGAGGTCCACCCGGTCCTGGTCGGACGGCTGCCGTACGAGGCATCCCCCGACGAACTACTGCACGAGAGCCTGCGTCCCGCGCCGGAGCCTGATCGGCTCTCCCCGGCGGACCGGCTGTTCGGCTGGGTGCCACCCGGTCGGCGCGACGACGAGGCCGAGACCAACGTCGGCGCTTCGGGCTACCGGGGCCGGCTACGGATACGGTCGATCACCTGCGCGTCTCCCGACTGGCGTCCCGAGGCATTTCCTCCGGAGGGGATCACCCTCGCGCCGCTGAGTAGCCCCAAGCCGACGCAGTTCCGCTTCTACGGCTCCCCCGACCCCCAGACGGGCGAGCCGATGCCAACGGGGGCGGAGAAGTCCGCCGGCTACGCCGCCGACGGTGGGCTGCGGGGGCGCAAGATGTACCGCTGGCGCGCGGAGGAACCCGACCACTGGCAGCCGCCAGCCGATCAGGAGGACCCCAGCCGGGGGTACCTGGCGTTGGCCGGCAACCGGTCCCACGCCAGCCAGCTCGTCCGCCATCGCGGTTGGGTCCGGCCCGGGGTGACGTTCCACGTCGAGCTCTTCCTCGACGGGGTACCCGAGGCGGAACTCGGTGCCCTGATCTGGCTGCTCACCCAGGGTGTGGAAGCTCCGCTACGGCTCGGCGCCGGCAAACCGTACGGCTTCGGCGTTGTCACCGCCCGCCTCGCGACCGACCGTACCCGGGTGTGGGACGGCGCCGGGGTCCGCACCGGCTGGCTGCACCTGACCCGCCCTGATCCCGTCATCCCGGACCGGCTCACCGAGTTGGCGGAGCGTTTCACCGCCACGGCGAGGGAGAACGAGGTGCTCCGGGAAGCCACCGAGTCGTACCTGGCCGCCGCGAGGGCCGTCAACGGTCCCGTGCACTACCCGCGTACGACGAGGCAGCCCCAGGCCGAGAGCTACCAGTGGTTCGTCGCGAACGAGAGGGCGGAGGACCGCAGGTGGGCGTTGCCGCACGTACGAGACAACGAGCAGCGGCTTCCGTACCTCGACAGTGGTGCTGACAAGAAAACGGAGACCAGCGACCAGAAGATTCCAGCACAGGGCCGCCGGGCCGGGAAAAAGGGCCGACGGCCCCAACACCGTTCCTGATCGGGTCCGATTCCGGCTCGGGCCCGATCAGATCCGTAACCATCTCGTCCAACTCGGATCGACGACCCAACGATGCCATGGCTCAACCCCCGTATCGGTTGCTGCCACCGCTCGTTTTGCCTCCGGGGCCAGAACATGAATGGAGATCAGACAGATGCGGTTCTACGTGGATGTCGCCGGGCCGGACGCGGTGCTTCCCTGGAGGTACGTGCACGGCGTGGCGCACGCCGTGGTGTACAGCGTGCTCGCCGACCAGTCACCGGCCCTGGCGACACAGCTGCACGACGGGAGCTGGGCACCGGCCAACTCCCCCCGGCCGGTGGGGATCTCGCCCCCGGTGTTCTTCGGCGCCCGGGCCAAGCCCCGCGCGTACATGATGTCGGGCAACGGAAGAATCTGGTTCGGGTCGCCGATACCGGCGCTGGCGGCGTCGCTACTGGCCGGCATCACCGGCCGACGTGAGCTGCGGTGGGGGCCGGTCACCCTGACGATCAAGGGCATGCAGCTGGAGCCGACCGTTGACGCCGAATCCTCCGCGGTCTTGGAGACCCGCTCGCCGGTGCTGGTGAAGGCCGGCGGGAACCGGTACCTGCTCCCCGATGACGAGGGCTTCGTCGGCGCGCTGCTGGCGAACATCCGCCACAAGGCCGACCTGCTCGGCCTGCCGGGCGACGCCGAGGTGCAGGTGGTGGCGGCCGGGCCCCGGCGACGCTTCGACGTCTCGGGCGGCTTCCGGATCGGGGCGACAGCAAAGGTGCGCCTGGACGCCGACCCCCGCCTGATCGCTGCACTCCGCGAATGGGGTCTCGGGTTGTCCACCATCCAGGGGTTCGGATGGGTCCGGTGACCGACGCCGCTGGAGACCGACCCGCGCTGGCCCTGACCACACATCCGTTCCAACGCTGCGGTGCTCGGGCGGTCGCGCTACTCGCCGGTCGGTCCGAACCCGGCGACGTCACCGCGGACGAGTTGGACAGCGTTGCCCGACGACTGATCGAAGATATCGTCGCGGTGTCGAGCCGCCCGGATCCCGCCCCAACTCCGGACTGGTGGAAGGTGCTGCTCGCGCTCTACCCAAACGCGAAGGCGACCCACCACGCGCGGACCAGGGATCCGGCCGCCCTTCGGCCGCTGGTGGCAAACCTGTTCACCCCCGATGTGCCCGCTGCGGATGCCCTACCCTGCGCGTTCTGCTCCGCGCCAACGGTGACGCTGTGGGACAAGACCCGCCTGCCGCTGTTCGGCAGAGCCCACGCGGCGAACACGCTGCCGCCGCGCGTGGCGGGCTGGCCGACCTGCCGTGGCTGTCGGGTGTCGATGTGGGCCCTGCCGTACGGGGCGTGGGTTACCGCCGGCTCGGCAACCGTCGTCATGTGTGCGAACACTGCAGTGGAGCGACGCTTCGTCGCCCGCAATGTCATCCGGGCCGAACGCATTCACCAGCTGGGTTTCGCCGGTGTGCCCGCTGGCGCGAGCGCGGAGGCGGTCACGCTGGCGGCGATGCGGGCACATGCCGTTGACCCGCCGGTTGACGCGGTGCTGTGGTCGTTCAAGAACGACAACCAGGAACCATGGCTGAGGGTGAGCGGGACGCGGCAGGCTGCCGGTCGGCTACTCGCCCGGATCGAGGCCGACCCAGCAACCCGACTCGGGTGGTTTCGGCTGCGCCGTTCGCTGACCCGGCGGGACACGGATCCGGGTGGACACACGGCGATCGCCCGGACGCTCTTCGTGGACGAGCAGGCCACGGTCGACCGATTTCTGCACGCGCTGCACCAGGCTGTCGCCAACCCACCTGCCGACCCCATCACCGTTGACGCATGGCGGCGGTTGGCCCGCGCCTATCAGGAGGAGATGTACGGGATGGATGTCGCACGCCTCGCACCGGCCCGCCAGCTGGTCGCAGCCTGGATTCTCGCCGAGCACAACCCGCGCGGCCGCTTCAACGAGTATGCGAGGGCCACAAAAAGCGGCTACGCCCTGCACGAATTGCTGATGGCGGCCAGTGCCCGGCTACTACGCGACGGTTGCCCAGCACCAGACATCAGCGGTATCACCCCCACCCTGTTGTCGGCCGGACCCGACAGTTGGCGGTGGCGGGCGCAACTCTTCTTCGAAGTCGTAGCTGACCTAGTGGCGGCCGAGGCGCCGATCGGACGCAAGCCCGCCGACTCCGAGGACGAGGACGACGTTGACGACATAGACGACATTGACGACGAGATTCAGTTCGACCCCCACGAGGAGGAGGTGTACGCCTGATGGCCTTTCTGGCAGGCAAAATCGTACTGGCGGTGACCGCCGGGGCCCCCAACAACGGCCGCGGTGAGGCGACGACCGCACGGGTCAAGAAGACACTGATCCGCCGGCAGCCCTACCCGTACGTCTCGGCGCAGGCGTTCCGGCGCTGGCTGCGCGACACGATGACCGAGCTTGGCTCGCTCCCCTCCCCCACTGAGCGGGTGGGTCGGAAGCAGGGCACAGCGCAGAAGGCCACCACCGCAGCCGACCCCATCCGGTACGCCGACGACGACCTGTTCGGCTACCTGAAGGCGACCGCCAAGTCCAAGGACACGAACACCACCCTGCGGGACAGCCCTTTCATGGTCGGCACTCTGCTGGCGGTGGAACCGGCCCGGCCGACGGAGGACTACGGGGTGATGGCCCGCGGCATCGACGAGCCGGTGTTACATGCCCACGAGTTCTACACCGCAGATCTCGCGGCGCCGTTCCTGCTCGACGTGCCGCGCATCGGCACGTTCACCCTGCCTGCCGCGAAGGGTGTGGGCAGGGCGAACTATCTGACCCAGGAGGCGGCCATGCAGGTGGCCGATGCGGTCGCCGTCGGCGCGGAGCCGGTAACGTTCCGGGGCCAGCCCGCGGTACGACTGCCCCTGGCGGTCCGGCGTGAACGAGCCGCGCTGCTGTTGGAGGCGCTCGCCGAAGTCACGGGTGGGGCGAAGAAGGGGCTGCACTACGGCGACCGAACGCCGACGCTGCTGATGCTGCTGACAATGGATGGTGGCGTCAACCCGCTGGACTTCGCGATCAGCGGCGCCGACGACGGCTCCGGGCTGCGGGTCAGCGGCGACGTGTTGCGGGCCGAGTTGGAGGCGTGGAACGAACGGTGGCAGCCGCCGGTGCGGGTGGGCTGGCGACCCGGTTTCAACGAGATCATCCGCAAACAGTTCGAGTCCGACCTCGCTGCGGAGATCGACACTGGCGAGGTGCTCATTGAGCATCCTCGAACGATGCTGCGGGCGTTGGCGGCCGAGTTACGAGCCGGCACCCACGACTCCTGGTTCGACGACCCGGCGCGATGACAGTCGACAGGTTGACGGCCGGTGCGATGGAGGCAACACCGGGTAAATCTGTCGGGCTGGAGGCGGTCCGGGTGGAGCTCTTCGCACCGGTGGCGTCGTTCCGCGACCCGATGTTCCCTGGGCTGACCCGGTGCCTGCCGGTGCCGCCGCCGTCTTCGCTACGCGGCCTGTTGGCCGCCGCGACGGGAGCCCCCCGAGAGCCGGTGACGCTCGGCTACAGCGCGTACGCAGCTGGCTTTGGCGTGGACGCGGAAACGTACCACCCCATCGCTACGGATGGTAAGAACCCGGCTGCCGGCGGCCGGGTCCGTGCGATCACGGGCGGCACGGCCCTCAAGGACCGGCCGTTCCTCGCCCACCTGAACGTAACGCTCTGGATCCCCGAGCCCGACGGGCAACGGATCGCCGCCGCCCTGCGTCGCCCGGTCTGGGCGCTGCGAATGGGCCGTTCCCAGGACCTGGTGTTCGTCCGATCAGTCACGTCCGTGCTACTGCAGCCGACCGACGAGGCCGTCGTGGGACACGCGCTGGCCCCACACGGCGGACACGCTGCGCCTACCGCGGTTACCATCCGGCTCGCCGAGCTGATCCACGCTGACCGGCTGACCACCCACTACGGCGACTATCTGTGGTCCGCCGCACCGGCTGCCCGGCTGCCCGTGCGCCATGCGCTTCGCGACGGGGACCAGGCGGTGTGGCTGCGACCCGTGCCGGCAGCTCACGAACGATGAACACCGCGCCGCAAGTCCTCGACGAGGTGTGGGCCAAGTCCGTCGACCGCACCGGCCGAACAGGCCGGTTGGGCCACGCGGAACGACTCACCGAACACAGCTACGCCACCTGGGCCGCGTCTCAGACCGTTGCCGACCGGATCGGACCCATCGGCGTTCTAGCCGACTGGCCCTCCTTCTGGAACCTGGTTGGGCTCGCGGCGCTACTCCACGACGCGGGCAAGGTCGCCGAGGGGTTCCAGCGGCAGGTCAAGCAGCCCAGGCACCGCTGGGGCGAGCGCCACGAGGTGCTATCGCTGGCCTACCTCGATCTGTTCAGCGATGGGCTGTCGTCGAACGAACGGGCTCTGGTCGCCGCCGGGATCGGTTTACACCACCGCTGGTTACGCTCGGCGAATGGCAGCGGAGCTCTGCTCGACCTCTACCCGGAGTCCGCCGCCTGGAAGCGGAAGTTCGGCCACGACCCGGACCCCCCGCCGGGCCAGCCGACCGGCCAGGTGCCGCTCCAACGACACCGCGCGGTCCTAAACTGGTACGCCGATCAGCTCGGCGTACCAGTGCCGGTTGACGGGGACCGATGGCTATGGCAACGGGCCCGGAAGCAGTTCGCCGATCTGTGTAATGCATGGGAGGAGCCGGTCAGCGCCGATCACGGCCTGGTCGGCGTTCTCCTGCAAGGGGCGGTGACGCTGGCCGACCACTCGGCCTCCGCCCACGTCCCCCTACAAACCCACCTGCCGCTGCCGTCGGACTACCTTGCCGGGCTCGCCTACCAGCCCTACCCGCACCAGCGGAAAGCCGCCGAGACCGACGGACACCTGATCCTGATCGCACCTACCGGTTCGGGCAAGACCGAGTCTGGTCTCGGGTGGGCGGCACGGCAACTGCCGGCCATGCCCGGCCAGCCCCGGGTGGTGTGGGTCCTGCCCTACCGCGCGTCGATCGACGCGGCCGCCAACCGGTTCCGCCAGGACCTGCTGCCGGCTGCGGGAGAAACCGCAGCCGACATCGGTGTGCTGCACGGTGCGGCCGCCCTGTCGGTCCTGGCCGACGCGGCCAGGGACGGCTGCGCGCCCACAGCCGCCGACGCCGGCGAGGCAAGCTCCCGCGCCGGGGCGATGCGGTTGTTCGCCCAGCGGTTCCGGGTAGCGACGGCTCACCAGCTCCTCATCGGGGCGATCGCCGGCCCCCGCTACGCGAGCGTCCTGCTGGAGCAGGCCAACAGCCTGATCGTCCTGGACGAGCTGCACGCCTACGATCCGCAGACCTTCGGCCGGCTCTGCGCGTGCATGCAACTGTGGGAGAAGTTGGGCACCCGGGTAGCGGTCGTTTCCGCAACCCTCGCACCGCCCATGGTCACCCTCATCCGTGAAACGCTGCGGCGCCCGGTGACCCTGCACCGCGCACCGAACGGAACGGCACCCGACCGGCACCGGCTCGTGCTTGACGAGCAACCGCTGACCGCCCCGGCCAGCCTGGAGATCGTCCGGTCTTGGCTCACCAACGGCTACAGCGTGCTACTCGTCGCCAACACCGTCGCCACCGCCCAAGCGCTCTACACCGAACTAGCCCCAACCGCCAGGGCGGTTGCCGCTGAGGCGGACCGGGACACCGCGGCGCTGCTGCTGCACTCCCGATTCCGCGCCCGTGACCGTGCCGTTATCGAACGACGGCTCCTCGCCCGGCACGGCGAACGGCGACCCGGTCATCCGGCACGGCGCGGCGGACTGGTGGTGGCCACCCAAGCGGTGGAGGTATCCCTGCGGCTTGACTTTGACCGGGGCGCCACCGAACTCGCCCCGATCGAGGCGGTCGCGCAACGCGCCGGACGGGTCAACCGGCTCGGCCGCCACCCTGATGGGCCCGTGTCGTATCGGGTGCACCGCGGTGAAAGCCCGTACCCGTATCAGCCGGAGGCGCTGGATGCGGCGTGGTCGGCGTTGGCCGCCGCACCCGGCCCGGTGATGTCCGAGCAGGCCATCGACCACTGGCTGAAACTGGCATACCAAACCGACTGGGGACGGCAGTGGGACGAACAGGCGCGTCGCAGCCGCGACACGTTCGCCCGCACCTTTCTGACCTTCACCACACCCTTCACCGACCGAGAAGAATTCCTCGATGGGCTGCGCGAATCCTTCGACACCGTCGAAGTTCTCCTAGCGGACGACGAACCGGAGTACGCGCGGCTGACGAGCGGACGCGACGGCCATGCCCTGCTCGGTGCTGGGCTGCTCATCCCGCTCCGCTACCAGCAGTGGCGGGCGTTGGGCTCCATTGGCACCGTCGGCCGCAACCACCGGATCCCTGTCGTCGACGCCCCGTACAGCTCGGAAACGGGTCTCGATCTGGGCCGGACCAGCCGGAGGATCGCCTTGCGACGACCCGAGGACACCGTCCTGTGACAAATGACCCGGAAACCGACGAAACCGACGAGATCGGTGGGGTTCACGTCAAGTACCTGCTGCACTGCCCTCGGCAGCTGTGGCTGTACAGCCACGGCTACCGGCCGGAGTCCCGCAACGAGGCCGTGGCCTTCGGCGAGAGTGTTGACGACACGACATACCGCCGACACGCCGATGTCGATCTTGGAGCGGCGAGGGTCGACTGGGTCACCCGAGGGGCCATCGTCCACGAAACGAAATCCTCTCGCGAGCCCTCGCCGCAACACGATGCTCAAGTCCTGCACTACTGCCTTTTGCTCGCCCGACGCGGGGTGACCATTCGTGGCGGCGTCGTGCACTATCCACTGATCCGACGAACTGTCAAGATCGACTGGGATGCCCCGGCGCGCCGCATCGCCGAGGAGACCGAGGTGAAAGCGCGTCAGGTCATCGCCACCCACGCCCCCGCGCCACAAGCTCGTACGACTATGCCTCGAAGGCACGACCTACAAGCCCTTCCGGCCCTGGTGGTAGCGCGATGTTCGTCGTCCTGGTATACGACACGGCCGTCGAACGTAACCCCGCCGCGCTCCGCACCTGTCGGCAATACCTGCACTGGGTTCAACGCAGCGTCTTCGAGGGTGAACTCTCCACCGCGCAGCACCGCAGCCTCATCACCAGCCTCCGCCAGCAACTGGACCTGGCCTACGACAGCGTCCGGATCTACCGGATCGGCTCGCCACACCTCGTCGAGGTCGAGACCCTCGGTGCTGAACTAGGCTACCCAGATTCGGTACTCTGACCTGCACAGATGCACAACCGCCGGACTGCTGCAAAATCCGACAGAACCGAGCCCGGAAAGATGGCCGTGACCTGCGATTTTAGGTTCGGGTCGCTCATCACCCCTGGAGGGATCGCAACGGCTACGTCGAGTAGGAGGTCTGCGGAAAGGGTGGTCGCTCATCACCCCTGGAGGGATCGCAACCCTGGCCCATCGCCTCGGCGTTGGTGCGGCACAGGAGTCGCTCATCACCCCTGGAGGGATCGCAACCGATGCGTCGTCCCCGTTCGCGGTCGGCGCCGCGTTGGTCGCTCATCACCCCTGGAGGGATCGCAACACCGACAAAGCAACTCGCCCCCGTTCGGCCCACCACGTCGCTCATCACCCCTGGAGGGATCGCAACGCGTAGGCGGCGAGGGTGACGGTCTTCTCGTTTTTGCAGTCGCTCATCACCCCTGGAGGGATCGCAACTCACCCGGGCGGAAGTTGATCGGCTTACCGAGCAGGTCGCTCATCACCCCTGGAGGGATCGCAACTCGGTCAGGACAACGTCCAACGCGAACACGTCCTCATGTCGCTCATCACCCCTGGAGGGAACGCAACCCCACCGCAGCGTCAGCACGCACAGCTTCGCGACCAGGTGGTCGCTCATCGCCCCTGGAGGGATCGCAACGCCACCCGGGCCCGCAGCGCCACCAACTCCGCGTCCTCCGGTCGCTCATCACGCCTGGCGGGGTCACACCTCAGAAGCCGTCGCCGAGAGCGACGTGGGGGCTGACTCGGAGTGGCCACTTTGGGTAGGGTCTGCGCGAGTAGCCGTGGTCGGTGAGCTGGGGGCGTGCGTTGGAGTCGGTGGCGTCAGCGTTCGGTCGGGCGGTGGCGGCGCACCGGGATGCCGTCTCCCACATTGAGGCTGCTCGGGCGAGGTTGCGCGACCGCGCTGCGGAAGCTGGCGTCTCGGCGCAGGCCCGCGAGGAAGCGCAACGTCTCACCGCCCGGATGCAGCGGCTCGCCGAGGGGCTGACGCCCGGTTGGCTGGGTTGCCGACTGGATGGTTCGGCGGCGGATCTTCCCACCGGCGTGGACGGGGCGCTGGGGCGTCCGATGCCGGTTCGCCTAGGCGACACGACGCCGGTGGCGGGGAGCGGGTTCAGCGTGGTGGCGCCGTTCGTGGGCGCCGGTCACCTCTCGGTCGACAGTGACGCCCGCGATCCGGCGGTGGCGCGCTGGCTGCGCGGCGTACTGCTGCGGGTGTTGGCGGCGTTGCCGGACGGCGTGCTTCAGGTCGCGGCGGTGGACGGGGCTACCCTCGGGACCGTTTTCGGTCCGTTCCGCGAGATGGTCGAGGCGGAGGCGTGGCCGCGCCCAGCGATCGACCTGCCGGGGTTTCAGCAGGTGCTGGCCGAGGCGGAGGAGCGGATCGAGCGCGCCCAGGGCGGTGAGTCGGATCCTTCGGTGCTGCTGGTGTGCGTGGCGGCGATGCCGGAGGGCGCCGGGCGCCGGGAGTGGTCCCGGCTGTCGGCGATCGCGCACGCGGGCCCGGCGGCCGGGGTGTTCCTGCTGCTCGCCGGCTACCCGCCGCCGCAGCATCCGGGCGGGCTGACCACGGCGCCGCGCCTGGAGGGCACCACTGCGCTGACCGCGTCGAGCGGTGGGGTGTTCGCGGTCTCCGACCCGCCGGGGCAGCACCGGTTCAGCTCGGACGACACAGGTTTGGCGGTGCCGGTACGGCTGGACACCGGCCCGCCGGACACGCTGGTGGAGGCGGTCTGCCGCCGGTTGGCGAAGTCGGCTCGGGTGCAGACGGCGACGGACTTTACGATGCTGATGCCGGAGCAGATCTGGCAGCAGTCGTCGATCGACGGCCTGCGGACGGTGGTTGGCCGGGAGGGGCGTACCGAATGTGTGCTGGCGTTGGACGACGCGACGCCGCACTGGCTGGTGGGGGGTCGCACCGGGTCGGGCAAGACGGTGTTCCTCCTCGACGTGCTCTACGGCCTGGCCTCGCGCTACTCGCCGGACGAGTTGTCGCTCTACCTGCTGGACTTCAAGGAGGGCGTGTCGTTCGCGGAGTTCACGCCGACGATGGTGGACCCATCCTGGATTCCGCACGCGCACACGGTCGGCATCGAGTCCGACCGGGAGTACGGGTTGGCGGTGCTGCGGACCCTGTCGCGGGAGATGACCCGCCGGGCGACCGAGCTGAAGCGGGCCGGCGTGACGAAGCTGGCCGATCTGCGGACCGGTCGGCCGGATGTGGCGATGCCCCGGCTGCTGGCGGTGATCGACGAGTTCCATGTGCTCTTCGAGGGCAACGACGCGGTGGCCCAGCAGGCGGTGGCGCTTCTTGAGGAGCTGGCGCGCAAGGGCCGCTCGTACGGCGTCCACCTGATCCTGGCGTCGCAGACGATCTCCGGGGTGGAGGCGCTCTTCACCAAGACCGACTCCATTTTCGGGCAGTTCCCGCTGCGGGTCGCCCTCGCCGGTGGCGGCGGTGTCCTCGACCAGCTCAACGACGGTGCGGACAATCTGCCCATCGGCGGGGCGGTGATCAACGCGGCGGCCGGGATTCCGGGGGCGAACCGGGTCGTCCGCTTCCCGAACGCCGACGCCGGGTCGGTGGCCGCCCAACGGCACCTGCTGTGGAGTGCCCGCCGTCCGGGTGTTGCCCCGCCGACGGTCTTCGCCGGCTACGCCGAGCAGCATCCCGACCAGGATCCCACCTTCGTCGCCCTCACCCCCGACGTACGGCGGCGGCGAGCCCTGGTCGGCCGGACCGTGGCCGTCGGCCTGCCCACCGCGGGCTTCACCCTCGACGCGACCCCGGGCAGTCACCTGGCGGTCCTGGGTACCTCCCCGGTCGGGGCCGACGTGCTCTACGCGGCCACGGCCAGTTTGGCCCGCCAGTACGCGCCCGGCACGGCCCGGTTCCTCATCGCGCCGCTGGTCGCCGCCGCCGACGAGGCCTCCGACGCCACCGTCGAGGCGATCGCCGCCGCCGGGCACCCGTACGAGACGATCAACGCGGCCCAGCTTCGGGCGCGGCTGGCGGAGCTCGCCCAGCCGACCGTCCCCGATGGTGGGCCGACGACCCATCTGGTGATCTTCGGTGCGGATGTCGCCAGCAGCCTGCTGACCACCACTGACCCGACCACCTACCGCTCGGGGCACGACGAGCTGCGGGACGTGCTGGCCAACGGACCCACCCACGGTGTCCACCTGCTCGGCTGGTGGCGCTCGGTGAGCCGGTTCAGCAGCGACCTCGGGCCCACCGGCGGCAACGAGGTCGCCTGCCTCGTCGCCCTCAACCTGCCCAGCAACGAGGTCGGCTCCCTGCTCGGCGACTACGCCTCGGAGTGGCAGTCCCGCCCCAACCGCGCGCTGCTGATCGACCGGCACGACAACCGCCGCGCCCTCATCGTCCCCTACGTGCGCCCCGGCACCCTCGATCAGATCGATGAATACGCATGACTGAGCAACCGGACACGCCATTGCCCCGCGACGGCGGCTGGGCCGCCTACACCGATCACGCCCGCCGCTTGTCCGCCCTGCTGAAGGAGGAACGATCCCGCGGCGAGCAGCAGGCCGCCGCCAGCCGCGACGGGCAGGCCGCGGTGGACCAGCTCACCCAGCGGGTGGCGGCGCAACGGCAGCACCTGCACCACCTCGCCGCCACCCTGCGCCTACCCGCCCCGCAGTTTGGCCGGATCGTGCCCGGCCCCATTCCGGACCCGGCCGAGGCGCTGCGGCGGGCGACAACCGCCGCCAACGCCGCCGACGCCGCCGCCGAGAACGCCCACCGGCGAGCAGCCCAGCCACCGTTACTGCCGGGGTTCACCCCGCTGGCCCGCAATGCCCTCGTCTACTCAGTCGCGGCGATAGTCGGCACCTTCGCATCGCTGCTGATGTTTGCCCTCAGCCCCGACAAGGACCTCGGTCGCATCCCCCTGCACCTGGTGCCCTGGTCCCTGTGTGGGCTACCCGCGCTCGCCTTCTTCGCCGGCTATCTCACCATCAGCCTCGTCGGGCAGCCCCGCATCGGGGGTGGTGGCACCCGGTCCAGGAAGGTCGGCGGCGCGATCTGCTTCGTCGGCATGCCGATCTTGTGGTTCATCTTCATCGCCGCGACCCATGGCTGACACCAGTCGCACCTGCGGCCGGCCGCAGGGCGTCAGACCCCACAATCCAGGGAGGAAGACACAATGGCCACCATCGGAGACATCAAGGCGGGCCTGGCCCACGGCAAGACTGAGGCCGACAAGGCCCTAGCCCAGCTCGCTGGCGTGAACGCCCAGGTCGACAAGGCCATCGCCGTACTCCAGGCCCTCGCGGCCGGCACCCAGCAGCCCGCCGTCATGGGTGCCATCGGCAAGCTGACCGCCGCCAAGCAGAAGTTCGGCGAGGGCGCCGGCCTGATCCAGGCCGCCGTCGCCCAGACCGAGAAGTACAACGCCGTCCTCTGACACCGATCCCCCCGGAAGGTCCCCCGATGCCCACCGTCATCGTCCCCGTCGGCCTCAACCTCGGCCCCTCCTACCGGTACGTCACCCCACCCGACCCCAACCCGGAGTACTGGGAGGTCCGGCTCGGCAACGACTCCGAGGAGCTCACCGATGACGAATTCCAGGTATGGGGACGCGCCTTCCTCGACCCCGAGCGCCACGCCCGCCTGGAAGTCACCCGCGAAACCCTGCAACGCGACCTCCTCGCCGCTGGCGCCGGCCCCGCCAGCCCAGGACCGGTCATCGACCAACTCCTCGACCGGGGCCTACTGATCGAGTTCGATCCGAACGGGGAGTTGGAGAAGCCCTTCCGTCGCATCAAGCTCTATCCCCTCGCCGAAGGCATGGGCAACACCCCCGAAGAACCAGACCGCCGCCACATCGGCCACAACGGCGTATCCCTACTACAGGTCACTGGCATCACCTATGGACTGTGGGCATTTTCCTCAACTGAGGCATCGTTGTGGGAAGCCTGCGCCGGCCTGGACGAGGAAAACCAGCAGGAACTCCAGGCTGGCATTGACCTGGAACGGTTGACCGCACAGACAGCCGCCCACGATGCAGGCGTCACCATCCCGGCACTTGTTGCTTCGGGCTGCGCGTTTCTCGATCCGGTGGTCTAGCCGGTGAATTGGCGGTCGAGATCGCAACGCCGACTGACACAGGATGACCGCGCAGGCGCACGGGGTAAGGCAAAGGTTGTACTCACAGCCGCAGCCAGCGCTCTCCGTGACACCGCAGTCGAATCAGCACGAGATGGCATTAGCAAGGCCAGCGAGAAGATCGGCAAGGCTACGGGCGGCGGGATGGCGATAGCGGCCACGGCAGCCGTTGACGCTGCTGGCTACCACCCCTCTCCACTGATTGCGGTCGGCGCAGCGTACGCCGGCATGAAGGCTGGCGGGCTCGTCGGTCGGGCGATGAACGCGGGGCTGGATCGGATCACCGCCGGACGGGGCGGCGGTGGCCCGATCAACTCGGTCGTAGCGGAACTGATCACGACGCTGCAGGTGTTGGAGCAGGTGGGCCGTAGCGTCGGCGTTGCGATCGATGCCGTGAACAAGGCCCAGGCCCACTTCCAGAAGGTCAGCCGAGGCGGAGAAAACAACCTTCTCAACAGCGCGGTACGCGCCTGCCGACAGGCACCTGTTCAGCTTGAGGAGGGCGTAGACAACCTCAAGCAGGCCGGAGACCTCGTCGGAAAGCACCTCGTGGGGGTGGCGAAGGCTGGCGGCTGACCCACCGCCAGCCACCAGCAGCATCATCATCGTCGGCCGGTTGATCGGTCAACGGGGCGGTTCGCCGGCTGGCCCCTGCTTGCCGACCGCTGGTTGCGTCGACGCTCGGAGGTGTCGCTTCGCTCGCCCGGAGACGGCTCGACCTTTCGCTCCCCCTCCACCGGCTGCTGCGGAAGGCGCACACCGATCACCCGAGCGTAGTCGGCGAGACTGCCGCCGGCCTGGGCGAGGAGCCATGATCCGGCGCGGAGCTTGACTATCCCCCGGGCGTAGTTTCCCAGGGCCCGGTTGACCAGGGGGTTGGCGGCACCCGCCGTAAGCGCGCGAAACTCGGCTCGGACTTTCTCCGCGTCTTCGATGACGGCCCTCGCCCTCTCCTGCTGTTGATGGACGGAGACGTGCAGGTCTCGCAGGGCAGCGGTGATGTCGGGCAGGCTCACGTTGTTACCTCCGGATGCGCTCGGGCGTGGGATCGGGATCGAGTCGGCGGGTGTTGCTGGATTCAGGGCGGATGGCGGCGGGTGGTCCGTGGAGGGCGGCGACGCGGACGAGTTCCTGCCGGAATCGTCCGGCTCGGCCAGCAGGATCGATCTCGATGCCTTCGAGCCATACCCACTGGCCGTCGTACCAGAGGCTGAGGTCGAGGCGGACCTGGATGACCCGCAGCCGAAGGTGGCCACAGCCGTGCTCGTAGTCCTGCTCGCGTAGGTGCACGACATCGCCGGGTGCGACCGTGACCTCGGGCATGATCGGCGTGCCGCTCACAGCCCGCTCGTCCATCTGGTTCGACCCGGGTACGGGCGTGACCTGCGGCTGCCGCAGTCGGGGCAGTTCAGTGCTGAACCGCACCGTCGGCACCAGCGTGACTTGACCTTGAAAAGGAACAGTCCGGCGGCGAACCCGAGCATTGCGACCGCTGCCAGGACAAGGGATGGAACCACTGCGTTGCCTCCCTGACTCGGCCTCTCGGCGGGACGCGGCCCGCTTCGGGTGACGGGCTGCGTCCCGCCGAGAGGCGTCCGAGGCCGATCTGGCGGAGGGCCCCTGGGAACGCGAACCCATCGCCGATTCGCGGGCTTCCGTTGACCGCTTCAGCCTGAGATGCTGATGCATATATTGCCTACGTCACAGCAGGAATGCAAGGCTTGCTTGCGCATTTAGGTCACCTACTGGGCACGGGTGGACATTGCATGCGCATCACCGGCACACTCTTACTACGACAGGAGTGAAGGGACATGGAGTTGTCAGCTCGACGGCAGCCACCCACCGTGCGTCTCCGGCGGCTCGCGGCAGAACTACGCCGACTCCGCACCGAAGCCGACCTCACTCGCGAAGAGGTCAGCGAACAGACCAGCATCAACCCCGCCACCCTCTACCGCATCGAGACGGCCAGGGTCCGCCCGCAGCGGCGCACCCTGATGGCGATGCTCGACACGTACGGCATCACCGACGAGGACCAGCGCAGTGAGCTCATCGCCCTGTCCCGGCAGGCCACCCAGCTGGGCTGGCTCCAGACGTACGAGTCGGAGTTGCCCGAGCTGTACACCACCTACATCAGCTTCGAAGCTGAAGCTCGCTCGGTCCACAACTACGAGTCACTGTTCGTCCCGGGCCTGCTCCAGACCGAGGACTACGCCCGCGCGGTCATCAAGGCCGGTCTGCCGCTGGCAACCGAAGGCGATATCCGCGCCCGGGTAGAGGCACGGACCCGGCGCCAGGAGTCGCTACACAAGAAGGACCCGATCCGACTCTGGACGATTCTTGACGAGGCGGTGCTACACCGTCAGGTAGGCAGCACCAAGGTCACCGCCGAACAACTGGCAGTCTTGGCAGAAGCGGCAACCCAGCCGCACGTCACCCTCCAGGTCATCCCGTTCGCCAGCGGTGCTCACGCTGGAATGCCTGGATCGTTCGTAATCATGGGCTTTCCTGACCCAGCCGACCCTGCCCTGGTGTACATCGACAGCATGGCCGGCGACCTGTTCCTCGAACGCGAAGCCGATGTTCGTCGCTTCACCACCACCTTCGAGCACCTGCAAGCCACCGCACGCGACCCAGCCAGCTCGATCAAGGCGATAGAGGCCCAGATCCACAAGATCAAAGAGAAAGGTGGTGCGGGGTGATCCGCCGGAACCTCAACGACGCAAGCTGGAAAAAGAGCAGCCGTTCCAGCGCCAATGGCCAGTGTGTCGAAGTTGCTGCGCTCGGCGGGGCGGTGGCGTGCCGGGACAGCAAGGACCCGAGCGGTCCGGCCCTCGTCTTCGGCCACGACGCCTGGACAAGCTTCCTGGCGGAGGCGAAGGATGGGTTCCCAGAGCGGTAGCTAGCCGCTGTTCAAGCAGTTCAGCGGGGTCAGCCCAGACAACGCGTCGCCGTCACCGAGGGCCGCGACGGCATCGTCTACCGGCGACAGCGCCAGATAGGTGATCTCGCTTCCACCCTCGATGACCCGGGATGCCTGCCTCGACCGGGGTCGCCGCCAGTTCCTCCACCTGTACCGTCATCTCCCGGTACGGCCCTGGCGTCGGGGCCTTCGCTCAGCGCCCGGAGCCGAACGTACGCCGGCTTCGGGCGGAAGCCGTACCGCTGCGCGAACCGGCTCGGCGGGTGTGCCTGGTCGATCCGGCGCGGGTCGGACTGCCGATCAACCGGGTTACCTCCTTCCCGACTCGCGCGGCCAAGCGGGAAACGGCCAGTTCCTTGCCTTCGGGAAAAGTCACTCCTACGCTCGCCGTACGGCGGGCGGTGGTCGATCGCCTTCCCCACCCATCCGCCGGGGTGGTTTATCGGAAGCCGGTCACCATGCGTTGTAGTGGCCGAGGGTATTAGCAGCCCTTCCAGGATTTTGTCTCCGCGACAGGGAGTGACCACATGTGGAGCTGGAACCATCTTGCGCCGGGCTGGCTCATTTTTCTCATATTCTTGATAGTATTTCTTATAATTGGAATTCTGGGAATTTGGCTACTGCGCGGACGAGCTAAACAACTGTCCGGGACAGAGCCCAAGTGGCTGGATCTCATCACCCACACGACCTCGGTCACCGGCACCCTCTACGCGCTCCTGCTCGTCCTGACCGCCCTGACCGTGTACGGGACGTACTCGCAGGCTGGTGCGGCGGTCGCAACGGAGGCGGCGGACCTGAAGGCGCTACACAACGTGGTGTCCGAGTACCCGGAGCCCACCCGAGGCGAGTTGCAGGGCCTGTTGAACGAGTATGTCGACTACATGGTCAACGAGGCGTGGCCGACCTACCAACGCGGCGACGAGGTGGACGGAGACCGCGAACTCGAGGAGCGGATCTGGCGCGCCCTTCTGAATTTCACGCCGAATTCTGACAAGGAGCAGGAGTTGAGTGGCCTCGCCCAGTCGGAGTTCGAGGGTTGGAGCAAATCCCGCCAGATCCGAAGCACCTTCAGCACCGCTGCGCTCCCCCCGACGCTCTGGTTCACGCTCCTGGTCGGCGGTGTGTTCATCATCTTCCTGTCCTGCCTCATCCCGACCCGGACCCGGCACGCCTCCCTGGTAGTGGTCTCCGCCACCGCGGCCATGATTTCCCTGCTGATTTTCGTTGTCGAGCGAGTGGACGACCCCTTCCGAGGATCGATGAGCGTGTCTGCCGATCCTTACACAAGGGTCGCCAAGACTTTCGACTGATTCCGATGAGGTCGCTGCGGCGCTGCCCCAGCGGCGGCGCCGCAGTTTTGCCCGGTGCCCTCGCGTCGGTTGGCCTTCCATGGTGCGTGGCCGCCCATAGCGCTCGGTGGAAGCCCATCGCCATGGTGGACATTGACAACGACGGAGCCAGGCGTTGGCGGACCCCTGTCATGGTTGCGGCATGACCTCACCGGACGTCCGCGTGCTGACAGATCCCCGCCGTGAAGCCTGGGGTACGGGCGGTCCGCGTCCGATCGTGACCTACGTGTGGCCGCCGGGCACCGCGACGACCAGTGGCACCGTGCTGCTCTCGCACGGCACCGGCGGTTGCGCCCTCGATCTGTCCTGGCTGGCCGAGCCGCTGGCCGCTGCTGGCCTGCGGGTGATCGGCGTCGACCATCACGGCAATAGCCATTGTGGCGGCTACCATGCCGAAGCCTTCGCGCGTTGGTGGGACCGCCCCCAGGATCTTTCGGTGGTGCTGGACCACCTCGCCGACGGTGGTCCCGTTGGCGTCGCCGGCTTCTCGCTCGGCGGCTACACCGCCGCCGCGCTGCTTGGCGCACGAATCGACGCCGACGTGTTCGGCGCTGTCGCCACCAGACGGGTGACGGTGCCGTCACCGCCGGAGTATCCGACACTGATCGACGAACTGTCCGACCGGATCGGTGCCGATGACATCGCCGCATGGGTCACCGAGTCCGGCGACGACTACTCCGACCGCCGAGTGACCGCGGGTCTTCTCATCTGCCCGGCGCAGGGCCAACTACTCACCGCCATCAGCCTGCGGGGCATCACGACACCCGTGTCGATCTGGTGGACCGGCGAGGACGACCAGACCCCGGCCGAGGACAACGCGCTGCACTACGCTTCCCTGATTCCTGGTGCCACCGCGCACTGCGCCGACCCGTCGGCCGGCCACTACGTGTTCGTGCGGGACATGCCGGGCGCGGAGCGGGTCCGCACCCGCCTCGCCAGCGCGGCCGTCGCCTTCTTCCGCGAGCAGTTGACCGCGTAGGCCGAGCCATGCGTCTGCAACCGAACAGCCTGATCGCGGCCGGAACCTGGTGGGACTTGCCGCCAACGGGTACAGCGTCATGGTCATGGTCGACCGAACGACCACGGGCCCCGCCAGCCAGCCCGCACTGGCCGGGGCATACCTGCGCTCGCCGGCACCTCGGACACCAGCACCACCACGAGTTTCATGACGATGGACTCGACCGACGGCGCCATCTCCACCACCTACAACTTGGCTTGGAGGACCTGCCCGTAAGACAGGAAGAGCCCACCGGCTGAGCGTCACTAACGCTCAGCCGATGGGCTCAAGCCAACGGCCGCCACCGACCTTTCGTAGAACCGACGTGCTCCCTCGCCTCCACGCGTGGGGTCAGCTGGTCCAGTGCTCGGCGACGAGGTCGGCGGCCTGGGTTTCCCACTGGGCGTAGTGGAACGGGTACGCCGACACCTGCACCTTCTGCGCGGCCTCGGTCAACGGCAGGTCCTGCCAGCCCTTGACCTGCTTCAATCCGTCCAGGAAGGCGGTGGTGGAGTAGGCGGGGTCGGTGATCTGCTCCACCGTTCCCCAACCACTGGAGGGGCGCTGCTGGAACAGGCCCTGCGAGTCGTGGTCGTTACGGTCACCCAGGTGACCGAGGTTTTCCAGCTTCGACTCCTGCAGGCTGGTGCCGATGGCGACCACGGCGGCCCGCTCGTCCATGCCGGCGGCCTTGGTGGCCTCGATGATGGCCTTCACGTTGGCGGTCTGCTCGTCGCCGAGGGTGATACGCGACTGCTCACCCTGGGTGCCGTGCGGGATCAGCGTGCCCATATCCGGCTTGTCCGCCTGCACCGCCGCGGCGGCGGCCGAGGCCGGGGCGGGGGTGGTGTCGGTCAGGGTGGCCAGGGGGCCGGCGATGACACCGGTGGACACGGCCAGACCAGCGACACCAAGGACACTACGACGCAGAATCGTGTTCATCAGGGTTGCTCCATTCGGGGGTCGACACCCACACACACGCCCGAAAGGGGGGTCAGGCGGCAGGGTGCAAGCACCGTCCGGCGCTCAAAGAACAGGGAAGAAGATCCTCGGCGACCGCGGGCTTCACAGGGGGCCTGCACGGTGCCGGGTCCAGATGTAACGACCGGCCGGCCACCAGCATTCCCGGCGACCCGCACCCGGCGGCACCCGCCCGAGCGGGGCACCTCCACGGCCGTACGCAGGGTGTAACGCCCCCACGCCCGCCGAGATTCCACCACCACCGTGCCCCCGACCACACCCCACACGGGCGTCAACCTGACACCAGTGACGTACCTCCCCAGAGCTGACCTCACCTAGGAGATCGATCGGATTGGTCGGCACCGAGCCAGACCGAGGAAGTTGAAGGCAAGACCAACGCGTCATCTGGCACACGCCGGGCTGATTAGACCAGAAATGACAAAGGCCCTGGCGAGAGATTGCCTCTCCCACCAGGGCTTATTGCTTGGGTGGGCCGGAGGTGCCACCCATGCGAACCACACCGCCACGATCGCCGGTGATCCGCTCCCGCTACGCCCGCGCCGGCCCCTGAGCCTGATCGACAGTTCAAGGCCAGACGTCGGGGCCATCCGACGAGCAACTCCCGGGCAAGCTTGTACAATTTATTGTACGTAGCGTTGGGAGGCAGCAGCATGCGCACCGTTCCCTACTCAGAAGTCCGGCAGAACCTGGCCAAGATGCTCGACCATGTCGTGGACGACGCCGAGGAGGTGGTGGTCACCCGCTCCGGCCGGGAGGCCGCGGTCATCATCTCGCTGCGCGAGTACGAGTCGTTGAAGGAGACGGCCTACCTGATGGCCAGCCCCGCCAACGCGCGCCGTCTGAATGCGGCCGTCGAAGAGCTACGTAACGGAGGTGGGGAGACGCACGACCTGATCGACCCCGACGCCAGTTCAGGCGAGGCACCGGCAGCGTGAAGGTCCAGTTCGCCGGCCAAGGCTGGGAAGACTATCTGACCTGGCAACGAGATCGCCAGATGCTCAGACGAGTAAACGCCTTGATCGAGGACATCCGACGCAATGGCCACCACGGCATCGGCAAACCGGAGCAGCTCCGCGGAAACTGGGCGGAATTCTGGTCGAGACGCATCGACCAGGAGCACCGCCTCGTATACCGAATCACGGACGACACAGTGCAGATCGCGCAGTGCCGCTACCACCACGAATGAGGTAGAGGACCGAGCCCTCCGCCGATGCGCATCATCGTTTTGACCGTAGTGTCAGGCCGGTTGACGCGCGGGCGCGTTCTCAAGCTCGGGAAGCAGGTCGGCGGCGTTCTGGTTTCGCTTCCCACGGCGGAGTGTACGGACCTGCTGGAGCCGGGGTAGGGCCATCCTGGTTACGGCTCGCCTCTATGCTGCTCCCAGCACGACCCGGACCACCTTGAAGGGCACGAGACTCCCTCTGTTTCCCCGCTACTTACCGATCTGCCCCGTCAATCTGGCACTTCCTGCACCGGCACCGGCAGCGGCCTCGATGCCTCACCACGAAAGGACGACCCGTTGCAGACCAAGGCTGTTGCCGAGGTGAAAGCTCTCACCGAGTCTCGTGCTCAGGCCGTCGCTACCACCGTGGGCGCCCCCTTGGACAACTGGCGAACCAACACCTCACCCTGCGTAGGACAAGGCGGCGAAATCGCCGACGACGGCCGCTGGAAATTAAGTGGCTTCGCCAGAATGCCAGTCGCCCCAGCAGATCAAATCACCACACTGCACCGCATACGAGACATATGGCGGCAGCAAGGCTACGAGGTCACCAGAGACCGCACGTTTGACGACGGCACCGGCGGCAACGTCTCAATGCGTGATCCCGAAACAGCGGTCACGATGAGCCTTGCTACCAACACGAACCGAGACGGCATCGCATTGGTCGTGGCAAGCGGCTGCTACATGCCTATCGTCGGCGAGGACCCTGCCAACGAGTAACGCCAGGTAGCTACGACCGGCGGCGGCGACGTCAGAGCCAGCCGTTGTTCCGGGCGGTGCGGAAGGCCTCCGCCCGGTTCGCCACCCCGAGCTTGGTCACCGCGGCCGACAGGTGGTTGCGGACCGTGCCGGTGGAGAGATGCGTACGCCGGGCCACCTCGGCCACCGGGGTATCGTGCTCAGCCAGCCGGAGCACGTCCAGTTCCCGTGCGGTGAGCGGGCACTCCGGCGCGGTGAGGGCGTCCGCGGCCAGCGCCGGGTCGACGTACCGGCCGCCAGCGTGCACGCGGCGGATGACGTCGGCGAGCGTTCCGCCCGGTGCACCCTTGGGCAGGAAGCCCTTGGCCCCGGCGGCCAACGCCCGTTGCAGGTGCGGTGGCCGGCCATGCCCGGTCAGGATCACCACCTTGCAGTCGGGCAGAACGCGGGCGAGTTCGGTGGTCACCTCGAGCCCGTCCAGGGCCGGCATCTGGAGGTCCACCACGGCCACGTCCGGCCGGTGGGCGAGGGCGGCGTGCACCGCGGCGCGTCCGTCGGACGCCTCGGTCACCACCTCCAGGTCGGTCTCCAACCCGAGCAGGGCAGCCAGCGCCGCGCGGATCATGTCCTCGTCGTCGGCGAGCAGCACCCTGATCACAGGGGTGCCCGTACCTGCACGTCGAGGCGGAACACGTCGCCGTCGAGGCGGTGGCGCAGCGTCCCGCCGGCCTCGGCCAGCCGCTCGGACAGCCCCCGCAGCCCGAAGCTGTGCCGGTCCGGGGCCTTCCCCGAGGCGCCGTCGTTGCTCATGGTCATCCGTACCTCATCCTCGTCCTGGCTGATCTCGATGGCGCACCAGGCGGCCCGGCTGTGCCGCACCACGTTGGTACTGGCCTCGCGCAGCACCGCGACGAGCTGCCGGGCGATCTCCGGCGGCACCTCGTCGGGGGGCAGCGCCACGGCGCAGCGGATACCGGAGGAACGCAGCACCTGCTCCACGGCGGCGACCTGGTCGCCGAGGTCCACCGCACGGTAGCCGTGTACCACCTCGCGCAGCTCGACCAGCGCCGATGCGGCGAGTCGCTGCACCTCGGCCGCCTCTCGGCTGGCCCGCCCGCCGTCGGTGAGTGCCAGCCGGGAGGCCAGCTCGGCCTTGAGCGCGATGACGGAGAAGCTGTGCCCGAGCAGGTCGTGCACGTCCCGGGCGAACCGCAGCCGCTCCTCGGTGGCGGCGAGCCGGCCCTGGGCGACCCGTCCCCGCTGCGCCTCGACCAGCAGCCCCCACAGCCAGAGCTGGAGGGCGTTCCACGCGGCGACGGAGATCCCGACGGCCACCACGATGGTGACCTGTCCGCGGACCGGGGCACCGCTCCAGGCGGCCACCCCGGCAGCCGCGGCCACGGTGAGCAGCACCGCCGGGGCGGCGGCCTTCCAGCGCCGCAGCAGGGAGACCGAGCCGATCATCGACGCGCCGAGGAAGGCCCAGGTGGCCCACTCCGGCTGGCCCACCGGACCGACCAGCGGCACGGAGAGCACGGCGGTCACGACAAACGCGGTGAGCAGGCGGCGCCGCGTCGACTCGGCCAGCCAGGGGGTGATCGCCCCGTACAGCGCGCCACCCTGCGCGGCGAAGAACGCGACGATGCCGACCGTGCCGGACACCGTCCACCAGGGCTCCGGCTCCCGCCACAACCCCACGGCAGACAGCAGCAGCATCGCCAGCATTCCGCTGCCGACCGTGCTCAACGTGACGATCCGCGGCCGGCGCAGGCCGAGCTCCCGCTCGACCGGCGCCTGTTCCGTCTGCACGGTTCCGATGCTATTCGGTGTACCGGCCCCGATCATCCGTGCCGGGGTTCCCACCGGAAGTGCCGGCGAGCCATCAGTAGCGACACCACCAGCCAGGCCAGCAGCACCCCAAGGGACGGCAACGACGCGGTGAAGGTCTCGGCGAGGCTCAGCGTCCGGCCCTCGTCGGTTCGGCCGAGCCAGCCGATCCGGAGCAGCTCGGTGAACGGCCCGGTGGGCAGGAACCACAGCACCCGCTCCAGTGATTCCGGCAGCGCATCGAGCGGCAGCAGCGCACCCGGCGTGGCCAGGAAGATCACCATGGACGGCAGCGTGGTCAGCATGGCCGCCTCGGAACTGCGGGTCACCGCGGAGAGCACCGCGGAGAACGCCGCCATGACGGCGGCACCGACCACTAACGACACCAGCATGACCAGTGGGTTCTTCGGCACCGGCAGGCCGAGCACCCAGAGCGCGTACAGGACCAGGATGACGGCCTGGAGAAGGAAGGTGAGCACCGTGCTGCTGGCGGTGCCGAGCAGGATGGTGCGGTCCGAGGGGAGGCCGGCGCGCAGCCGCTTGAGCACCAGTTCCTGGCGGCGGGAGGCGTACACGGTGGTCAGGTGGTGGTGCACCACGAAGACCACGAGCAGACTGGTGACGCTGACCACCCGGCGTACACCGGACACCGCCTCACCGCCGTAGCCGCTGGTGAGCAGGACAGCGATCACCAGCGGGGTCACCACGGACAGCGCGGTGGCCGTCCAGTTGCGACGTAGCGCCGTCAGCTCCATCTTCAGCAGCGCGACCATCTGCCAGAACGGCCGGGTCGCCCGGTCGCCGGACGCGGCGGGGCGGTTCTGCGTGGTCATCGTCTCGCTCATCGGGCGGCCTCCGGCTCCGGTCGCTGGTCGGTCAGGTCCTGGTGGGCGGCGATGTCCAGGAAGACGTCCTCGAGGGTGGCCGGTCGCGCCGAGAGCGCGGCCAGCCGCACGCCGCTGGCGTTGGCCCAGTCGAGCAGCTGGGTCAGGTCGCTCTGGAGCTGACGGGACGCGTACGTCACCCGGTCGCCCTCGACGGCGCGGGTGGCGTTCGGCAGGTCGGGAAGCCGGTCCGCTGGCGACTCCAGCCGGAAGCTGATCCGGGCGGGCAGGGTGCGGACCACGTCCTCCGGTGCCCCGGTGGCCACGAGGTGCCCGGCCCGCATGATCGCCACCCGGTCGGCGAGCACCTCCGCCTCCTCCAGGTAGTGCGTGGTGAGCAGGACGGTGGTCCCGTTCCGCTGGAGTTCCCGGACGACGTCCCAGGTGCGGCGTCGGGAAGCCGGGTCCATGCCGGTGGTGGGCTCGTCAAGGAAGAGCAGTTCCGGCCGGCCGAGTACGGCCAGCGCCAGTTCCAGCCGCCGGCCCTCGCCCCCGGAGAGTTGCTCGACCGCCACGTTCAACCGGTCGGTCAGCTCAACCAGTTCCAGCACCTCGTGGGTCGTGTGCGGCCGGACGGTGAGCGACCGCCAGATCTCCACCGTCTCCCGTACGGTGAGCGAGCCGGTGAACCCGCCGTGCTGGAGCATCACTCCGGTCCGGGGGCGTAGCGCGGCCCGGTCCTTGATCGGGTCCAGCCCGAGCACCCGGACCCGGCCAGAGGAGGCCGGTTGCAGCCCCTCCAGCACCTCGATGGTGGTGGTCTTGCCTGCGCCATTGGTGCCGAGGAGGGCGAACAACTCGCCCCGGGGGATCCGGAGCGACACGCCCCGGACGGCCTCGAAATCACCGTAGCTGCGGCGCAGCCCGTCAACCTCAATCACGACGTCACCCATGGTTCCCAGGCTGCCGGTGAGCGGCGGCAGTTCCAATCCCCGCGATGTCATGGCCTAACCGTGTCGTCCGCATCGGTCAACCGTGCGTTCCGCACGCCCCCTGCCGGTGGTGGAACCGGCGGTCACACCGATTGCGCGGTGGGCAGGTCCTCCGGTACGCGGGCCGTCAGCCGGGCCAGCGCGGGCCCCGCCGGGCGGAGGGTGAGCAACGGCCTCACCCGCAGGTCGTGCCCGGTGGTGTCCACCCGGAAGCGGTCGACCAGCGCCTTCAGTCGTGCAGGTCCACGGTGCACCCGTCCAGGGCGGCGCGTCCGGAGCACGGTGATCTCACCGCGCTCATCGTGAGCGGCCAGGGCTATCGGGAGCGCTACGGCTGAGCAGGCTGTCCCATGCAGGCACCGCAGAAGAAGCGGCGTGCAGAGGCGTTCCGGAGAGACAGACGGAAGTCTGACCTCGCTGCGGCCCCACTCATCGTTGATGAGCGTCGGACCGCCGAGGTGCTTCGCCTTGGGTACGGCAGGGCGTCAGGAACTAGCCCCACACCTGAATCGCGGACCGCCATCTTTCCTCCCGTGCTCACAGCCGAGCGCCATGGGAGTCAGCGTAACGGATCATTGTGAGCACAGCTGCGTGCACAATGATCACGGTAGATCGGCCTATGCCGAGGAATTCCACCCTTCCACCTGCGGTGGAAGATGGTGGGCCGGAGGTACCACCATGCGAACCACTTCGCCACGATCACCGGCGATCCGCTCCCACTACGCCCACGCCGCTCCTGAGCCTAATCAACAGTTCAAAGTCAGACATCGGAGCATCTGACGAGCAGCACGGGCAGGCTTGTACATGCTCGACCGTGTCGTGGACGACGCCGAGGAAGTGGTGGTCACTCGCCACGGCCGGGAGGCCGCGGTCATCATCTCACTGCGCGAGTACGAGTCGCTGAAGGAGACGGCCTACCTGATGGCCAGCCCCGCCAACGCGCGCCGCCAAAATGAAGCCGTCGAAGAGCTACGTAACGACGGCGGGGACGCACGACCTGACCGACCCCGACCCCAGCTCAGGCGAGGCACCGGCAGCGTGAAAGTCCAGTTCGCCGGCCGAGGCTGGGAAGACTATCTGACCTGGCAACGAGATCGCCAGATGCTCAAACGAGTGAACGCCCTGATCCAGGACATCCGACGCAACGGCCACCAAGGCATCGGCAAACCGGAGCAACTCCGCGGAAACTGGGCCGGATTCTGGTCGACATCGACCAGGAACACCGCCTCGCGTACCGGATCACAGACGACACAGTGCAGATCGCGCCGTGCCGCTACCACTTCGAATAGTATAAAGGACCACGCCGACGGCTCCCGCGAGCTGTACGCCACCGACCACATTCTCGTGGGCCGCTGATCTGCGCGTTAGGAGTGGTAATCACCGGCGCTGATCCACTACCCGGCCTTGCGCCGGACGCGGTGTCCGAGTCCGGGATCGAAGGCTCGCGCCTCGCTGGCTTGACTGCTCGCTTAGCTGCTCCGCCGAACCCGTGACGTAGCGACGCCGTAAGGTGGGCCCGGCGGAAGCAGGCGGTTGTCGGTCGCTCTGGAAGTTCGCCCACGCAATCTGAACGTGCTGTTCTACTCAGTCATGGAGTGGGGTGGTCGTCTGTGACGGTTAAGGCCGGGGACGGTGCAGCCGGAGGTTGGGGCAGCTTCCCGGCAAGGTCGCTGTGGCCGTACTCGACGAACACCTTGCCCAACTGGTCGACTAGTCGATCGCGCCGACTCTCAGGTAGCCGCTCGATGAATCGGTGAAGCAGTTGAGCAATCGTGACCCACCGATCCTCGTTGCTCCACAGACCCACTTGCTGTACGAGCTCTTCCAGCGCCTTCGCCTGCCCCAACGGATCTGGGTGGTTTGGATGCTCAAGAAGCCAATAGAGCCGGGCCGCGGCGGGATCGCGGAGCGCCTCCGCACGCATGAAACCCATACGAGCGCGTAGCCGCTCTTGCTGCAGCGCATCGTGGACTTGGCCTTGGCGTTCCCGCTTAAGGCGGTGTGCCGCTTCTAGGGTCTCCTCGTCTACCTGCAACCTTGCCTGGGCACGAAGCACGCATACACCGTCTGTCGAGCAGGGCAGACTGGCGGCAAGGGCGAAGTTAATGTCCTGCTCTGCTGCCGACATTCTTAGCACGCTGGCATGGGCGGCGGCCTGCTGGACGATGCGACGTACATGCCGGGCGGCTAGGAGATCAGATACTCCAGAAGCCCGGGCCGGATCCTCGACCGACCAGTCGAGACGAAACTGCGCAAGGAACGCTAATTGGTCGTCGCGACTGGGCAGGTAGTCGTGGAACTGATAGGTCCAAACGGCTGGCGGCTCGGGCTGGGGGCCAGCTTTCCTCAGCTTGAACCACGTCATTCTCGCCCCTCCTGGGCGGACTGGGGAACATACGGTAGCAGCGCACGGGAGCGATCGTGCAGCAGTAGGTCGGTAAGGGCGCGCCGAAGGGCAACGCGGTCGGTAGTCTGATCGTCGACTGGCTGCCATTCATATAGCAGGTCGAGGAGCTGGTGTTGAAGCCCGGCGCCGTCTTCGCCCGGCTCAGCGACTGCCAGACGGAAGACGTGGAAGATCGTGCTCCTTGCTTCTGGGCGGACCAGACAGGCGTCAAACCAGAGCCGGCCGGCCGCTACCGCCTCCGTCCGGGCTGCCGACGACTCCAGGATCGATCGCCATCCGCGGGCCACGTCCGCGATCCATAGGCGTGAGTGGACGTCAGGCTCGGTCATCAGTGGGTCTTCGGCACCGACGCCTGGCGCCAGCAGCGCCGGGAACGCAACTTCGTCCTCGCTCCGAAGCTCGGCTAGGGCAGTGAACGCACGTCGGCCGCCAGCCCGACGTACCTCGTCGCTGGCGCTACACCACTTCAGGATCTCGGTCATCAGGGCGTTGCTCACCGACTGCTCCCGCCAAAGCGTCTGCACCGCCGTACGGACCACCTCGGTCACCTTCTCGTAACGAGACCCCGCAGCGTGACCGAGGCGCACCAGGGCCTTGCCCGGATACGCCCGCCCGAAGTCACCCGCGCACACGGCGGTTACAGCCTCCAGCAGAGCGGGGGCTTGACCTTTGGACCAGTTGAGCAGGAGGTTGTGTGTCTCCCGTCCGATCAGTGGATCGAAGCAGGCCCGGGTAAGTGCGTCGACAGCGGCGGGCCAGAGATCATTTTGGCCGTGCCAGGTGGTGACAATCTTCTCCAGATAGTCGGGGCGCCTCTGCCGGGCAGCCCAGCGCAGCGCGAACGAGGCCATCCGCTCCGCCCGAGAAGCCCGGTCCACGGTTGACCCGCCAGGGGAAAGTTTCTGAATTTCTCTCGTCGCCGTTAGAGGCGCATGGGCGATCCAAGTGAGGAACTGCTGGCGGCTCAGGGGCCGGTCGATCCAGAAGTAGTGCAGGACCGCGTCGTCCCATCCCGGCCTGGGAAATTCGAGGCGGTCGTCGTCACCGGACAGGTCAGCCTCAACTGCATCGGCAAGCTGGATGATGCCGGGCCCCTGCTGGCCCGCCGGCGGAACCTCGTCGTGGAACTGTTGCGCGAGGGCAACGGCCGCAGCATATACCTCACCCACCGGAGCTTCCCGCAGCGTCGCTGCAGTCAACAAGAAATTGCGCTCAAAGCTCGTCCGTCCCGGCTTCCGGTGCCAGTCCAGCAACTGTCGGCGCCAACTCTTCCGGGCGGCCACAACGCTCGACACCCGACGATGGAACTCCTTCTCGTCGTTGGCGAGCGGATGCGCAGGATTTTCGCCATCGACCGTTGCCTCAAGTGCCGGCAGTCTGTCCTTGGCGGTGTGCGCGGCCCTGGCAATCAGGCCGACGAGATCCATTGCACCGCGTGGCGTTTCCCGCTCCAGCAGATCAGCGATGTCAGGGTGCTCGATCCAGCGGTCGACCGGCACATCGGGCGCCCAGATACGCAACCAGGCTGCGGCAATTTCCCGGGCGGCTGCTGGAGTCACTTCCACGGAACGGACCGGCGCACCATGTCCCACCCGGTCCCATTGCTCGTCCGTCGTGATCACAACGAGATGGGACGACGTGCGCCGGAGAAGGTCGCGCACTGCGTGCAGCGTCCGACCGAAATCGGAAGACACCGCAAATTCCGCGTCGTCCGTGGGTAGCTCCAACAGGTAACCGCACCGCTTGTCGTGCGGTACTCGCCGCACAGAGAACTCTCTTGCGCCGCCGTAACCCAAAGTGCTAACGGTCGCACCGGTCGCCGCCCTCAGGTGTGCCAGCAGAGCAAGTCCGGTGATCGTACGACCACCTCCGGGTCGGCCACCTATTATAACGATGGAACCCGGATCGATGAGAGCACCCAGAAGGTCCTCATACTCCTTCGAGGTAGATCCGTCCCGAACCTTCGGCGGTTGAAACACCGAACGGATCATCTCTAGCAGGTCTTCGTTCAACTGCTGGCGCTCGAGCATCCGCTCAAACTTTGCCGTCAGCTGAAGTCCAATGACTGTCCCACTGTTATTCTCGACGTCTACGGCAACGTCAACGTCTCTTACAAGCCGCCGTAACCATTCGATATCCGGCCGATCTGGCCAGTCTGCAGGCGGAATATCGATACCCTCGGTGGCCGTCAGATTTTCGCGGTCGGCTGGGATCTCGACGCCCGCAAAGTTTTCGTGATCTTCAGCGATCCTGTGTTCCTCCTGGCTCACCACCTCGCCGAGGCCCTCTTGATTTGCTCGACGTGCGGTATCGGCAGCCGGCTCCTCGGCGTACCCGATAGGTGACTGATCCATAGGCACCGAATGCAGCGACGTCGTGGTGGACATAGAGTCAGCGAGGGTGGTGGGCGGCTCCACAGACCACCACGAAACAGGGTTCGGTGCACCGCTGTCGGTTGTTGTAACGCTTTCAGCGCTATCGTCCCACCCTGACTCGGCAGGATTGCCGGCCGCGACAGACGGTCCAGCTTCAGAGTCGGCCGGCAAAGCAGGGACGAAGACCTCCCCGTACAACGCCTCGTTTGCTCGCCCCCCTAACGGCTCGGTGTCGCCGCCTCCCACGTCCGCTGTCTGGACGGCTTCGGGCCCACCACCATCATCCGGGCGAAGCCCCTCGTCCTTCGCTCGCTGCGGCTGGAGCCGACCGCCGAGGAGTACGGATCGCCAAGAGGACGAACGGCCCGTCGGGGGCGCCTGTGGTTCCTCGTCGGGCTGCATAGCGATCTCCCAGTATCGTCGTGTTCAAACCGAGTCCACTGTGGCCCTTACTGCTCTGGCAGGCAGCAGAGACGGCATAGCTCAGCCGAGGGTGCCGAACCGACCGCCGACTACTGTGCCGTTCTCGTGCACCGTCTTGACGGTCTGCGAAACCCGGGCTCGAGCCCGCTCGCCCGCCGACCCGACATCAAGACCAACCATCTCGCCCTCTACGTCGACGGCCAGCTGATCAATCCGTACGCCGGTGGCCGGACGGTCCTCGCCCTGAAACGTCAGACGCTGGCCGTAGATCCGCTCCAGCGTTGCTCGGAGACGACCCAGCATCGTACGCAGCTGCGGATCGCGTCCGTCGAGATCGGCCCGTCCGGCGTACTGAGTGAGGAGGCTCTGAAGCAGAGTCAACTCCTCCACCTTTTCGGCCAGTAGTCGATCATCCACCTGTAACGGGGCCAGACAGCCAGCCAACACAGCTGGGCTCTCAGCCTGTTCCACCACCGGCGTCTGACGGCCTTCTCGCTGGGCGCGTCTGCGCTCTAGCAGTGCTTGGAGCTGACCATACAAAAAGCCGAAGCCTTGGGTCAGGACGGCGCCGGCCAGCACCGGAAAAGCAAGCGGGTCATCCATGGATCGCCCCCCGTTTGACTCAGCGTGGTCTCGGTCCCCAAATCCACGCGCTTGTGGAAGCCTCCCAGCAGAGATCCTCCGTGCTCTAGGGCTTCAACATGGATGAGTGTCGGGTATGCGATAGCCGGGCCGGCCGTCGGCCGTCGGCGTCGCCCACCGACCCCGACCGGCGGCACAGCTATGGGGCAGGATGCCTCCGGCGCGACGCAATATCCGATTTAGGAGTGTTTGCCCTGCTATCCACCTCAGCTATTCGGATAGTTCCTTCAAGAACCCCGAAGCAAGGTGTTCGCGAGATCTGACAGGAGCCGGTTTGGTAGTGCAGGCGCTTCTGGTTGCGGGAGCAACATGCTGCGATGGCCGGTCACCTCACCGATCGCGGATCGCCGCGGCGGCTGAGGCGAGGTATTCATCGTCCGGATGGTGGTGGACTGCAAGTTCGAGGACGGCTCTGGCTTCGGCAGCTTGGTCAGCGAGCGCTTCGGTGAGGGTGACGGCTGCGGCCACGAACTCACGCGCGACAGCTTCCTGGTGTCGTGTGAGCCACGGGTATCCAGTGTCGGCGGCGAGGGGTCCGCAGTAGGTGGTGACCGCGTGGTGAAGGGCGGCGGTGTTGGCTACGGGTTCGGAGACCCTTTTCGCGGCGGTGACGGCGTCGCGCATGGTCCACAGGTCTACGTCGAAGGCGTCGCGGTTGAGGGTGTAGCGGTGTCGCTTTAGCTGCAGGTATGCGGCGCTCCCGCCGACTGAGCGAAAGACCTGGCGCAGGTTGTAGGTGTAGGTGTGCAGCCGCTGTATGGCCAGGCGGTGCGGTGGCTCGGGTAGGAGGTCGTCGAGGACCTCGTTTTGGTGGGCCGTGCCTCCTTGGACGATGAGGTAGACGAGGAACTCCAGGGCCTGGGGGCGGAGGTGTTGGCCGGCGGGGACCCCGAGGATGGTCGGTGGGCCGAGCACACGGATGCGCACCCGGTGCGCTCCGGCATCGGCATTCTCTTTGGCCGGTCGGTGCGTCGGGTGGCCATCTGGTGGGTCAGCGCCGACTACAGGGGCAGTCCCGGGTGAATTCCCGGGTTCGGCGTCGTTCATCGATGAGATCAGCCAGAAACCCTGACCAGAGAGGAGGCAACTTCCAGGGCACACCCCCAGGAGAGGGTGACGCCGGCTCCGCCATGTCCGTAGTTGTGGATCACCTTGGTGCCGTCGATTCGGCGCTCTTCGACGCGGACGAATGGTCGGGTAGGCCTTAAGCCGACTCGGTGCTCGATGACCCGGGCCCTACAAAGGCGCGGTTCGATCTCGGCACAGCGTGCGACGATCGCCGCGGCGATCTCCGGATCGGGCCGTGGGTTCCACGCGTCGGGTTGGGCGGTGCCGCCGAGGACCAGTGTCTCGCCCTGCGGATAGAAGTGCAGCAGGTCCGGTGAGAGCCCGGTGTCTTCGGAGAAAAACTCGGTGATGCCCGGGTTCTCGACCACGACGAGCTGCCCGCGGATCGGGGCCAGGTCGGGGTCGGGTACGAGGTCGTGGGCGCCTATCCCGGTGCAGTTGACGACCACTGGGGCGACATCAACGGTCTCATCGAGTGAGTCGACCCGGCGGATCGCGATCTCGCCGCCAGCTTTCCGGAGCCGCTCTCGCAGGTAGCCAAGGTAGACCGGCATGTCGACCAGCGGAGCCGTGTAGCGCCACCCGGTGGCGAAGCCGTCCGGCAACTCGTCCGGCTCACACATCCGGAATCCATCAAGCTCGTTTCCCCACTCCGGCGGTTCGACCGGCTTGCGGGACGCCTCGATGCCGGAGACGAGCCGTACGCCGGTCACCGTGTCGGTCGCAAGGTGCCGCAGGATGTCAAGCGTCTGGGCGCTCCAGACCCGTACCCGGCCGACAGGTTCGACGAGGTACGGACCCCACATCGCCCCGGCCGCGTACGAGGTGGTCCGCTCGGGTGACTCGGCTGCCCAGATCTGGACCCGCAGCCCGGCTTCGGCGAGGCAGATGGCGGTGGTGAGGCCGGATACGCCAGCGCCGACGACCAGAGCGTCAAGATCGGTGCTCGTCATCGTTTGACCGTAGTGTCAGGCCGGTTGGTGCGCCAGTGCCTTCTCAAGGTCGGGGAGCACGTCGGCGACGCTCTGGTTCCGCTTCCGTCGGCGGAACTCCTGCTCGAGGGCAACGAGGAGTGCGGTGCTGCGGGGTGAGCGGACCTGCTCGAGCCGGGGTAGGGCCATCCTGGTCACGGCGCAGGCATCCTCGAGTTTGCCGTGGGCGGTGTAGCCGAGGGCGAGCCAGGCGCCTTCGTAGAGGGCTCGCCGCTGGTAGGGAGCGTCCGGTGGGCGGGCGTAGGCACCGGTGCGTAGGAGCGCCCCGCCTTTGCGAAGCAGGGCCCGCCCGTCAGCTGTGCTTCCACCGGCCACAATCTGCCGACCGGCGAGGATCATCGCGTAACCGGCCTGGCAGTCGAGGTGGTTCGGGGTCAGGTAGTACATCCACTCCGGGTCGCGGTCGGGATGCCGCTTCGCGAGTTGGTCCCGGGCGTCGGCCCAGGTGCGCTCGCACTGCCCGACGTCTCCGGCTACGGCCTGGGCGTACGCGAGGCGGGACAGCACAGACGCTTGGACGCTGGCGGCGGACCGGCCGACGACCCGGCGGGCGGCATCGCCGAGGCGCAGGCCGTCGTCGGCGTCGCCGAGAGAGGCGGCCTGGAAGGACAGGTCGGCGAGGATGTGTCCTTCCATGGATCGGTATCCAGCGTCGTGTGCGGACCGTAGTCCGGTGAAGAAGTACCGCTGGGCCAGTCCTTGCTGTCCGGCGTCGAATGCCTTCCAGCCAGCGAGTTGGGCGAGGTCGGCGAGGGCAACCAAGAGTCGGCGGATCGTGGCGTCCGGATGGCCGCCATCGCGGAGTACGAGCAGGACCGCGCGAACCTGCGCGCCGACGTAGCCGAGGCCGGATGCGCCGCCGCGCTCGTCGTCAAGGAGTTGTAGGCGCGGCACGCTGGCTTCGATCTGGTCGACGAGCGGGTCGTCTGGTGTCGCGGTCGGAAGCACGGTCCCGTCCGCCGGAAGGTGTACGTCGAGGTAGATGTTGACGGCCTGGGCGAGAGCGGTCCCGGAGACGGAGAGGAACATCCTTCGGTCCACCAGTCCTCCCAACAGCCAGTCCTCGGCGACCAGCATCGTGCTCGTGAGTGTCCACGGCCCGTCCAGGCCGGTGCTGGCGGCCATGACCAGGGTGCCATCCGCTGTGTCGGGTTGCCCGTGCCAAAGGTCCCCTGCGGTCACGATGCGGCCGAGGCGGCGGGAGATGACGTACGCGCTCAGCGCTGGCAGCGGCGGGCGGGGGATACCACCGGCGTCACGCCAGTGGTATGGCGCGGTTTCGGCGAGGGTGCCGGGCCCGAAGAGTCGGTTGATCTCCCGGGCGAGGGTACGCGGGGTGAGGCCGGCTTCGGTCATGTGCGCGGCGAGGGTCTGGTTGGTGCGGTCGGGTGGAGATCCCATCGGCTCCTCCGGAGGGTCAACCAGGAGTACCGCGAAGGTACCGGATCGTGCTGGCCACCGGGGTCGGCGAATTGACGCTCTTGACGGTTCCATCCCCTGCCCGAGCGGTGCCGGTTCGCGGTCTGCTGGGTGCGTCCCCGCCGGCGTACCGCCAGGAGGGCTGCGCCGGCGGGTGAATCCTGACGGGCGAGCGGAGGACCTGATGCGCACTTCGGCGATGACCCAGGCCAAACCTCCATGGGACTGGGAGTTCGACTGGCACCTCACGAACCGCTGCAACTTCTTCTGCGAGTACTGCCATCCGCAGATCCGCTACGTACTCAACCGCAGCCACCTCGACGAACCGGCTCCGGAGTTGGTGGTCCGGCGCTTCGACGAGTTGAACAGGGTCTGCCTGGTGCACATGTCCGGCGGGGAGCCCTTCATGTTCCCCGGCTTCGTCGAGCTGTGCCGGGGTCTGGCCGGTAACCACTTCATCAGCGTCAACACCAACCTCGCCTCCGACGACGTGGCGGAGTTCGCTGAGCGTGTCCCGGCCGCCCGGGTGGCGAAGATCGTCGCCGCGATACACCAGCCCGAGCGCGAGCTTCGGGGGCTGGAACTCGACACCTACGCCCGCAACTACCTGATCCTGCGGCGCGGCGGGTTCGACGTGACCGCCCTGTACGTGCTGTACCCGCCGCTGCTCAGCCGATTCGCCGCTGACCTGGATCGGTTGCGCGAGTTTGGCGTGGACCATGTGCGCGCCAAGGTGTTCAAAGGCGTGTACGAGGGCGTCCGCTATCCGGAGGGCTACACCGACGAGCAGAAGGCGCTGATCCTGGCCAACTCCGGCGAGTACGTCTTCAACCGGCCCTACCTCGACGGCATGCTCTCCTTCCGGGGCCAGGCATGTACCGCCGGTGTCACCTCGTTCAAGGTCACCGTCACCGGTGACGTACGCCGATGCGCTTCCGTGCCGACCGGCTACGGAAACCTCTACGACGGCACCTTCCGGCCCGCCGATGTCAACGAACCCTGCCCCGCCAAGCGGGTGCTGGTTCTCTCGCAGTGCCTGTCCTACCTCGTTGAACCTCCGGTCCGCCCCGACCTGGGCGTCGACCCAGGCGACCTCTGACCCGAAGGGGGCCTCCAACATGCAGATCTCGATCCGTCATGCCTGCGTCGACCCGGACGACCAGCCGTTCGACGTCGCCGAACGAAAGGGCGTCGGCCATCCGGACAGCCTTGCCGACCTGCTCGCAGACGCCTTCTCCCAGCGCTACTCGTCCTGGTGCCTGCGCGAGTTCGGCGCCATCCCCAACCATTGGGTGGACAAGGTCAACCTCGTCGGCGCCGCCGCCGATGTCCGCTTCGGTGGCTTCGACATCCTCAAGCCGGCAGACGGCTACCTCTTCGGGAAGATCACCGATCGGGTCGGTGCCGCGCAGGTGCCGATCGAGGAGATCTTCCGGTCCGTGGTCCTCGATGTGCTACCGGCCGCGCTGGGTGACCACCGGATCCTCGAACACCTCCGCCTGCACATCAACAACACCCGTGGCACCGCCGTTGACCACGACCCGAAGTTCTACCGCCCCGACACGGCGTCGGCCATCAACGCCGTGCTCGCGACGGAGTCAGTCGCCAACGACACCGTGGTCTGTGTCGGCACCAGCCGCCGCGGCCTCGCCGCCGATCTCGCGATCCGGCTGGAGCGGCGACTCACCGACGAGGGGTTCCGACGGGTCGTACCCGCTGCCGGAACCGACGTGAAGGTCATGGTGGTCCGGATCAATTCGGCGCTGGAAGTCACCGCTGCCGTGCCGTTCCATCCCGAGCTGGTCGATTCCTGGCCGGCATACCGAGCAGCGCTCGTCGAGGCTCAGAGCGTCGCCTCCGCCGAGCTGAAGTCCCTGCTCGACCAGGAGCCCCGAGCCTGGAACACGACCGGCCTGTCGCTGCACCTCAACACAAAGGATCTGCCGGGTCGCGGATACCTGGCACCATTCGGCACCTCGCTCGGCAAGGGCGACTGCGGCGCGGTCGGGCGCGGCAACCGGTACAGCGGCGTCATCGAGCCGCTTCGCCCGGCGAGCGGCGAAGCACCCGCCGGCAAGAACCCGGTCCACCACGCGGGCAAGATCTACACTGCGCTCGCCGCCGAGGCCGCCGAGCGAGTGCTGGCCGAAACCTCGGCGTATGCCGAGGTCACGATCACCGCACGCAACGGTGGCCAGCTCGATGACCCGGCGCACGTCCTGGTCTCGGTGGACCGCGAGGTCGACGCCACCACCGTGACTGAGATCGAAGAAGTGGTGCGCCGCGCCGTCGCCGGTGCCTCCACCTTCGCTGCCCGTTTTCTCGCCGCCGAACCGCTGGCCCGGTTCCGCAACGGAGTATCGCTATGACGACGAAGACGTTGTCCGAGGTGCACCAACGGCACATCGCCGCCCTACGCGACCAGCCCGCGGTCGTCGATTCCGAAGGCCTCCGCATCGGCTCGCAGTACGTGATGTTCTTCGCTGAGGCTGAGCTGATGCGCGAGCACGTCACCCGACTCACCGAGGGGTTCGCCCGCCCCAACGTCCTGGAGGTCGGACTCGGGCTCGGTGTGTTCGCCACCCAGCTGTCGAAACGAGAAATCGGCTCGTACACGGCGATTGAACCGCATCCTGGTGTGGCGCTGATGGCACGCACACGGGTGATCGATACTCTCGACGCACCGGCGCGGGTGTACATCGACCCGTGGCAGCTCGTGACGCTGCCAAGTGGCGTCTTCGACGCGATCATGTACGACACCTGGCCGCCGGACGGCCACGCTGACTCCGACTTCACCGAGTTCGTCGTTGACGTCGCGGTGCGCTGCCTCCGCCCGGGTGGTCGGTTCAGCTTCTTCCACAGCGGCACCTCGATCGGTCCGGCCCGCCGGAATGTTCTCGACCGGTACTTCGCGCAGTGGACCGCCTACCCGCGCACCATGCCTGCCGAGCAGACCCCACACCACTGGACCAAACCCAGCCGGGAATTCCTGATCCCGATCGCCACGAAAGGCGGTGCCCGATGACCTCGCCGCTCGCCCCGGCGGTTTCCGCGCAGCAGATCGACCGGTTCGCCGCACACGGATACCTCGTCCTGCCGGGCCTGATCCCACCCACCACGATCCAGGACCTCCGCGTCGAGGCTGACGCCCTCCTCGGTGACCGGCTCGCAAGGATGGTGGCGGCCAGGACGCGCGACCCGCGGGTCACCTGGTGGCGCCTCGCCAACGGCAAGCCGTATGTACTCAAGGTCAAGCCCGTGGTCGACCTATCTCCGGTTGTGACGGCGGTGGCCGACAGTCCCACGCTGCTCGCCGTCGTCGCCGACCTGCTCGGCGCGACCCCGAAGCTGATGGACAACAAGCTGATGTACAAGCAGACCGTCGACCTCACCGCCGGGTGGGCAGCGCTACCGGTGCTCGGTGAAGCGGTCCGTAAGCACACCGACGCCGCCTACTACGCAACCCGGGGCTACCGACGGGTGGTGACCGTCGCCGTCTGCCTCGACCGGTGCACCGAAACAGCCGGCGCGCTCCGTGTCTGGCCCGGCAGCCACCGCGACACCATCGAGATGATCCCGACCGCCTACCAGGGACCCGTCGTACCCGACACCGTCGCGCCCGACACTGCGGCCGTCACCCTGGTCGCCGCACCCGGAACGGTTCTGGTCTGGGATGCGGCCCTGGTCCATGCCAGCGGGCCAAACACCTCCGGTCATCCACGCCGACTACTCGTGCTCGGCTACAGCCCCACCAGCCCGGACGACGGGGAACGCCGATGAAGATCCTTATGCTCGGCGGCACCCGTTTCGTGGGCCGTCACCTCGTGGAGGAGTGTCTGCGGCGCGGAGACGACGTCACTGTGCTCTACCGGGGCCGTTCACCATCGCCCTTCGCCGGGCTCGTGCGCCACGTGTTGACCGACCGGCGCGCACCGACAACCGAAGCCACCACGGTCCTCGCCGAACCGTGGGACGGGGTGATCGACACCAGTGCCGGGGACGTTGATGACCTGCGCCCCGTTCTGCCCCTGCTCGGCAACGTCAACCAGTACATCCTGCTCTCCACGTGCGGGGTATACCGCAGAGCATCCGCCAGACACGGCCTGACCGAACGGGCACCGACGATCGCGGCTGACGCCTCCCACCCGGTACGTGCCTCCGCCACCCGCAAACTCCGCTGCGAGCGATACCTCCGACGTCGCCTCGACCGGATCAACGTAACCCTGCTCATCGCGCGCCTCGGCCTGGTCATCGGCCGATACGACGACAGCGCACGCCTCGCCTACTGGCTGGAGCACGCACTGCGCGGGGGTGATGTCCTGGTCCCGATGGATGACCGCCAGCCCGTCCAACTTATCGATGCCAGCGATGTCGCCCACTTCCTGCGCGACGCCGTCAACCAGCAACTTGCCGGCGTCGTCAACGTCGCCGGCGCCCGAACCACCGCCCGCACCCTGGTCGACACGGTCCTGACCCGCGCCAGCCGAGCTGTTACTCCCTGCCGGGTCGGCGAGGACTTCGCGCTCACCCACCGCCTACAGCCATGGACCGAGGTCCCCCTGTGGTTGCCCACCAGCAGCCCCGAACTGGCACTCATGTCGGTCAACAACAGCCGGGCCGCCAGTGCCGGCCTCACCCTCCGACCCCTGCCCGACAGCGTTACCGACGCGCTCGGCTGGCAGGCGTTGCGGCGCGGCTGGTCACAGCGCTGGCTCGATCATGCCCGTGAGCAGGATCTGATTCACCGGTGGCGGGGGTAACGGCATGCTGCCCTACACCCAACCCGCGCCGTTCCACTCGCAATGGGGCGAGGATCGCTGGCTCGCCGAGCACTACCACCTCCCGACGCACGGCGTATTCGTCGACATCGGCGCCGGCGACGGCGCACGCGGCAGCAACAGCCTCTACTTCGAGCGCCGCGGCTGGCGCGGTCTCTGCGTGGACGCCGATCCCCGCAACCACCAACGACTCCGGCAGCGCTGCTGCGCCGTGGAAACCTGTGCCGTATCCACCACCCCCGGACTCTGGCCGTTCGGCATGTACGCCCACAAGCCCTCGTGGTCCGGTCTGCAGCGGCGCGGCACCGACTACCAGGAGATCCTCGTCGCCTGCCGGCCCCTGGAAGACCTCCTCGACCAATGGTGCATCGACCAGATCGACCTGCTCAGCATCGACGTCGAAGGCACCGAACTCGACGTCTGGGACTCCTTCGACCACACCCGGCACCGGCCCGCCCTCGTCATCGTCGAATTCGACGACAAACACCCCGACCGACACCGCCGCACCATCCACCGACACCTCGGACCGGACACCTACAAGGTGGTTCACGAGACACCCGCGAATCTGATCCTGCACCGAGCGGACCGGCCATGGCGGCGATGCCGATGAGCAGGCGCGGTCTACCGATCAACCGGCTACTCCCCTCCGGCAAGGTGCTCGTTGTCTGCGGTCGTGCCGACGACGCGGCAGCCTGGCAAGACCTGCTCGGCCCGACCCGATGCCTCGCCCTCGCCCTGGACGACGCGCCGCCCGCAGCCCGGCGCCGACCCCTGCGCGGCGCCTCCGACCACCTCTCGTGGCAACACCACGCCATCAGCGGGCTAGACGGCTCCGGCTGGCTCGCCGGACCGGCCGACGCCTTCGACCCCGACAACACCGCGGCGCTCCTTCTCCCTGACCCACTCGATCCGCCGCACTCCGGGGCCCGGCGGCGGATCGGCGCCAGACAACCCGCGTGGCAGTTCTTCGAGGACAAGACCGTGGTCGACGCACTCTGGGATGCCGCCGGGGTGCCCCGAGCGCAGTCAATCGTCGGCGATGGCACCGCTGACCTCGCCAGACTCGGGGCCATCGTCGATCAAGGCACTGGGATCGTCTGCTCCTACCAGCCGATTGGTGCCGGACCGTCCGCTGGCGGCGATGGCATCTGGTGGTGGCGCGGCGGTCTACCACCAGAGACCACCCCCACCGTCGAGCCCGGCACCTGGCGAGTCCGACTCATGCCCTTCCTCGAAGGGATCCCGGTACGCCTGCACGGGCTGGCCCTTACCACCAGGATCATCCCCTTTCCACCCATGGAACTCGTGACTCTGCCCCGGCCGGGACGAGGCACTTTCCTCTGCGCTGGCGCTGTTCCCATCCTCAACAACGCCGCTGAGTTCGCCGAACAGACCGATCGAATCGGAGCCAGTCTGCGCGAGCGCCTCGGCTACCGCGGTGGCTTCTCCGTTGACGGCATCCTCACGGTCAACGGGTTCATCCCCACCGACTTCAACGCCCGGCTCACCTCCGCCATGGAAGCCGCGCCCTCTGACCGTCGAGTTCTACTGCACGCCGTCAACCTGCTCGCGCGAGAGGGAATTGAGCCCGACATCAGTGCGGTCGAGCGACTGGCTGAGGAAACCTTCACCGCCGGGACCACCCGCACAATCTTCGGCGCTGCTACCCGCGCCAACAAACATGCCCCTCCGGAGACATCGATCCGCTGGGTTGGCGATCGACTGGTCGCCGACCCGCTGGGGGCTGACGGAACCCTCGTCATCTCCCCGTCCCCGCGCGGCTGGCTGCTGACCGCGACCCTTGTCAGCGACCGGCTCCCGGACGGTGGCAGGGTCGGGCCCTGGGCACCCGAGGTATTCCGGCTCAGCGACGAGGTCTTCGGCACCGACTTCGGCGACCTCGCGCCGCCATTCGACACGCAGCCCCCCGCCGGCCTGCCCGCGACACCGGCACCCATCTTCAGCCCACGACGGAGCGTGCCGGTCAAGGGCACCGCTGGATTCGCCAGCGGAGCGGATCGACGACCAGGATGACCGGCGGAGCGATCCGCCGGACACGAAAGGTCAACTCAGGCGGTCGAGGGCGGCTCGCAGGCGCGCAACGGTTCGCTCACGTCCGAGGATCTCGATCGACTCGAACAGCGGCAGCCCGACAGTACGGCCGGTCACCGCGACCCGTACCGGCGCCTGCGCCTTGCCGAGCTTGAGTCCCCGTTCCGCACCGATCACCTCTAGCGTCGACTTGAGCACCTCGGCCCGCCACTCACACGTCTCATACGCCAAGACCACGGCCGCCAGCAGCGCCGGGGCATCGGCTTTCATGGCCTTCGCCCACGCTGCCTCATCGGCGGCCGGCTCGTCGAGGAACAGGAAATCGACCATCGGCACGATCTCGGAGAGAACCGCGATCCGGGTCTGCGCCAGCTCGGCGACAGCAGCGAACGCGTTGGCGTCGTATGCCTCCGGCCGCCACGGCGCTTTCTCACCGGTCAGCCACGGCTGGCACGCCTCGACGAACGCCTCAACCGACAACGCGCGGATGTAGTCCCCGTTGAAGGCGCGGAGCTTCTTCACGTCGAAGAACGCCGGCGAGGGGTTGACGTCCTCCAGCCGGAACTCGGTCACGATGTCGTCCCAGGGCAGGATCTCCCGGTCACCGGACGGCGCCCACCCGAGCAACATCAAATAGTTTCGCATCGCCCCGGCGAGGTACCCCTCGGCGCGGAAGTCCTCCAGGGCGACCCGGTCACGGCGCTTGGAGAGCTTCTGCCGCTTCTCATTCACCAGAATCGGCGCGTGTACCCACACCGGTGGTTCCGCCCCCAGCGCCTCCCAGAGCATCTGCTGCTTCGGCGCGTTGGGCAGGTGCTCCTCGGCCCGGATCACGTGCGTGATCCCCATGACCATGTCGTCAACCACGTTCGCCAGTAAGAACACCGGAGAGCCGTCGCCGCGCGCGATCACGAAGTCCTCGATCAGCACGTTGTCGACGGTCGGCTTGCCGCGCACCAAGTCGACGATCACGGTCGAGCCCTCGTCCGGCGTACGGAAGCGCAGAGCGCGGCCTTCTCCGACGGTTTGGCCCCGACTGCGGCAAAAGCCGTCGTAGCCCAGGTATTCGCTGCCCGTACGCGCGTTGACCTGATCCCGGGTGCAGTCGCAGTAGTAAGCCCGCCCCGCCGCTATGAGCCGGTCGATGGCCTCCCGGTGGTGCTGGGTGTAGTCGGACTGGAACAGCGGGCCCTCGTACTCGCTCGGGCCAATCCCAAGCCACTCCATCGCATCGAGAATGCCCTGAACCCATTCCGGCCGGTTCCGCGCCGCGTCCGTGTCCTCGATCCGCAGCACGATCGTTCCGCCCGACTGTCGGGCCAGCACCCAGTTGAACAGAGCGGACCGGGCATTGCCGACGTGGAACATACCCGTCGGGGAGGGCGCGAAGCGCACGCGGAGATCGGAACTAGCCACGGCTAGCAGGCTACCGAACCACCGACGGACGAGCTGACTGATATCCGGGGGCGGAGCTTCCCCGAGGGGAACAACAAGTTGTCCTCGTCGTCGGGCCTCGGCGACGAGGTACGGATCAGGTCCGTTTCGTCAACGCCCGCCAGCTGGCCTCCGCATCTCGACCAACACGGCGGGCACAACGCCGTCCCATCCACGAACACCGTCACCCTGGAGCGCACCGTGTTTACGCAACGATCCTCACCGCCGCTGGCGGCTACCGCATCTTCGACGTCTCCCGCTGACAGCGGTGGGCTTGACCTCCCGTTGCGGGTCCTGCTGGGGCTCCCACTTGGCGTCCCGCTTCAACAGGACCCCCGAACGGACCCCCGGTTCGGCTCACAGCCCAGGTCAGGGCCGCTGTCAGCAGCGTCTGTCGTGCTGCGACAGACCCTCCGACTGGGTCTCTCCCCCTCGGGCTGGTGGTGACGCATGCCTGACCCGTTGCTTCGAGTCCAGTCCCAGCTCACCGACCGTGATCTCGTCCTGCTCGGCTGGCTGGCCGACCACGGAGTGCTCACCTCCTTCCAAGTCGCCGAAGCCCTCTACCCGTCACTCGACTATGCCCAGGAACGCCTGCGGGCGCTGACGCAGAAGTTGGGGGTAGTGGACCGGTTCCGGCCGCAGAAGCCCGACGGCGGCTCCTACCCCTACCACTACGTGCTGGCGCAACTCGGCGTCGAGGTCGTCGCCGCACAGCGCGGCGACGACCTGCCGCGCAGAGACCAGGCCCGCAGAAGGCGGTGGCACCTGACGAGACGGGCGAACCTGCCGCACCTGCTCGGTGTCAACGGCTTCTTCACCGCTCTGGCCGGTTACGCCCGCACCAATCCGGGCAGTGAGTTGGTGCGGTGGTGGTCGGCGGGGCGCTGCCAGCAGATGGGAGCCTTCGCCGAACCCGACGACAACGACATCGCCGTGCGCGTCTACCAGCCAAGGTCACGGCCGGACGGACACGGCATCTGGGCCGAAGGCGACCGCAGGGTGCCGTTCTTCCTGGAGTACGACCTCGGCACCGAACGGCCGCTGTCCCGCCTGGTCGACAAGATTGGCGGCTACCGGGACTTCGCGCACGTCACCGGCCGCCTCTGGCCGGTGCTGTTCTGGCTGCACTCCCCAGCCCGAGAGCGGCACCTGCACCAGGAGTTCGCCGCGACCGGAACCATCTACCCGGTGGCCACCGCCGTGCATGCCGAGGTCACCGGCATCAACCCGGCCGAAGCCGTGTGGTGGCTGAACCGCCACCACGGGGCGCCGATGCGCCTGGCCGACCTCCCCGCCGCCGGCAGCGGCGCTGAGCAAACCACCTGACCCCCGCCAAGCGCCGAACCACGCACGGCGCGGCCGGACACGCGCGCACAGGCGGGGCGACAAGGACCGCCCCGCCGCTGACCCGACCGCCCAGGCGCGGCGAGCGGTAGCTGTCCGCGCCGGCTCCCAACGATGGAGGGCGGAAGGTACCTCTGCGCTCGCGGTGACAGCAAGCATTCGAAACTGTCAGCGGCTCTCCAGGAGCCCGTGTGAGTTGTGGCGAGTCGCTGACAATCCGAATCACTTCCCGGTGACAGCGCTCGGAGGTATCGTCCCCGCCTCCCGGACGCCAGATACAGCGACCCGCCACGAGTCGCCTCTTCCGCATCAATCAGATCAGTCGCGCCACTCCGTGTAAGAGAGGAAACCGCATGAACGAAGGACTCCGACCCCCGCAGCTTCACATGCTTTTCGGAGGACCGTGGTCACCCCGTCGTATGAAGACGAAAACGCCGTCCGGAGCTATCCTGACGAACCGCATCCCGGTACCGCCACAAATAACGGCGATGCGAAACACATCCCCACCAACAAGAAGGAAACGACGATTCCGATGCGTATCGCACGCATCGACACCATTCCCATGACCGCCGAAGACCTCGACAACGCCGCCGAAGCCCTCGCCGTCCTCCTCAACCACTTCCGGCGCGAGCACCCCGACCTCGCCTGAACCTAGCCCAACGGCGGCCCACCCGCGTGGGCCCGCCCACGGCCACCACCCCACCACCCGATCTCAGCGAAGGACCCCCATGGCAGGCAATCCCATCCCCACCAGCCCACCGAAGCGGCGTGGACGACGCGCCCCCACCACCCCGCCGGAAGACTCGACCGGCCCGTGCCGGGTGTGCATCTACATCCGGCGCTCCACCGACGACGAGCACCAGCCCTTCAGCCTGCTCGCCCAACGCACCGCCCTCAAGAAGTACGTCGACAACCACCCCGGCTGGGTCATCGTCTGCGAATTCGAAGACGACGCCTCCGGCGCCACCACCGAACGCCCCGGCCTCAAGAAAGCACTCGACGCGGCGAAAGCCGGCCTCTACGACGTCCTACTCGTCTACCGAGTCGACCGATTCAGCCGCAGCCTCGCCCACTTCGTCGACCTCGCCGCCACCCTCGACGCCGCCAACGTCCGATTCTCCTCCGCCACCGAACCCGTCGACACAGGCGGCGCCATCGGCCGCATGATGCTGCAATTCCTCGCCGTGTTCGCCGAATTCGAACGCAACATGATCATTGACCGGGTGAAAAGCGGCATGACCGCGAAAGCCAGCAAAGGCCAATGGGCCGGCGGAACCCGCCCCTACGGCTACCTCGTCGATAAAGACACCCAACGCCTCGTCCCCCACCCCGACGAGGCACCCATCCTGCGAGACATCTTCCACCTCTACACCCGCGACCGACTCGGCACCCGCGCCATCGCCACCGACCTCAACGCCCGCGGCATCCCCAACCGCACCGGCAAACAATGGTCCGGACACACCATCAACCGGATCCTGGACAACCCCGCCTACACCGGGGACATCGCCTACCGCGACGTCTACGTCCCCGACGCCCACAAGCCACTCATCGACCGGGACACCTTCCGCCGCGCCCAGGACATCGCCAACGCACGAGGCGACATCCAAACCCAGCGGGCCAAGTCCGACTCGGACTACTACCTCACCGGCCTACTCACCTGCCCCCAATGCGGACAGCGCTACATCGGCACGTCCGCCAAAGGCCGGAACCGCCGCTACCGCTACTACACCTGCTTCACCCGCACCCGCTACGGCAAACACGCCACCTGCACCGCACCCCGACTCCCCGCCGACGACCTCGACCACATGATCCTGCAGGCCCTACACGACTTCTACACCACCGCCGAACCCGTCCTCGCCGCCATGATCGAACGCGCCAACTCCCAGCACGACAGCACCACCGACGACCGATGCGCCGAACTCACCGCCATCGCCCGCCAGATCACCACCACCGAGAACGCGATCGACCGCTACCACACCGCGTTCGAGAACGGCACCATGGACGACGCCACCGCCGGACCGCGCATCCGCGAACTCCGCCACCGGCTCGCTCAACTCCAGGCCCGGCACACCGAACTCGACGCCGGCCTGACCTCGCAGCCCGAGCCTCCACCGCCCGGCACTGTCGCCCGCATCCGCGACCACCTCAGCACCATCATGACCAGCGGCAGCACCACAGAACGCAAAGCCGCCATCGAGTCCCTCATCGCCGAAGTCCAACTCACCGACCAAGGAGTCGTACCCGTGTTCAAGATCCCCACAGACACGACAATGCCCCCGCCCGAAACGGACGAGGGCACTTCGAAAGAACCACCGGTTCGCACAATGGTGCGGTCGGTGGAGCCGAGGGGACTCGAACCCCTGACCCCCACACTGCCAGTGTGGTGCGCTACCAGCTGCGCCACGGCCCCTCCTGTGCACTACCCGGTCGCCCGGGCACGGGAGAACTATACACACGCCGGCTGGCGCGGTCAGCGCGCGGGGTGCCCTGCCGCCGCACCGGCTCAGTTGAGCGCCACGTCCGCCGGGAAGTGCGCCACCGCCGCCATCATGCCGCCCTGCCGGCGCAGCACCATCGGCCACAGGTCGTCCGGACGATCGACGAAGGCGTCCCCGGGCAACGCGTCCAGGACGAACCAGGAGCCCCCCGCGATCTCCTGCTCCAGCTGGCCCGACTCCCACCCGGAGTAGCCGGCGAAGACCCGGATGCCCGCGATGCTCTCCCGCAGCTGCGCCGGGTCCGCCGTCAGGTCGAGCGTGCCGACCGCACCGGAGATCTGCTGGAAGCTCTTCATCGGCCGCAGCGGGTGGCGCATGCGGGCGAGGCAGATCGCCGAATCCGGCTGCACCGGACCCCCTTCGAAGACCACGGCCGGGTCGCGGGCCAACTCGTCCCAGTCGCCGAGCACCTCCGCCACCGGTATCTCGGTGGCCCGGTTGAGCACGACGCCCAGCGCCCCGCCCGGCTCGTGGGCGACCAGCAGCACCACGGTCCGGTCGAAGTTCGGATCCTTCAACGTCGGTGCCGCGACCAGCAACTGCCCGGCCATCGACTCCGTCGCCTGCCCGCCGATCGCCTGCCCCTCTTCCTGCATGTCGGACATCCCGTCAGCCCGACCGTGCCCGGACAACCGGGGACACCGGTGCCAGCCACCCCGTCAACGCCATGCCTGGCACCATAGCCTGCTGCTGGGTCGCTGGCTAAGGTCTGACGCGACAGAGACGAGGGAGGTTCGGTGAGTCCCACGGCAGAACTAGCGGTGATCGGCGGGTCGGGGTTGTACGCCCTGCTCGACGGCGCCACCGAGCATGTAGTCGACACCCCGTACGGGCCGCCGTCCGACGTGGTCACCATCGCGGAGGTCGCGGGCCGCCGGTTGGCGTTCCTGCCCCGGCACGGCCGGGATCACCGGCATCCTCCGCACCAGATCCCCTACCGGGCCAACCTGTGGGCGCTACGCTCACTCGGGGTCCGCCAGGTGCTCGCCCCCTGCGCGGTCGGCGGCCTGCGCCCGGAGCTGGGTCCGGGCACGTTCGTCGTGCCCGACCAGCTGATCGACCGCACCAGTGGTCGGGCACAGACCTACTACGACCGGGGCGCGGTGCACGTCTCCTTCGCCGACCCGTACTGCCCGGTCGGCCGGCGTACGCTGCTCGCCGCCGGCGCCGAGCGGGACGTGCCGGCGGTGGACGGCGGGACGGTGGTGGTCGTCGAGGGTCCCCGTTTCTCCACCCGTGCCGAGTCGCGTTGGTTCACGGCCATCGGCGGAACGGTGGTCAACATGACCGGCCACCCGGAGGCGGTGCTCGCCCGGGAGCTGGCTCTCTGCTACTCGTCGATCGCGCTGGTCACCGACCATGATGCGGGCGTGCCGGGCGGCGGATCGGTGACCCAGGAGGAGGTGTTCCGGGTCTTCGGCGAGAACACCGCCCGCCTGCGGGAGCTGCTCTTCACCGCGGTGGCCCAGCTGCCGGCGGATCGGGACTGCGCCTGCGGGGCAGCCCTGGACGGCATCACGCTTCCCTTCGCGCTGCCCTGAGCCCGGCGGTCGGGCCGACGCCGGTCAGCCGGTGGTGAGCCGCAGCGGCCCACCACCGAGCACGTCGAGGACGGTCCGCTCCCCCAGCGGGGCGGCGAGCTGCACGGTCACCGGTTCGAGCAGGAGCTGCTCGGTGCAGACACCGGTGCTGCGGGTCACCGCGCCGCCGACGACCACGACATCGTCCTGTTCGTAGACCAGTGGGCTGAGGCTGGTGTCACACGCACCGATACCGACCCGTACGGTCAGCGTGGCGTCGTCCACGGCGCGCAGGTCCAGCGCCCCGACCAGTTCCTCGGGCAGTGGCGCGGTGGGTGCGGTCGGCTCCGGCGGCTCTCCGACGGCGGTCGGGGCGACCGCGAGCCGGGCCACCGGGGCGGTCAGTTCGTCAACGGTGAAGAGCCAGGCCGGGACGGCCGCCTCGCCGCGACTGGTCCGCACCGGCACGCTGTCGAGCTCGACGGCGGTGACGGTGAGCGGGATGCAGGCGGTCTGCGGTGCGGTGCTCACCCCGGTGTCCGGCCCATCTGCCGGGGCTGGTGGGGTGGCGGGGTTCGTCGGCCGCCCGTCGCAGGCCGGTGGGTCGCCCCGGTCGAGTTCCCGGTACGCCTCGGCAGCGCTGACCAGCGGCACGGTGAGGGCGCCGGAGGGGAACTGGATGGTGCCGTCGTCGGGCTGCTCCGTCGGCAGCGGAATCTGGTCCCGGTACCAGCCCGCCCGGAAGGCCGCCTGAGTGTCCGGGGTGAAGCCGGGGTCTCCGACGGTCATGACGGGCTCCTGGAGTGGGATGTACCCGTCACTCCAGGATGGGCCGGGATGCCAGGCGCCGGCGATCTGGGTGGCCCGCTCTTCGAACGCCGTCTGCCGGCCGTCCGGCGAGGGGGCGCCGGCCGGCTCCGAGTCGGCCGGCGCGCAACCGGCGACCAGCAGCAGGGGCACGCACAGGGTGACGAATACTCGACGCATACTGTTCCGACGCCTGCCACCGCGCACTGGTTCCAGCCCGCCGGTGGTACTCGTCGCCGGGAGCGACGCCGGGCCTGGTGGCAGCGGAGTTTCCGAGGCCGGAAACGCCGATGCGCCCCGGTCCGGTGGACTGGGGCGCATCGGTCAGGTGGTGGAGGTGCCGGGAATCGAACCCGGGTCCTTCGCCGCCTTGCCAGGGCTTCTCCGAGCGCAGCTCGCTGTGCCTCTACTCGGCCCCTCCGATCACGCGAGCGAGTCGGTGTGACGGGCCCAGTCGCTGATTGATCTCGCCGCACGGCCCCCGCGACCGGGTCCGATTGGCCAGCCTCCTAGCTGATGCCGGCTAACTGGGTCGAAGGCACTCCCAGGCCGACAGACTTGCTACTCGCCTCAGGCGGCGAGAGCGAAGTCAGCGCGATTCTGCTTGGCGCTTATTGGTTTCCAACGAACGATTTCCGAGACGACGTTGGCTTCCTCGGCTCGCTTCCCCTGCCGCAACGTACGAAGTCGAAACCAGTCACCCCCTCGACGGGCCGCCCCGTTGGCGGCACCGACAAGCCTAACGCCTGACGCAACGGGTTTCATCCCGCCCCAGCCGGACGCCGGCTCAGTCTGCCATCCCCTTGCCCCGCCGGCCGGCCGCCCGGGCGATCTCCCGTTGCGCGTCCCGCTTGGCGAGGTCCTGCCGCTTGTCGTACGACTTCTTGCCCTTGGCGACGCCGATCTCGACCTTGGCCCAGCCGTCGGAGAAGTAGACCTGCAGCGGTACGATCGTGAGCCCACTCTCCCGGGTCTTGCCGATCAGCCGGTCGATCTCGATGCGGTTGAGCAGCAGTTTGCGGGTGCGTCGGGGTTCGTGGTTGGTCCAGGTGCCCTGCACGTACTCCGGGATGTGCATCCCGTGCAGATAGAGCTCACCGTTGCGTTCCTGGGCGAAGGCGTCCACCAGCGACGCCCGCCCCGCCCGCAGCGACTTGACCTCGGTGCCGGTCAACGCCATCCCCGCCTCGTAGGTGTCGAGGATCGAGTAGTCGTGGTGGGCCTTCCGGTTGGAGGCGACGACCTTCCGCCCCTTCTCCCGTGGCATCGGCGCCACCTCCCTTCCTGGTCGCTGCGTCCCTCGGGTCGAACAGCCCGGTCGCTGCGCCCGTTGGGTCGACAGCGGCGATCATCCTACCGGAGCACAGGGGCTCCCCCGCGCCGATTATTTCCGGTGCGGGGAAGCCCCGGCCCGACAGGGTGCGCGGGCGACCCCAGCGGCCGCCCGGCGGGCGCTAGACCCGCAGGTAGAAGCGGAGCGTAACCCAGGCGGTGATCGCGCTGATCAGACCTCCGACGGCGGCCATCAGGGGGAAGGCCAGCAGCACTTCGCCCCAGCTGACCGGCGCGAAGAGCCCCTGGAGGGCGCGCAGCGCGCCGTCGAAGAGGAATGCCTTCAGCCCGGCGAGGGCGCCGAGGCCGAGCAGGGATCCGATCAGGCCGGCGACCACGGCTTCCAGGACGAAGGGCGCCTGGATGAACCAGTTCGACGCGCCGACGAGCTTCATCACCGCGACCTCGCGCCGCTTGCTGTAGGCGGCGACCTGGATCGTGTTGGCGACCAGGAGCAGGGCGGCGACAGCCATCGCGACCGCCGCGACGAGGGCGATCTTCTGACCGGCGGAGAAGAGACTGAAGATCTTGTCGAGTACGCTGGACTTGTCGACCACCTGGTCGACGCCCTCAACCTCGGCGTACTGCTCCCCGATCGCCTCGTACTCCTGCGGGTTCACCAGCTTCAGCCGGTACGACTCCGGCAGCACTTCCGGATCGATCGCGCTGAGCAGGTCCGGGGAGTCTCGGAACATCTCCTCGAAAACCTCGTACGCCTCTTCTTTGTTGACGTACGTGACGTTCGCGATCAGCGGGTCGGCATCCAGCCTGGCCTTGATCGCTGTCTTCTGCTCCTCGGTGACCTCGGTCTCGAGGAAGATCGAGACCTCGATGTTCTCGAAGTACAGTTCCTTCATCTCGGCGACCTTGACGTAGATCAGACCGCTGGCGCCGAGCATGGTCAGCGAGACCGCCATCGTAATGATCATTGCGATGGTCATGGTCACGTTGCGCCACAGTCCGACCATGACCTCGGACAGGACGTATTTCAAGCGCATCGAAGATTCCTCCGCGTCTCCGGCAGGTGGTGGTCGTCAGTCCGGGTGGAGCGCCGGCTCACCCGTAGACGCCGCGAGCCTGGTCGCGGACGATCCGGCCGCTCTCGATCTCGATGACCCGGCGGCGCATCTGGTTCACGATGTTCGAGTCGTGGGTAACCATCACGACGGTCGTACCGGTGCGGTTGATCCGGTCCAGCAAACGCATGATCTCGATGGAGGTGTCCGGGTCGAGGTTTCCGGTCGGCTCGTCCGCGAGCAGGATCAGCGGACGGTTCACGAACGCTCGCGCGACCGCCACCCGCTGCTGCTCACCACCGGAGAGCTCCTGCGGGTAGCGGTGCTCCTTGCCACCCAGCCCGACCAGCTCCAGCACCTCCGGCACCACCCGGCGGGCAACCGCCTTGGTTTTGCCGATCACCTCGAGCGCGAACGCCACGTTCTCGTAGGCGGTGCGGTTCGGCAGCAGCCGGAAGTCCTGGAAGACGCAGCCGATCGAGCGCCGGAAGGCGGGCCGCTTCCAGGAACGCATCGACGTAACATCCTTGCCGTTCACGACGATCCGCCCCTTACTGGGCGCAACCTCATGCAGCAGCATCTTGATGATGGTGGACTTGCCGGAGCCGGATGGGCCGATGAAGAAGACGAACTCGCCCTTCTCGATCGCGACGGACACGTTGTCGAGCGAAGGCCGGGACGCCTTCGGGTACGTCTTCGTCACTTGCTCAAGCTGAATCACGGGTCGTGAGTCTACGCGGTGTAACCGATGTGCCAAATCCTGCGCCCCTCAATTTCGGGACACGTCATCAATCTGCCCGCACTCACGATTTTCGATGGTGCGCTGCGCCCACGATCGGTCACGCTTTGTTATCAGCAAGCTGCTGCTGCTTTCGCCACCGGATACCGGCCTCGATGAAGGCGTCCAACTCGCCATCGAAGACCGCGGAGGGAGTCCCGGTCTCCTGCTCCGTTCGGAGGTCCTTCACCATCTGGTACGGATGCAGGACGTACGAACGCATCTGGTCACCCCAGGAGCCGGCGGCGTCGGTCTTCAGGCCCTGAAGTTTGGCCTGCTCCTCCTGGCGCTTCCGCTCCAACAGGCGGGCCTGGAGGACGCGCAGCGCGGATGCCTTGTTCTGCAGCTGGGACTTCTCGTTCTGACAGGTGACCACGATGCCGGTCGGGATGTGGGTGATCCGAACCGCCGAGTCGGTCGTGTTCACGCTCTGCCCGCCGGGGCCGGACGACCGGTAGACGTCAAAGCGCATCTCGTTCTCGGGAATGTCGATGTGATCGGTCTGTTCCACCACCGGGAGTACCTCGACCCCGGCGAAGCTGGTCTGCCGCCGCCCCTGGTTGTCGAAAGGGCTGATCCGGACCAGCCGGTGGGTACCCGACTCGACGCTGAGGGTGCCGTACGCGTACGGCACCTTGACGGTGAAGGTGGCCGACTTGAGCCCGGCCTCCTCGGCGTAGGAGGTCTCGTAGACCTCGGTGGGGTAGCCGTGCCGCTCAGCCCAGCGCAGGTACATCCGCAACAGCATCTCGGCGAAGTCCGCCGCGTCCACGCCGCCGGCACCGGCGCGGATCGCCACCAGCGCCTCCCGGGAGTCGTACTCACCGGAGAGTAGGGTGCGGACCTCCATCTCGTCGATGGCCTTGGTCAGCCCGGCGACCTCCGTCTCGACCTCGGCGAAGGTACCCGGGTCGGACTCCGCCTCGGCCAGTTCCAGCAGCACCTTGGCGTCGTCGAGGCGAGAACGAAGCTCCGCGAGCTTGTTGATCTCCCCATTCACGTACGACAGCTGAGAGGTGACCTGTTGCGCCCGGGCCTGGTCGTCCCAAAGGTCGGGGGCGGAGGCGGCCTCCTCCAGACGGGCCTTGTCCGCCCGCAGCCGGTCGATGTCTAGCACCGACTCGATGTTGCGAAGAGTGGCGTCGAGTTCCTTGAGCTGTTCGGCGTAGTCGGCATCGGTCACGACAGACAAGACTACTGCGCGGGCGAGGAGTGAGCTTGCGAGCCCCGCAGCCCACGCCGAACAAACCCGGCGCGGGCGAGGAGTGAGCTTGCGAGCCCCGCAGCCCACGCCGAACAAACCCGGCGCGGGCGAGGAGTGAGCATGCGAGCCCCGCAGCCCACGCCGAACAAACCCGGCGCGGGCGAGGAGTGAGCATGCGAGCCCCGCAGCCCACGCCGTAGCCACCCCGCGGGCGAGGCGGGGTCCGCATCAGCACCGGCCGGACCGGGGCAAGGTTTTCCGGACCTGGGGGCTACCTGCGCCCAGGTCCGAGGGCTACCGCCGGGTCAGTTGACCTGGGCGGACTTGAGCCAGGACAGGGCGGCCTTGTGGTATGCGACGGCAAACTCCAAGGCGCTGGCGTCGTACGTGTCGCCTTCCTTCTTCGCATTCTTCACCTGTTCCCGAACCCGGGCCAGGGCCTCCGTGTGGTACTCGTTCGCAGCCGTCTGAAGGTTCTTGAGCTGGCTGGCCGAGTGTAGGTTTCCGAAGGCGAACCGCAGCGCGATCGGGTTTCGGATGGTGTCCCGACCGGGCTCCTCCGTCAGCCATCGGGAGAAGGTCCGTTTACCCGCAGCGGTGATCGCATACGGCTGACTCATCCGCGGCCCCGGTTTACCGAGCCGCACCAGCCCTTTCTCGGCTAGCACGGGCAGCTCTCGGTAGACCTGGCTGCGGGTCATTGACCAGTACGGCGCCAACCGGCGCTCGGCGGCGGCCATCAGTTGACCACCTGTCATCGGGCCCTCGTGAAGCAGCCCGAGCAGGGCCGCCGCCGTGGGATTGACTCCGGAATCCGCCATGCCTCTCACGCTGCCACTTTGCAGTCGCGACGTCCAGGATTTCACGTTTTCGCCACCCGTCAGGGCTTCCTATGTGCACTGTCTATCCATATGGAGTGGATGAAAGGACCCCTCCCCCAAGCCGGGCGGTCGACCTGGCGAAGGGGTCCTTCTGGTTAGCCCATGTGGGGATAGGTGTGGTCGGTCGGCGGGACGAAGGTTTCTTTGATCGTGCGGGGTGACATCCATCGGACCAGGTTCTGCCAGGAGCCGGCCTTGTCGTTGGTGCCACTGGCACGGGCGCCGCCGAACGGCTGCTGACCGACCACCGCACCGGTGGGCTTGTCATTGATGTAGAAGTTGCCGGCCGCGTACCGCATCCGCTCGGCGACCCGGTCGACCACCTGCCGGTCGGTTGCGAAAATGGCGCCGGTCAACGCGTACGGCGCGATCGACTCGGCCTGAGTGACCACCTCGTCGAAGCGAGCGTCGTCGAAGACGTGCACGCCGAGGATAGGCCCAAAGTACTCGGTGGTGAAGGTCTCGTGGGCGGCGTCGGTGCACTCGAAGAGCGTCGGCCGGACGAAGTAGCCGACCGAGTCGTCGGCGGTACCGCCGGCGACGACCTGGCACGAGTCATCCCCTGAGATCAACTCCAGGGCTGCGGTGTGCCGCGCGTACGCCTTGGCGTCGATGACGGCGCCACCGAAGTTACTGAAGTCGGTGACGTCGCCGTAGGTGAGCGCCTCCGTGGTGGCGGCGAGCCGGTCCCGCAGCCCACCAGCCCACAACGACCGTGGAATGTACGCGCGGGAGGCCGCGGAGCACTTCTGACCCTGGAACTCGTACGCGCCCCGGATCAGGGCGGTGTGCAGCGCGTCCAGGTCAGCGCTGGGGTGGGCGACCACGAAGTCCTTGCCGCCGGTCTCGCCGACCAGGCGCGGGTAGGTCCGGTAGTTGGCGATCTCCTCGCCGACGGTTCGCCAGAGCTGCTGGAAGACCTTGGTGGAGCCGGTGAAGTGGATGCCGGCCAGGTCGGGGTCGGTCAGCACCACGTCGGACACCTCCGCACCCCGCCCGGTGACCATGTTGATCACACCGGGGGGCAGGCCCGCCGCCTCGAAGAGCCGCATCGTGAAGTGCGCGGCGAGCTGCTGGGTGGGGGCCGGCTTCCAGACCACCGTGTTGCCGAGCAGGGCCGGCGCCGAGGGTAGGTTGCCGGCGATCGCGGTGAAGTTGAACGGGGTGATCGCGTAGACGAAGCCCTCGAGCGGACGGTGGTCGAACCGGTTCCAGGTGCCCGACGAGGAGAGGGGCTGTTCGGCGAGGAGCCGGCGAGCGAAGTGGACGTTGAACCGGAGGAAGTCGATGAACTCGCAGGCCGCGTCGATCTCCGCCTGGAACGCGGTCTTCGACTGGCCGAGCATGGTGGCGGCGTTCAACGTGTCTCGCCAGGGCCCGGCGAGCAGGTCAGCGGCGCGCAGGAAGATCGCCGCCCGCTCCGCGAACGGCAACGCCCGCCAGCCGGGCGCCGCGTCCTTGGCGGCCTGCACCGCGGCGCGAGCGTCGTCGTGGGTGGCGTGGGCGGTGACGCCCAGCACGTGTGCGTGTCGGTGGGGCTGCACCACGTCGATCGAGGCACCGCCCGCCATCCGTTGCTCGCCCGCGATCGTCATCGGCAGGTCGATCCGGTCGCTGGCCAGCTCGCCCAGCCGCCGTTGCAGCCGGTCTCGGTCGGCGTCCCCCTGCTCGTAGGGGCGTACCGGCTCGTTGTGGGGCTCGGGCACGGAGAAGACGGCGTCCATCACAAGGCTCCTGGGCGTTCGGGGTAGCAGGGGTAGCGGACCCGCGGAGCGTCGGCCGGGTGGCCGGACGCCAAACACCAGGCCGCAGGGGCCAGACACGGCGGCGGGACCTCGACTGATACTCCCACGTTTGGACCCTTTCCCCCACCACCCAACTCGCCGCGCACCGGCCGACATGGCTCCCGGGCCGATGACGACGAACGCGTACCCTGGTGGGCCGGTGAACCTCCGGCCGCGCCGCCGGCCGACTGCCGGTCGAAGGGACAACGATGACGAAGCAGCCCGGCGACTCCGCCACCACGGAGCCGACGCAGGCGAGCCCGGACCCGGACCAGAAGAGCACGCCATCGGCGCCGACAAGGACCGGCCCGCTCGCCCCCGGCGCGCCGATACTCGGCCTGCTGGCGCTCGGCTGGCTGACCGCCATGCTCTGGTCGACCCGCGCGGTGATCGACTCGGCGGCGGCCGGAGTCACCGCGATCAGCCTCTCCGCCTTCGCCCTACCCGGAGTGATCTCTGCCGCGCTCGTCGCCGGCACCGCCTTCGCGCTGTTCGGAGCGGAGTTGCTCGCCCATCAGGGTCGAGACCGGGCCACCCTGCGCTTTGTCGTGGCCGTCGCCAGCGGGCTGCTGATCGGGCTCGCCGCCGCCTTCGCGATCAGCCTGACCTACGCCGACCCGGCCACCACCAACGTGATCGCCGGCACCACCGCCGCCGCCGCCATCATCGGCGGGGGCATCGCCGCGATGCGGACCGCCCCGGTGGTCGGCGCGGTGGTGGCCGCCGGTCTCGGCACGCTCGTCTTCGTCGTGGCGTTCAGCTGGGCGCGGGACCCACTCTTCGACCTCTTCGGCGCCGGCGAAACCCAGGAGTCGCTGCTCAACGCCGCGAAGTGGGTCTCCCGTACCGAATCCCTGCTCGCCGGCCTGGTGGCGGGGCTGTTGGCCTTCGGCTACCTGACCTGGTCCCGGCGCCGAGCGGCCAGGCACCGCAACGATCCGCCCACCCTGCGCTGGCCGGCCTACCTGGTCGCCGGGGCCGGCCCCGGCCTGCTGCTGCTCGTCGCCGAGGTGATCCTGCGCGTCGGTGGGCGGCGGCTACTCGACCTGGCTGGGGCGCTCAGCGAGGCGGACGCCGTGGCACAGACCTCGCTCGGCACCTCACGGGTGGACAACGGGATCTGGGTGCTCTTCGTCGGCGCGCTGACCGCGATGATTACCTTCGGCCGTACCCTCGGACCGGCTCCCCTGGACGAGGAGGACCCGGACGGGGCGTAGCCCGCTCCGACCGGAAGGCGGTCGGAGCCAGCCGGAGCAGACCGGGTACGGCCAACCAGGTCGAGCGGCGGGGCTAGCCCAATTCGAGGAGCTGGTCCAGCTCCGTGCGGTCGTACCACTCCAGCTCATGGTCTTCGGCGCCGTCGACGGTGAACTGCGCGTCCGGATCGCCGCCGAGCGCATCGGTCACCACCCGGGCCGCGGCGGCGACATCCGTGACCGCGTCCACCCCGTCCACGTGGATGGCGGCCACCGCCCCCACCGGTACCGGGCCGGTCAGCTCGACCGTGCTGGACCCCAGGTCCGCGTCACCCGGTCCGACCGTTGCCGCGGGCAGATCAGCCGAGACGACGACCCGGCGGCACGGCGCCGCCCCGTCGGCCTGCAGGAGTTGGAGCGCGTCCTGGGCAGCTCGGGTGAACGCGACGTACTCCAGCTCCTCCTCGTCCCCCTCGGCGTACCACTCGCGCAGCGCCGGGGTGACCGCGTGCGCGGAGGCCGCGGGGAGCCCGGCGGTCCGCAGCAGGGTCAGCATCGGCACGGTCGCCGGGACATACACCCGGACATGCTCATTGGTCACCGGTTCTCCCTGGGTTCAGCTCCACCGGCGGATGCCGGTCTGGGGCGCCGGTCATGCCGTACGCCGTGACCGTCATACACCCCGGGCTGGCTCGACGAAAGTCGGGCTCCCGGAGTGTTCCCGAGCGCACTCGCGGCGGCGTGGTGGACCCCACTGCCTTCGGGATCCTGCTGGTGGCAAACTAAGGCAAACGCAGCCAACTCAGGGAGTTTGCGTGGCGGAGCCGAGGTTCCTGCTGCTGTCCGAGGTCGCCGCCGAGCTGAACGTGTCGGACTCGCAGGTCTACCACATGGTACGCAGCGGTGAGCTGCCGGCGATCAAGATCGGCGGACGTGGTCAGTGGCGGGTGGAGCGCACGCGGCTGGAGGAGTACATCAACGACAAGTACGCGGAGACCGCCGAGTGGGTTCGCGACAACCCGCTCGCCGAACGGGAGCCGGAGTAGCCCGCCCGCCGTCCCGTATCCACAGGCATTGACCGCCCCCTCTTTCGTCCTCCAGAATCGTGGCTGCCGTAGGCAAACGAAGGCAAACACAAGAATATGGAGGGCCGGGATGCCTGCTGTCCGCCGCCCCGAGCCGACTCGTCCCCCCGTCCGGCTTCGCCCGGCCCCGTCCATCGACCCGCCCTGCGTCGAGGACGACCCCGCCCACTGGCCGATCGACGGGCAACTCGCGCTCGACCTGTTCCGGCTGGGCCCAGGCTCGCTGCCCCGCTCGTCCGACCAGCGTCGCGGTGCCGGGCCGGGCCCAGCCCGGCCCCGGCGCGCACCGACCCGATTGCCCGCGACAGCGCTGGCCACCGCCACCCCCGAGGCGACCCGGGTTGCGCATCGGTTCGTCACCACCTGCCTGGAGGTGATCAACGGCTACCGACCCCACAGCCAACTGCGCCGGCTACTCGACCCAGGCCGGGCGGCCGAGCTGGCAGCCGAGTTGACCCGCGCCACCGCCCGGGCGGGGCCGGCGCGACGCCGCTCCACCCGGCCCGGCACGCGCCTACGTCGGCTGCGGGTATGCGAGCCGCGAGCCGCGGTCGTCGAGGCAGCCGCCGTGCTGGCCGGACCAACCGGCAGGACCTGGGCGATGGCGATCCGCCTCGAACAGCGTCGCGGCAGCTGGCACTGCACCGCCCTCAACGTTCTGTGAGAAGGTGTGCACGCAACGCGCACACCTTCTCACAGGTCGGTCAGGCGCCGCCGTTGGGCGAGCCGTGGCAGCGCTTGTACTTACGGCCCGAGCCGCACGGACACGGCGCGTTTCGCGACGGACCGTTGCCGCCCTCGGCCTGCCCCGGTGCCGCCCGGCGGGCGGTGCCGGCGGCGACGGCGTGGCCAGGCGCACCGCTGCCCGGCCGTTGCGGGGCGGTCGGCGCGCTCTGCCCGGGGGCGGCCGGAGCGGTCCGGGCGGGCCGGCCCTTCCGCGGCGCCGGCTCGTCGGCCTGCTCGACGGCGACCGAGCCGCGCCCGGCCTCCCCGTCGAGGGTCGGCGCGGAGTATTGCAGGCCCTGCTGCTGGGGTGTAGGACCCAGGCCCTTGGCCCGGACCTCGACCGGCTTCTCCAGGAGCTTGACCTCGTCGGCCGCCGGCTCCGGCTCCTGGACCTGCACCTCCAGGTTGTAGAGGAAGCCGACCGTCTCCTCCTTGATGCCGTCCATCATGGTGGCGAACATGTCGAAGCCCTCGCGCTGGTACTCCACCACCGGGTCCCGCTGGGCGTAGGCCCGAAGACTGATGCCCTCCTGGAGGTAGTCCATCTCGTAGAGGTGCTCACGCCACTTGCGGTCGATCACCTGGAGCAGGACCATCCGCTCGAGCTGGCGGACGCCCTCCGTGCCGAGCTGCTCCTCGCGGCGGCCGTAGGCGGCGTGCGCGTCCTCCTTGAGCCGGCTGAGCAGGAAGTCGACATCGATGCCGGCCCGGCTTCCGCCGGCCTCCTCCTCCAGCTCCTCGATGGTGATGCCCACCGGGTAGAGCTGCTTGAGGCTGGACCAGAGCTGCTCGAAATCCCAGTCCTCGGCGTAGCCCTCGGCGGTGGCACCCCGGACGTACGCCTCGACGACATCGTCGATCATGTTCCGGACCTGGTCCGACAGGTCCTCGCCGTTGAGCACCCGAAGCCGCTCAGCGTAGATCACCTGCCGCTGCTTGTTCATGACCTCGTCGTACTTGAGGACGTTCTTGCGGATCTCGGCGTTCTGGGACTCGATCTGCGCCTGCGCGGTCTTGATCTGGCGGGTGACCATCTTGGACTCGATGGGCACGTCCTCCGGGATGTTGAAGCGCTCCATGACTGCCTCGACGGCGCCGGAACGGAAACGCTTCATCAACTCGTCCTGCAGCGACAGGTAGAAACGGGACTCACCCGGGTCACCCTGGCGACCCGACCGACCGCGCAGCTGGTTGTCGATGCGCCGGGACTCGTGCCGCTCAGTGCCCAGCACGTAGAGGCCGCCGGCAGCCGAGACCTCCTCCGCCTCGGCGTCGCAGGCCTGCTTCCAGGTGGTCAGGACCTCCTCCATCGCCTTGGCGTACTCCTCCTCGTGCTCGGCCGGGTCGAGCCCGCGCTGGCGCAACTCGTTGGCCGCGAGGAATTCTGGGTTACCGCCGAGCAGGATGTCGGTGCCGCGGCCGGCCATGTTGGTGGCGACGGTGACCGCGCCCTTGCGCCCCGCCTGGGCCACGATCTCCGCCTCGCGCGCGTGGAACTTCGCGTTCAGCACCGAGTGCGGAATACCCCGACGACGCAGGAGCTGGGAGAGAATCTCGGAATTCTCCACCGAGACCGTGCCGACGAGCACCGGCTGGCCGGCCTGGTGCCGTTCGGCGATGTCTTCGACGACCGCGTTGAACTTGGCCTTCTCGGTCTTGTAGATGACGTCGGAGCGGTCCTCCCGGACCATCGGCCGGTGCGTGGGGATGGTCACCACCCCGACCTTGTAGACCTTGTTGAACTCGCCCGCCTCGGTCTGGGCGGTACCGGTCATCCCGGCGAGCTTCCCGTAGAGCCGGAAGTAGTTCTGGAGGGTGACGGTAGCCAGGGTCTGGTTCTCCTGCTTGATCTCCACCCCCTCCTTGGCCTCGATCGCCTGGTGCATGCCCTCGTTGTAGCGGCGCCCGTGCAGAATGCGGCCGGTGAACTCGTCAACGATCAGGACCTCGCCCTCGCTGACGATGTAGTCCTTGTCCCGCTTGAAGAGCTCCTTCGCCTTGATCGCGTTGTTCAGGTAGCCGACCAGCGGCGTGTTGACCGACTCGTAGAGGTTGTCGATGCCGAGCCGGTCCTCGACCTTGCCGACTCCCCGCTCCGACACCGCGACCGTGCGCTTGGCCCGGTCGACCTCGTAGTCGCCCCCACCCTCCTTGCCGGCCTGGAGACGGGCGACCACCGCGGCGAACTCGCCGTACCAGCGGGCGGAGTGTTCGGCCGGGCCGGAAATGATCAGCGGGGTGCGGGCCTCGTCGATCAGGATCGAGTCGACCTCGTCCACGACGGCGAAGTTGTGGCCCCGCTGGACCAGGTCCTCCTTCGACCACGCCATGTTGTCACGCAGGTAGTCGAAGCCGAACTCATTGTTGGTGCCGTAGGTGATGTCGCACTCGTAGGCGGCGCGGTGCTCGGCGGCGGGCCGATTGGGCAGCACGACGCCGACGGTGAGCCCGAGGAACTCGTGCACCCGGCCCATCCAGGCGGCATCCCGCTCGGCCAGGTAGTCGTTGACCGTGATCACGTGCACGCCGTCGCCGGAGAGCGCGTTGAGGTAGACCGGCATGACCGAGGTGAGGGTCTTCCCCTCGCCGGTCTTCATCTCGGCGATGTTGCCGAAGTGCAACGCCGCGCCACCCATCACCTGGACGTCGTACGGGCGCTGGCCAAGCACCCGGGCGGCGCCCTCGCGACAGACCGCGAACGCCTCGGGCAACAGGTCATCGAGGGTCTCGCCGTCCGCCAGCCGCTCCCGGAACTGCGCGGTTATCTCCCGCAGCTCGTCGTCGGTGAGGTTGACGTAGTCGTCCTCGATGGAGTTGACGGCGGCGGCGATCGCCTTGAGCCGGCGCACGAGGCGCCCCTCGCCCGCACGGAGGACCTTTTCCAGAATCGACACGGATCAACGCTCCCCTAGACAGTCTCGAACCATCGTAGGCGCTCCATCGCGGCGATGGTCACTGGTGGCAGGGTCCGCTCCGCCGAAGCGGACATAACGCACGCGGTCCGAGCGGGCGGGACTAATCCGGTTACGCCGTGGGCGAACAGTCCGGCACGATGACCCGGGTGAGGCGAATCGAGATCAATGAGCTGGACGGAGACCTCCCCGCGGAGCGGCCGGCCGGAACCGAGACCGGGCCGGGGCGGATCGACACCGCACCCCGGGCCGGCGGCGGCATGACGCCGGAGACCATCGACGGGCCCGGGATCAGGCTGCGCCTGTCTCGCCTCGAGGACATCCCCGACACCGCAGCCGCCTGCTCCGACCCGCTGGTCCAGCACTTCCTGCCGGCGCTGCCGTCGCCGTACACCGAGGCGGACGCCCGGTGGTGGATCACCGAAGGAGCGCCCGCGGCCTGGGCCGGCGGTGGGGCCGCGTACGCCATCGCGGACCGCGACACGGACCGTCTCCTCGGCACGGTCGGGCTGAACGACCCGGCCGTCAGTCGCCAGGAGGCGGCGATCGGCTACTGGGTCGCCCCGTGGGCGCGGGGGCGCGGCGTCGCCACGGCAGCGACCCAGACCCTCGCCGACCGGGCGTTCGCCAGCGGGATTCGCCGGCTGGAACTCCTCACCGTCCCGGAGAACATCGCCAGCCAGCGGGTGGCGCTGGCCGCCGGCTTCCGCCCCGAGGGCGTACGCCGGTTGGCGAGCCGCGGCCGAGACGGCGAATGGGCTGATCTCATCACCTGGGCGCGGCTCGCCGGCGACCCCCCGGGACCGGCTCCGCGGTTGCTGCCGGACCTGCCCGACGGCCGGCTCACCGACGGCGTGGTGGAGCTCCGGCCGCGCGGCCCGCAGCACGCGGAGGCCATGTACCACCTGCATACCCGGCCCGAGACGGTCGCCGTCCTGGTGCCGCCGGAGCCGCCCCGGCGGGCGGACATCGAACGGAACTGCCGGGAGGGGCAGTCCCGATGGCTCCGGGACCAGGTCGCGAACCTGGCCATCATCGACGCGAGCAGCGGGGCCACCGCCGGACTCTGCCAACTGGTCCTCGACAATCCGCAGTTCCAACAGGGCATGGTCGGCTACGGCCTGCTGCCGGCCTGGCGCGGACTCGGGTACGCCACCCGAGCGGTCCGTCTGCTCGCCGAGTGGGGATTCACCGAGGTCCGGCTCGGCCGGCTCTGGGCGGATACCCACGCTGGCAATATCGCCTCGGAGCGGGTGTTGGAACGGGCCGGGTTCAGCCGGGAGGGACGGGCACGCGGGCGCTTCCCCGCCGGCGGCGGGCTGCGAAGGGACAGCACGCTCTTCGGCCTGCTCCCGGGCGACCTGACCGAGGCACCCGGAGCCCGCTGAGCACGCTGACCAGGCTCGGCCCCAGGCCGGTCAGCGAAGCGCTGCTCGGCCTGGAGCCCAACCCCGACAGGACCGGGTCCGGGGGCCGGCCACCGGTGTGCTCGGCCCGTACCTTGGGCGTCAGACGGCCAGGGAGATGATCCCGTAGTCGTAGGCATGCCGCCGATAGACGACGCTGGGCCGACCGGACTCCTTGTCCTGGAACAGGTAGAAGTCGTGCCCGACCAGCTCCATCTGGAACAGGGCGTCGTCGATGGTCATCGGCTCGGCCAGGTGGACCTTCTCCCGCGCGATGTGCCACGGCTGGTCGTCGCGCTCCTCCTCGGCCCGCTCGGCAACCGCCGTCGACGTGGCGGTGTCGGCGGAGAAGGGACCGGCGACGAGGTCGGTCACCGGAAGCCCGGCGGTGGCGGCGGCGACGGAGATGGGGGCATGCCGGCCGTGGTGGACCCGACGGCGGTCGGCCGCCCGGCGCATCCGGGCGTCCAGCCGGGCGATGGCCGCGTCGAGCGCGCTGTAGAAGTCGCTCGTGCCCGCCTCGGCCCGCATCACCGGGCCCCGCGAAACGCAGGTGATCTCCACCCGCTGACAGTGGTCCGCCTGACGCGGATTGCGCTCATGAAACAGCTCGACATCAACCCGGATGATCTTGTGGTCGTAGCGTTCGATCTTGGCGAGCTTCTCCGCTACGTGCACCCGGAAATGATCTGGAACTTCGACGTTCCGGCCCTTGACCACGATCTCCACGTGACCTCCCTCGTTCGGATGGTCGTTACTGCGGTACCCCGGTCGCGCCCTCGGGACGGTCCCACCCAGCGTCGACCGGTCAGTGCGGCTACGCCTCCCTTCACCGCCGGGAGGTGGGAGAACTCCTACTTCCCCCGACAGCAGAACGCTAACTCCTGTTCGGCCGACCGTCACCCCTGGTTTTCAGGACAGTCCAGTATTTTTCCTGAATCGTTCACCAAGGGGAGAAAGAAATTACGGTCGGTTACCGGCCCTTCCGCTCGGTCGCCGCAAGCATCGCCGCAACCGACGGCACCCGGCCAGTCGCGGTCAGCACCCGACTCACCGCGGCGAGCGTCGAGCCGGTGGTGACGATGTCGTCCACGACAACCAGCGCCGCACCCGCCGGCATCGGCCGCCACCGGCGCCGGGCCCGAAACGCCACGGCGGCCGACGCCGCCCGACCCGCGCTGTCCAACGTCACCGAGTCCGGCCGGGGCAGCGCCCGCACCGCGGAACGGACCTCGACCGGCCAGCCGGCCCGCCGCAACCGGTCCGCGCAGTGCCGGGCCAACCGGCTGAGGTGGTCGCCGTACCGAGCCCGCGCCGCAGCCGGGGTGTCCGGCACCGGCACCAACAACACCGGTCGCACCGGGCCGACCGCGACCGCCACCACCTCGGCGAGCAGCGCGCCCAGCGGCCGAGCCAGCCCGTGCCGGCCATGGTCCTTGTACGCGAGCAGCACCTCGCGCAGCGGGCCCGCGTAGGGGCCGAGCGCCACGCAGGGCGGCAGTCCTTCCGGAGCCGGCGTCGGACGTACCGGCCGCGGACGCAGGTCGCCCAACGCCGCGACGCACTCCGGGCAGACACCGTGCCGCAGCCCGGGTCGCCGGTCCCGACATCCGGCGCACTCCACCGGCAGCACCAGTGCGCCGAGGTCCTGGACGACTCGACCGAGGCCCCGCATCACTGATCAGAAAAGCAGGAAGGGCGCGGACGGGTCGCTGGTCTGGGTGTCGTTCGGCGCGAGGTCCCGTACCTGGTCCGGGGTGATCCGCTCGAACGGAAAGCCCTGGTACGCCACATCGTTGGCCTCATACATCACCATGCGGTACGGGGCGTCCGGATGCACCGGGTACGCCGCCAGATGCGTCACGACAGCGCCGGTGACATGCAGCTTGGTCTCCCGGGACCCATCCACTCCGACCTCGTAGAGCACTCGTTTGCCGCCGTTCGAACCGGCGACCACCAGGCTGTTCTCGCCGTACCAGTCGACCGCGGTGAGCCCGCTGAGGGAGGTGTGGATCCGGCGGGGCGGCCCGACGGCGAGGGTGTCCCCATCGTGGCTCACCGCTGCCAGGTAGAGCTCACCTTCGCTGACGATCGCGAGTCGATGTCCGTCTAGGGCGCCGGCCACCGCTGTCACCCCCCCGAGACTCAGCTGCACCGGCTCCAGCTTGGCCGCCTCGTCAAAGCGGTACAACCGGCCGTCGGCGACTACCAGGCCGACCGGCCGCCGCGGTTGCGCCGAACGCAGCCAGACCGGACGACCCACCGTCCGGAACGTCTCCTGACTCTTGGTGAACGAGGTGAGGGGGGCGAAACCGACCTCGACCGCGAGTCGCTGCCGCCCGTCCCCGGCATCAACCGCAAGCGCCGCGAGGGTGCGTTGCCCGGAGTAGCTGATACCGGCCGAGAGCACCTTGTCGTTCTCGGCCGTCGTCACCGGCGCGGCTGTCGGGCCGAGAGAACGGATCGCCCCCTCGTAGACACAGAAGGGCTGCGGGATGGTGTTGACCTGATACACCGGATTCAGCCTCCGGTGCTCCCCCACATCCTTGATGGTCACCTGCGACTGGTTGCGGATCTTCAGCTCGAGCTGCCCGGTCAGCTCCGGCAGCGACCACACCAGCTGGGTGGCGAGCAGAGTCAGCCGGGTGCTGTCCGCACCGGCCATGTCCAGGTTGACCTCCCAGCGGTCGTCCGTCCGGGTGGCGTTGTTGATCAGATTGGTACCGTCCGGCAGCCCGCTGATCGCCCGCTTCAGCCAGGCGGAGTGGCCACCGACCAGCCACCGGACCACCTCGCTGACCAGCCGGTCCTCGGGCACGGCGAGCGCCAGGTAGCGCTGGTCCGGTACCAGGCGCAGCCGGTCCGAACTCCAGAAGTAGATCGTCCAGGGCTTGTAGTACTGCTGCAGCGCCTCGACGCTGAGTAGGAGCACGTTCGGTGGATTCGTCACATACCACTCAACGTCGTCTCCACCCTCCGGCGCGAACGGCCGCAGGCCGAATTCGTACGTGGCCGGGTTGGCCTCCGGCGGCGCCAACACCCCGTCGGCGGTCAGCTGCCCGACCTGCTGCACGGTGAGGGTGACCTGGATCTCCTCCGGCCCGGGGACCATGACCGGCTCCTCGACCAGCCGCACCACGGTCAGCGCGACCTCGCTCCCCTCTTTCCGCGGCAACCGGGCCCGGTCCTCGGGAACGACGAACTCGCTAACCCGGTCGTACGCCCCACCCAGCTCCCCGGCCGCGGCGGCGAGGAAGTTGTCGACAAACTCCTCCCGGCTGTCCGCCGCGGTACGAGACGACGGCGCCGACCGGCCCCCGCTACGCGTACCCGTCTCGGCGGCCGGGCCGGGGCCCTCGACGCGTACCTCGGTCTCTCCCGGGATCCCGCAACCGGCCGCGGTGACGAGGAGAACGCCACCGAGCAGGCCGGCGAGCACCTGGCGGCTCACGGCCGGGCCTCCGCGCCATCGGTCGGAGCGGGGCCGACCGCCAGCGCCCCCGCGCTGCCCGGACCGATGGCGAGCAGGCCGCCCTCGCGTGGGCCACCACACGGCAGCCGCACGTCAGCGGGAACCAGTCGCAGCGGCGAGGAGGTCAGCCGGTCGCCGGCCCGCGCCGGCAGGGTCAGCCGGAACTGGGCCCCCTGCCCTGGCGCGCCCCACGCCTCCAGCCACCCGCGGTGCAGCCGGGCGTCCTCAAGGCTGATCGACAGGCCCAACCCGGTGCCCCCGGTCTGTCGGGCCCGCGACGGGTCAGCCCGCCAGAACCGGTTGAAAATCAACTTCTCCTCCCCCGGTTTGAGCCCCAACCCGCGGTCGCGCACCGTGACCGCCACCGCGGTCTCGTCTGCCCCCAGGGTGATGTGCACCGGCTTGCCCTCGCCGTGCTCGACGGCGTTGCCGACCAGGTTGCGCAGCACCCGCTCGACGCGACGCGGATCGACCTCGGCGATGACCGGGCCCCCCGGCAGATCCAGCTCGACGGTGACCCCGACCCGCTCGGCGAGGCAGGCCAGTCGAGCCACCACCCGGTGCACGACCGGCACCAGATCGGTGGGTTCGGCATCCAGCGCGGCGAAGCCGGCGTCGAATCGACTGATCTCCAGCAGGTCGGTCAGCAGTTCCTCAAACCGGTCCAGCTCCGTCTGGAGCAGCTCGGCGCTCCGGGCCACGGCCGGATCGAACTCATCCCGCTCGGCGAAGATCAGGTCTGCGGCCATCCGGACCGTGGTCAACGGGGTCCGCAGCTCGTGCGAGACATCCGAGGTGAAGCGGCGCTGCAGCCGCGACATCTCCTCCAACCGGAGGATCTGCCGTTGCAGGTTGGTCGCCATCTGGTTGAAGGACTCGGCGAGCAACGCCAGATCGTCCTCGCCGTTGACCGCCATCCGCTGGTCGAGCAGGCCGGCGGAGAGGCGTTGCGCGGTCCGGGCAGCCACCCGGACCGGCAGCACCACCAGCCGGGTCACCAGGGCGGCGAGCAGCCCGAGCAGCACCACCAGGGCGATACCGGTCCCGACCACGGTCGCCCGGGCATCGGCGGCGGTGGCATCCTGCCGGGTTAACGGAACGAGGTAGTAGAGCTCTACCTGACCAAACTGGGTCGGTACCGGCGAACCGTAGGTCAGATACTTCGTATCGGTCTCACCGAGCCGGCCGGTGCTGATCTGACTGGCGACCTCGCCCGCGGCGACGGTGGCGCGCAGCTCCGGGCTGATCAACGAACCGAAGTTGTCCACCGCCGGGGCGGTTCGGGGCTGGATCACCCCCTCGGCGTTGTCCGCGATCAGGGCGACCACCACCCCGGTCGCCTGCTGGGGGCCGCCGCCGGCCAGGTAGTTCACCGTCCCGTCAACGGTCTCCTGAAACTGCGCCTCTTCTGGCTTGTGGTAGAGCCCGAGCTGTTTGGCCGCGTACGCCGCACCGCTGTTCAGCCGGTCCTGCACATCGGCTTCGGCGTTCTCCAGCAGGATGCTAGTGATCTTGTCTGCGATGAGGTAGGCGAAGCCACCAACCAGCAGGCTGGAGGCCAGAAGCGTGATGGTTACCACCCGCACCTGCAACGAGCGCCGCCAGCCCTGGTGCAGCCCGGCGACCAGCCGAGCGCCCCACCCGCCGACGGCACGCCACAGCTCCCCGGCGCCGAGGCGGCGCGGGGAGCCGTTCGTGGTGGAGTCGGGAACCAGGGAGTTGGCCACAGTGTGGCCAGGTTATCCGGTACCCGCCTTGTAGCCCACGCCGCGCACGGTGAGGATGATTTCCGGGCGCTCCGGATCTGGCTCGATCTTGGCCCGGAGCCGCTGGACGTGCACGTTGACCAGGCGGGTGTCCGCGGCGTGCCGGTACCCCCAGACCTGCTCCAACAAGACCTCCCGGGTGAAGACCTGCCGTGGCTTGCGGGCGAGCGCGACCAGTAGGTCGAACTCCAACGGCGTCAGCTTCACCTCCTCGCCGTTCCGGCTGACGGTATGCGCCGGCACGTCGATGGTGATCTGGTTGCCCGGGGGACCAATGGTGAGCAGTTCGGGGGCGGCATCCTCGCCCCGGCGTAGCCGGGCCCGCATCCGGGCCACCAGTTCCTTCGGCTTGAAGGGCTTCACCACGTAGTCGTCCGCCCCGGACTCCAGCCCCAGGACGACATCCACCGTGTCGCTCTTGGCAGTCAGCATGACGATCGGTACACCCGACTCGCCCCGGATCGACCGAGCCACGTCAATGCCGCTCATGCCCGGCAGCATCAGATCGAGCAGTACGATGTCCGGCCGGTTCTCCCGGAACGCGGCCAGGGCACGTTCGCCGTCGGCCACGAACGAAGGCAGGAAGCCCTCGCTGCGCAGGACAATGCCCAGCATCTCGGCGAGTGCGGGGTCATCGTCAACCACCAGTACCCGAGCTCTCATGGGATTAATCTTCCATCCCCATCTCCGTCATGGGATCCACGTCCGCCTCCGTGGCGGGATCCACGTCCGCTGGCACCGATGCCGTCGGCCGCCGTTACCCAGCACCCCGCGGCCCAGCCGTAACCATCGGCCGCACAGTCGGCTGGCCGGACCAGCCTGCCACCATGATCCCTGGGTACGCCCACCGGCGCCAGTACCGAAGGGTGGGATCCGGTGCTCACCCGGGCTGGCGGCGGGCGGCGGCCGCCCCCGGGGGCGGCGAGAGCGGCGGCCCGCCCCGGGCTGGCCGGCCCCACCCGGTCTGGTGGGGCCGGCCAGCACACGAGATAACCAACCGTGCTGGGCGTCGCGCCTCAGTAGCGGTAGTGGTCCGGCTTGAACGGACCCTCCTGCTGCACCCCGAGGTACGCCGCCTGCTCCTTCGTCAGCGTTGACAGCCGCGCACCCAGCGCGTCCAGGTGCAGCCGCGCGACCTTCTCGTCCAGGTGCTTCGGCAGCACGTACACGCCCGTCGGGTACTCGTCGGTCTTCGTGAACAGCTCGATCTGAGCGATCGTCTGGTCGGCGAAGCTGTTGGACATCACGAACGACGGGTGGCCGGTCGCGTTGCCCAGGTTCAGCAGCCGCCCCTCCGAGAGCACGATCACCGCGCGCCCGTCATCGAACCGCCACACATCCACCTGCGGCTTGATGTTCTCCCGCGTCACGTCCGTCCGACGCGCCAGCCCCGCCATGTCGATCTCATTGTCGAAGTGCCCGATGTTACCGACGATCGCCTGGTGCTTCATCCGCGCCATGTGCTCGTTGGTAATCACATCGAAGCAACCAGTCGCCGTGATGAAGATATCGGCGGTCTCCACCACGTCTTCCACCGTGGCGACCTGGTAACCATCCATCGCCGCCTGGAGCGCACAGATCGGGTCGATCTCGGCCACCACCACGCGGGCTCCCTGGCCACGCAGCGATTCCGCGCACCCCTTGCCCACGTCGCCGTAGCCGATGACCACCGCGACCTTGCCACCGATCAGCACGTCGGTGGCCCGGTTGATCCCGTCGATCAACGAGTGTCGACACCCGTACCGGTTGTCGAACTTGCTCTTCGTTACCGCGTCATTAACATTGATCGCCGGGAACAGCAGCGAGCCCGCCCGGTGCATCTCATACAGGCGATGCACGCCCGTGGTCGTCTCCTCCGTCACGCCACGGATACCGCTCGCCAACCGGGTCCACTTGCCGCTGTCGCGCTCCAGCGAACGGCGCAGCAGGTCCAGGACCATGGTGAATTCTTCACTGTCATCGGCGCCCGCCGCCGGCACCGCACCGGCCCGCTCGAACTCGACGCCCTTGTGTACCAGCAGCGTGGCGTCGCCACCGTCGTCGAGGATCATGTTCAGACCCTCGTCACCCGGCCAGGTCAACGCCTGCTCGGTGCACCACCAGTACTCCTCCAGCGACTCGCCCTTCCAGGCGAAGACCGGCACACCCGCCGGCGCCTCCGGGGAGCCCTCCGGACCCACCACCACTGCAGCAGCGGCGTGGTCCTGGGTGGAGAAGATGTTGCACGACGCCCACCGGACCCGTGCCCCCAACACGACCAACGTCTCGATCAACACGGCCGTCTGCACCGTCATGTGCAGTGAACCCGAAATCCGCGCACCAGCCAACGGCCGCGACTGCCCAAACTCCTGCCGAAGCGCCATCAGCCCCGGCATCTCATGCTCCGCGAGCCGAATCTCCTTGCGCCCAAACTCAGCAAGCGACAGGTCCGCAACCTTGTAGTCACCGTCGGAGACGGTGGTGGGCTGGGACGTCCCGCTGGCGGACGCCGGAAGGGTGCTGGTCATGAAGTACTCCTGTCGACGATGTGCAGCGCGATAAACACCTTACGCGCGCGTACCGGCCGACCGCGCCCCTCCCCGGACAGCGCACGAGGCGGCCGGCACCCGGACGAACGCTCCGCCCCTGGTCCGACCGCCCCGCACATCCCCCCGGTTTGGTTCCCCACACGCCCCCGCGACCGTCGTCGCGACAACGCTGTACCCAAAGAGTCACACCACCATCCCGGCAAGTCAAGCCATTCCGGGAAAATCGGACTTGCGGGTTACTGGGGGTGCGGCTCAGCGCAGCCCAGAGCTCGCCACGTACGCCTCACCCGTACCTGCGATCCGCAGCGCGCCGGCGGCAGCCGGGCTCACCGCGGCCTGCCCCGGCCCCAGCTCCACCGGCCCGGCACCGTCGTCCACAGTGAGGGCGCCGGCGCTGCAGAGCACCACCCGCGGCCCGACCAGCGGCACCGTCACCTCCGCCCGATCCGAGCCCACCTGGACCTGATGCAACGCGAAGTCGTCCACCGGCACCGGCCAGCAGACCACACCCGGCGTGACCGGCACCGCCCGCACCACCGGATCGTCCAACACCTCGAACCGCAGCACCCGCAACAGTTCGTCGACGTCGATCCGCTTCGGCGTCAACCCCCCGCGCAGCACGTTGTCGCTCGCCGCCATGATCTCCACACCGGTTCCGCGCAGGTATGCGTGCAGGTTCCCGGCCGGCATCCAGATCGCCTCCCCCGGCGCGATCCGCACCCAGTTGAGCAGCAGCGCCACCAGCACACCGGGATCACCCGGGTAGCTGTCGGCGAGCGACCGGGCCAGCCGCGCGTCCGGAGTGTCCAACGCCGCCGCCGCCACCGCCGCCACCAACCCCGCACGCTGATCGGCGGGGAAGGTGAGCAGGAGACGTACCGCGTCGGCGAGACCCGCCGCGCCCGTCCGCAGGGCGGCCACCACCGGCTCCAGCGACGGTACGCCGAAGGCGGCGAGCACCTCCGCGGACTCCGCCGGAGCGCGGAACCCGCAGAGCGCCTCCATCGGCGTCAGCGCCACCAGCAGCTCCGGCTTGTGAAACGGATCAACGTAGTTGCGCTGCCCCGCCTCCCGCGCCGCATCAGCGGCGTGGCCGGCGCGGGCCTGCTCCGGATCGGGATGAGCCTGAAGACTGAGCGGCGCGTCGGCGGCGAGGACCTTGAGCAGGAACGGCAGTCGAACGCCGAACCGATCAACGACCTGCTGGCCCAGCCAGTGCCCCGGCTCGGCCGACAACAACTCGACCAGACTGACCCGGGCCCCGTCCCGGTCCACGCTGGCCGGTGCGCCCGGATGCGCACCCAACCACAGCTCCGCCTCCGGCTCCGGACTCGGCGTAGGTCGCCCCTGAAGGGTGGCGATCGCCGAGCGAGAGCCCCAGGCATAGTTTCGGATCGGCCCGTACAACAATTCCATGGGTCAACCCCCAGACAGCCCGGCTTTCTCGCCGGGTTCACTTACGGTCCGCTCAGCACCAGACGCGACAAAGACGTCCGGCTCCAGATAGATCACGCGAGCAATCGGCACGGCGGCGCGGACCCTTGCCTCCACCGCGTTGATATCCCGAGCCAGTTCCTCGGCGCTGCCAACCGCGGTAACGGCGATCTTCGCCGCCACCATGAGCTCCTCGGGGCCGAGGTAGAGCGTCTTCATGTGAATGATTCGCTCCACCTCGCCACCGGAGGTCATCGCCTGCTCGATTTCCTGGACCTCATGCTCCTCGGCACCCTCACCGAGAAGCAGGCTCTTGGTCTCGATGGCGAGGATGACCGCGATCACCACCAGCAGGACACCGATCATCGCGGTACCGGCGGCGTCCCACCGGCCATCGCCGGTGACCAGGGTCATGCCGACCCCGAAGAGCGCGAAGATCAGACCGACCAGCGCACCCAGGTCCTCCAGGAGCACCACCGGCAGTTCGGGAGCCTTCGCCCGCCGGACGAACCGCACCCAGGACTGCTTTCCGCGGATGCGGTTCGACTCCTGGATCGCGGTCCGAAAGGAGAACGTCTCCATGACGATGGCGCTCACCAGAACCACGACCGGCACCCACTGCCAGCTTTCGATACCCTCCGGGTGCGACCACTTGTGGTACGCCTCGTACAGGGCGAAGAGACCACCGACGCTGAACAGCACGATGGCCACGATGAACGCGTAGATGTAGCGTTCCCGGCCGTACCCGAACGGATGCTGTGGGGTGGCGGCGCGCTTCGCCCGCCGCCCGCCGAGCAGCAGCAGACCCTGATTGCCGGCGTCTGCGACCGAGTGGATCGATTCGGCCAACATCGACGACGAGCCGGTCAGTAAGAATGCGACGAACTTTGTTACCGCGATACCCGTGTTGGCCAACAGGGCGGCGATGATTGCCCGCGTCCCACCACCGGCGCTCACGTCCCGGCCCCGCTTCGCTGGGTCGCAGCGGCCCTACCTTCGCTCACTGGTTGGCCAACTCCTTCATCTCGGTAACCGCGGGAATGGCCATCGGATCCAGGCCGTGCGCCAGGGCAAGATAGATCGAGGCGAAGTCAGGCACCGCGACCAGCGAGGCGAGCCGCTCCAGCGCCGAGCCGCCTTCGGCAGTGACCACGTCAACGCGCACCCCCCGCCGCTCGGCGAGGGTCTGGACCGCGTCGGCACGCCGCTCCTCGACCGCGAGCGGCTCGTCGGCGTCGTCCTCCGGGTTGAGGCCGCCGTCACGCAGCAGCACCAGCCGCAGCCGAGTCCCCACCGCCGCCGTGCGGTCAGGATCGGCGAAGATGTCCCGCTCCCCCTCGGCCAACCCGCCGAAGACCCCGTCGAGCAGGCCGACCCGGCCGCGCCCGGCCTCGCCGAGCGCCCCGGAGACAACCGGGTACCGGGCATTCGCCGAGAGCGTGTCGCCGAAGCGGCGGGCCGCGACGGTGGCCAGCGGGGACGACCCCCAGACGATCGGAATCGAGCCGGCCAGACCCAGCGCGAGGGACTTGGCCGGATTGACGAAGGACTCAGCGGACGACCGACACCGGTCAGCCTCGGCGTCCAGGCGGGCGGCGGTCTCCGCCAGATCCGCCTCGTTGACCTTGACCAGACCGAGCATCCGGGCGGCCAGCAGCACCGGCACGGTCAGCGCCCAGAGACTCGCTCGCGCCGGGGCCCGTCGGGGCACCGGGATGAACGGCGCTCGGGCCCGCTCCGCGACCGACTGTAGCCGGGAATCCGGGGCACCGACCGCGACCAGGCGGGCGCCCCGCCGGTGGGCCGCCTCGGCCGCCCCGAGCGCCTCCGGGCTACGGCCGGAGGCGCTGACCGCGATCACCACGTCGGCGGCGCCCACCCAGCCGGGCACGCCGGCACTGCGATGTGGGATCACCGGCACCGGGCAGCGCGGCCCGGCGACCGTCGCCAGCACGTCACCGGTACGCCCGGCCGTGCCGATTCCCGCGATCACCACCGCGCGCGGACGGCCCTCGTCGGCCAACACCGACAGGTTGGCCTCGGCGGCGAGGGTGGCCGACTCGCGGACCTGCGCCCCGCCGGACGCGATGTGCCGCAGCATCCCACCGGGGTCCCGCTCGGCGAGCGCGGCCAGATCGTCCAGCCGGGACTCGTCGACGTCCCGGTGGCCGCTGACGCCAGCCGTACCGTCGATCACGACCGCTCCGCCGGGCCGCCGCGCGCCTCATCCAGTAGGAGCACCGGCACATCGTCGCGGACCTCGAAGATCCGGCCGCACTCGGTACAGGTGAGCGTCTGCGCGTCGGCGTCGTAGTCGAGTGGGGCGTGATGTGTGTCCGGGCAGGCGAGAATCTCCAGCAACTGCGGATCCAGGGCCACGGCGCGGCTCCTTCCACCTCTGGGTACCGGTCGGTGGTGCCGACCGACGCACGGGATCTTATCGGCGAACCCGGTCAAGCACCGCATCGCGGAGCGAGGCCATGCGTTCCCGGGTCGGGGCTTCGACGTTGAGTCGCAGCAACGGTTCGGTGTTGGAGGCCCGTAGGTTGAACCAGGCGCGGTCGGCGAAACGCAGGGTGAGGCCGTCGGTCTCGTCAACCTCCGCGTCCGGGTACGCGGCCCGCACCTCGGCCACCCGCGCCGCCTGGTCTTCGACGGTCGAGTTGATCTCGCCGGAGGCGACGTACCGCTCGTACTCTCCGGCCAGCACCGACAACGGCAACGACTGCTCGCCCAGCGCTGCCAGGGTGTGCATCGCGGCGAGCATCCCGGTATCGGCGAACCAGAAGTCCCGGAAGTAGTAGTGCGCGGAGTGCTCGCCGCCGAAGATGGCGTTGGTCCGGGCCATCTCGGCCTTGATGAACGAGTGCCCGACCCGGGACCGGACCGGTTGCCCACCGTTCTCCCGGATGATCTCCGGCACGGCGGCGGAGGTGATCAGGTTGTGGATCACCGTCGAGCCGGGGTGCTTGGCCAACTCCCGCGCGGCGACCAGCGCGGTGATCGCCGACGGTGACACCGGCTCCCCACGCTCGTCGACCACAAAGCAGCGGTCCGCGTCGCCGTCGAAGGCCAGGCCGATATCCGCCCCGCCGGCCCGCACCGCCCGTTGCAGGTCGACCAGGTTCTTCGGGTCCAGCGGGTTCGCCTCGTGGTTGGGAAAGGCGCCGTCCAACTCGAAGTAGAGCGGCACAATCTCGAGCGGCAACGCGGCCAGCGCGGCATCGCCGAGCACCGTCGGGACAGTGTGGCCGCCCATGCCGTTACCGGCATCCACCACGACCTTCAGCGGTCGAATCCGGGTCAGGTCAACCAACTTGCGCAGGTACGCCGCGTAGTCCGCGAGTAGGTCGCGCTGCTGGACCGGCGCGCTCGCCCCACCCACCGGCTGGGCCGCGCCCTCGTCCAGCAGCGCCTGGGCCCGCGCCCGGATCTCGGCCAGGCCGCTGTCCTGCCCGACCGGACGCGCACCCGAGCGGCACATCTTGATGCCGTTGTACCCGGCCGGGTTGTGGCTCGCCGTGAACATCGCCCCCGGCAGGTCAAGCGACCCGGAGGCGTAGTACAGCATGTCGGTCGAGGCCAGGCCCAGCTCAATGACCCCCCGGCCGGCGGTCCGGACGCCGGTGGCGAAGGCCGCCGCGAGCCCGGGCCCGCTGTCCCGCATGTCGTGCGCGATCAGCACCGCGTCGCCGGGCTCCCCGCCGGTGTTGAGAACCTGGGCGAAGGCGGCGCCAAGCGCCTCCGCGGCCTGCTCGTCCCACTGGTGCGGCACCACCCCACGCACGTCGTAGGCCTTCACGATCTGGGACAGGTCAGTCACCGTGCTCCGCTCCTCGCGCTGGCGGTCGTCAACGGCCTGAGCGTATCGGAGCCCGGACGATCGCTCCGGCCCAGCCGAAGGAAGAGCTGACAGTACCCAGCTCAGTCCGGCAGCCGGGGGATGAACCGGGTACGGTCGTCCGGCGCCGGCGCGGCCGGCCCGCGCTGGCCGGGAATTGGGGGCACCGGCGGGGTGGCGGCGGGCCCGCCCGACACGGGCGGGGTGCCGTAATACCCGAACCCAGCCGGACGTTGGCTGCCGCCGGCGGGGACCGACCGGTCCTCCCGGAACCGCCGGACCAGCAGGACGATCAAAACGACGCCGACCGCGACCATGGCCAGGCCGGCGTAGAGGAAGCCCGAACCGCCGGACGACCGAGCCGGTGTCGCGCTGTCCGCGTCGCCCCCCGGATCGGTTACCGCGTCAACGGCTGTCGAGGCCGCCGCAGTTGCGGCCTCCGTCGCCGCGACGGTCGGCACCGGCGTGGCGCTGGGCGTCGGAGCCGCGGCGGGGCTACCGCCGATCACCTTGGCGGCGTCGGAATCTCGACCGATTACCTGGCCGTCCGGGCGGACGGCCTCACCGACGACGGTGAGCTGCCCGTCCACCGTGTCCGCCGCGAACGCCACCTCGTACCGCAGCTTGACGCGCTTGCCCTTGCAGAGCTGTGGGTTCTCTGGTGAGGCCGCGGCGGTGGCCACTCCGCCCCGGCCGGCGGAGAGCTCCACCGGAAGCCACCTACCCCCGGCATCGACCTGCACCCGCACCTGATCCGCCCGGAGGCCCTCGAGGTAGAGGGTGAGCGCGGCCTGCAGCTGTACGCAGCCCTCGGTGCGCTTGCGCACCTCGACCACGACCTCCTCCGCCGAATCACCGGCCCTGAACTTCCCGGCCGCGCTGACCCGCACCGTGTCCTCGGCGGCCTGCGCGGGCGACACAGCGAGCGCCAGCAGGGTGCCAGCACCCACGCAGACCGCCGCGAGCCGTACCGTGGAGCACCACACCGCCATGATCACCTCGCCGTTTCTCGCTGCCGGGATTCGCCGGTCAGGCTACTACCGCGAACAACTGACGCTTGGCCCGCCGGCGTCCCCGGGCCCCGGCCGGCGGGCCGGCGGCCACGCCCGACCGGCGGCGGCCGGTCGCGGCGGCGGCGGCGGCCCGACCAAGCCGGCGCAGACCTGGCCGGCGCAGACCTAACCGGCGATGTCGGTGAGGACCAGGACCCGGGGTTCGGTGTAGTCGTCCATCGCACTGCGAACCCCCTCCCGCCCGACGCCCGAGCCCTTCACCCCGCCGTACGGCATCTGGTCGGCCCGGAACGACGGCACGTCCCCGACGATCACCCCACCCACCTCCAGCACCTGCCCGGCCCGGAACGCGGTGTCCAGCCGGTGGGTGAAAACGCCCGCCTGCAACCCGTACGCCGAATCGTTGACCGCGGCGAACGCGGCGTCGTCGGTGCTCGCCCGAGCGATCACCAACACCGGTCCGAACACCTCCTCCACACTGACCTTGGCGTCCCTCGGCACCCCGGACAGCACCGTGGGCGGGAACGCGGCCCCGACCCGGCGCCCACCGACCTCGACGGTGGCGCCTGCCGCGACCGCCTCGTCCACCCACTCCTCGACCCGGCGGGCGGCTGACTCCGAGACCAGCGGACCGACCTCGGTCAGCTCGGACGAGGGATCACCCGTGCGCAGCGCCCGCACCGCCGCGACCAGGCGGGGCAGGAGCCCGTCGTAGAGCCACTCGTGCACGTAGACCCGCTGCACCGCGATGCAGGACTGGCCGGCCTGGTAGTTCGAGAACGTCGCGATGCGCTGCGCGGCGTAGGTCAGATCCTCCTCCGTGCTCCAGTCCTCGCAGATCACCACGGCCGCGTTGCCGCCCAGCTCCAGGGTTACGTGTTTCTCCGGTACCGAACGGCGGATAGCCGCGCCGACCGGGCCGGAGCCGGTGAACGACACCACCGGCAGCCGCGGGTCGGCGACGAGGCCGGCGGCCTGCTCGTTGGGGAGCGGCAGTACCGAGAACATTCCCTCCGGCAGGTCGGTCTCGGCCAGCAGCTCACCGAGGAGCAGCGCGGACAGCGGAGTGGCCGGTGCCGGCTTGACGATGATCGGTGCGCCGACCGCGATCGCCGGCGCGACCTTGTGCGCCACCAGGTTCAGCGGAAAGTTGAACGGGGAGATCCCCAGCACGGGGCCCCGGGGTGCCCGCCGGACCAGGGCCAGCCGGCCGGCGGCGGCCGGGTCGGTGTCCAGGCGCTGCAGCTCACCGGAGAAGCGCCGGGCCTCCTCGGCGGCCCACCGGAACGTCTCGACCGCCCGCCCCAGTTCGGCGCGCGCCCACTTCACCGGCTTGCCGTTCTCGGCGGTGATCAGTGCCGCCACCACGTCGGCCCGCTCGGCGAGCCGCCGGGAGACATGCTCCAGAGCCGCCGCGCGCCGGTGGGCGGGAAGGGCCGCGGCCGTCGGGGCCACCGCGGCTGCCGCCGCGACGGCGGCCTCGACCTGATCACCGGTGGCGAAGGTGGTCCGCCCGACAACACGGCCATCGTACGGATGGCGCACGGTCAGCTCCTGCGCACCGTGTGCGGGGCGGGAGGCGACATGGAAAGCTACGGACTCCACATCTGGCAGCGTAGCCGACACACCACTTGGCGATCCGGGTTGAGCTGGGTCACGATGGGCGCCAGGAGGTCGCCGATGGCTGACCCGTGGCTCGCCCTGGAAATCGGCGTCGATCCGGCGGAGCGGATCGCGCAGGTGGGTGCCGCCCACGCGGCCTTTCTCACGGGGGCGACGCCGCAGCGGGTGCGGGAGGTGGTACGCCGGTCGTGGGAACGGTCGATGCCACTGGACCCGGAGGGCACCCCGCCCGTTGACCTCGTTGACGACATGCTGGAGAGCTACCGGGCCGGGCACCCGCTGGCCCCGGTGCTGCCGATCTTCCGAGACCTGCTCGGTGGGATCGCCCAGGACGGCGCACACCTGATGGCGGTCTGCGACACCCACGGCCGGCTGCTCTGGGTGGAGGGGCACCCGGGGGTCCTGCGCCGGGCCGAACAGATGAACTTCGTGCCCGGTGCCCGCTGGGACGAGACGCACGCGGGCACCAACGCACCCGGCACCGCTCTCGCCATGGACCACAGCGTGCAGATCTTCGCCACCGAACACTTCAGCCGCCGCGCCCAGCGGTGGACCTGTGCCGCCGCACCGATCCATGATCCGGCCACCGGTCGAATACTCGGGGCGGTCGACATCACCGGCGGTGACCACCTCGCCACTCCGCAGAGCCTGGCCCTGGTCCGGGCCACCGCCCGGGCCGCCGAGGCGCTCCTGGCCGGGATGACCCAGGTCGAGCCGGACGTGGTGCAGGTGGCCGCGCTCGGCCGGGACGAGGCCCAGCTACGGGTCGGTGGCCGTCGGATTCGGCTGGGCCGGCGGCACAGCGAACTGCTGGTGTTACTGGTGGACCACCCGGAGGGGCGCACCGGGGAACAGCTCGCCCTCGACCTGTACGGCGAGGACCGCCTGCACCCCGTCACCCTCCGGGCCGAGCTGTCCCGGCTACGTCGCGTACTCGGCCCGGAGTTGCTCGACTCCCGCCCGTACCGACTGCGCTGCCGGGTACGGGCCGACTTCCGTACCGTCACCGACCGGCTGGAACGGGGCGACCCGGCGGGTGGGATCGACGCGTACTCCGGGAGCCTGTTGCCCGGCTCGGATGCACCGGGAGTAGCCCGACTGCGCCGGCTGGTCGACGGACAACTTCGGGCGGCCGTGCTGGCGGCCGCGGATCCGGCACTGCTCATCTCCTGGACCGCGACCCCCGCCGGCACGGACGACCTGACCGCCTGGGAGGCACTGGCGCGGGCGTTGCCGCCGGGCGCCCCACGTCGGCCGCTCGCCCTGGCGCGGGCCCGCCAGCTCGCCCGGGATTTCGGCGTCCCGGGTGCAACGTCGCTGCAACGTCGAGAAACATAAGTTCGATGCCGTCCACTCCTCGTCGACGGCGGAGGTACCCATGACGCGTTACGACACGCCCACCCACTGGCAGTCCCGCTACGACCACTTCATCGGTGGCGAGTACGTCAAGCCGCACGGCGGGCGGTACTTCGAGAACCCGAGCCCGGTGACCGGGCAGCCCTTCTGCGAGGTGGCCCGGGGTACCGCCGAGGACGTGGAGCGGGCGCTCGACGCCGCGCACGGCGCCGCCGGAGCCTGGGGCCGTACCCCGGCCGCCGACCGCGCCCTGGTGCTCAACCGGGTCGCCGATCGGATGCAGGAGCACCTGGAGGCCCTGGCAATCGCGGAGACCTGGGAGAACGGCAAGCCGATCCGCGAGACACTCGCCGCGGACATCCCGCTCGCGATCGACCACTTCCGCTACTTCGCGGGCGTGATCCGGGCCCAGGAGGGTTCCCTCGCCGAAATCGACGATGACACCGTCGCGTACCACTTCCACGAGCCGCTCGGTGTGGTCGGGCAGATCATCCCGTGGAACTTCCCGCTGCTCATGGCGATCTGGAAGCTCGCCCCGGCACTCGCCGCCGGCAACGCGGTGGTACTCAAGCCCGCCGAGCAGACGCCCGCGTCGATCCACTACCTGCTGTCCCTGGTGGCTGACCTGCTGCCGCCGGGTGTGGTCAACGTGGTCAACGGTTTCGGGGTCGAGGCGGGCCGGCCGCTGGCCTCCTCGCCGCGGGTGGCCAAGGTGGCGTTCACCGGCGAGACCACGACCGGGCGGCTGATCATGCAGTACGCCAGTGAGAACATCAAGCCGGTCACCCTGGAGCTGGGTGGCAAGAGTCCGAACATCTTCTTCGACGACGTCAGCGCCGCGTCGGACGACTTCCGCGACAAGGCGCTCGAGGGTTTCACCATGTTCGCCCTGAACCAGGGCGAGGTCTGCACCTGCCCGTCCCGGGCGCTGATCCAGCAGGGCCACTACGCCGACTTCCTGGCGGCGGCCGTCGCGCGAACCCGGGAGATCAGGCCGGGGCACCCGTTGGACAGCGCGACCATGGTCGGCGCGCAGGCGTCCAACGACCAGCTCGAAAAGATTCTCTCCTATCTGGACATCGGCCGGCAGGAGGGCGCCCGGGTGCTGACCGGTGGCGCACGGGCGCAGTTGGACGGTGAGCTCTCCGGTGGGTACTACGTCGAGCCAACGATTTTCGAGGGCAGCAACTCGATGCGAATCTTCCAGGAGGAGATCTTCGGCCCGGTGGTGTCGGTGACCTCCTTCGCCGATCTCGACGACGCGGTAAAAATCGCCAACGACACCCTGTACGGGCTCGGCGCCGGCGTCTGGACCCGGGACATCAATGCGGCGTACCGGGCGGGGCGGGCTATCCAGGCAGGACGCGTCTGGACGAACTGCTACCACGCGTACCCCGCACACGCCGCGTTCGGCGGGTACAAGCAGTCCGGAATCGGCCGGGAGAACCACAAGATGATGCTGGACCACTACCAGCAGACCAAGAACCTGCTGGTCAGCTACGCCCCAAAGAAGTTGGGCTTCTTCTGATGAGCGACCTGGTAGCCGTGACCCCCGCAGCGGCCGAGCTGATCCGGTCGCTGCGGGGGCAGCACGGACCGTTGATGTTCCACCAGTCCGGTGGCTGCTGTGACGGCAGCGCGCCGATGTGCTATCCCGCCGGCGAGTTCCGCACCGGCTCGTCGGACATTCGGCTGGCCGCGCTGACGGTGGACGGCGTGCCGGAGCCAGTCGAGTTCTGGATCTCACGCGCCCAGTGGGACCGCTGGCAGCACACGACGCTCACGATCGACGTCGTCCCCGGCCGTGGCAGCGGATTCTCCCTGGAGGCCCCGGAGGGCCTGCGCTTCCTCCTTCGCTCCACCCTTGCCCGCGGCAATAACGACCTACCGGACGAACCACGTCAACCATGACAGACCGGGTGACGCTGCTGTCGAGCTGCGGGCCTGGATCGCCGCCGACCGCCGGTGGCGGCGGTCAGTGACTGGGGGGAATCACGCGGAGGTGACCGCGACGCCCGGTGGATGGCGCCGCGGCCCCCGGGTCGGTGCCGTCCTCCGGCGGGCGAGGGGCTACCGGGCGGGCTGCCTCGCGGACCGCCTCGGCGAGAGCGACCAGGTCGTCGGTCGAGGGCGGCGGCGGCTCGAACTCCCCCTCGTGCCGAACGACATCCCAGCCCCGTGGCGCGGTCAGACTGCGCGCGTGCGGCTCACAGAGGTCGTACGTGTGCGGCTCGGCGAAAGCAGCCAACGGCCCCACCACGGCGGTGGACTCGTGGTAGACATAGGTCAATGTGGCGACTGCTTGCCGGGGGCAGCCGTTTCGGGTGCAGCGCCGTGGTGACCTCACCGCGGCAGGGTATCTCCATTACCGGCTCCGGCGCACCGGTTCGCGACCCGACACGCCCGTCTTGGTGATCACATTTCAGCCATTCGGATCCGGCGCGCCAGTGCGCCCGGCTGCCGTGGGCCAGCACCGGCCGGAGACTACCCTGGGCGCATGGGAAGCCCGGAACACCGTCGCCCCGGCACCGGCCGACGCACCCGCCGCGACCGCCATGGACGTGGCCTGCGCGGTCGTCTGGTGCCGGCGACGGTGCCGCTGGCCCGGACAAAGGCCGAGGTCTTCGATGAACTGGTGCTGGACACGGTGGAGACCCTCGAACGGCGATTCGCCAAGGAACTGGCCGGCGTCGAGTTCGCGGTGGAGGATGTGCCGCCGGAGTTGAATGTCTACGACTCGGACGTGCTCGAGGATGGCGCGGTACCCCTGGCCCGCCTGCTGCCGGGGCGACCGGGCCGGCAGGAGATGCCGCCACGGATTGTCCTCTACCGCCGGCCGCTCGAGTTTCGGGCGATGGACCGTGAGGACCTGGCCGACCTGGTCCACGACGTGATCATCGAACAGGTGGCGAACCTACTCGGAGCCGACCCGGACGAGTTGGCCTGAGCCCGGCCGCAGCGGCGGGTCCGCGCGGGGCCACGGCGGCGGTCCGGGGCAGCCCCCACTACCCCGGATCCAACCTGCTGTCAGGCGGCACGCCGCTTGAGCCGGCGGCGCTCCCGCTCCGAGAGACCGCCCCAGATACCGAACCGTTCGTCGTGACCGAGCGCGTACTCGAGGCACTCGGTCTTGACCTCGCAGCGCGAGCAGATCCGCTTTGCCTCACGGGTCGAGCCGCCCTTCTCGGGGAAGAACGCCTCCGGATCGGTCTGCGAGCAGAGTGCCCGCTCCTGCCACTCCGGCTCGTTTCCGAGCAGGTCGGCCGCCTCGAGCTGGCCGTCCATCCAATGCCTCCTTGTCGCGCACCGGCGTCGTCGCCGCTGCAACCCCCCACGCGAAAGGCGTGCTGTCCGTCCGGTACCGAAATGTAGTGTTTCGCGGACAAACCCCAGTCAAATTACACGCGTGTCATTCGTGCGCCGTCAAGCCAAACTTGATAATGGGGTCGCCCTCCAAACCTCACCCGGTCCGGACCATCCGGTCTCCCGGCCTCGCAACCTGCCCTACCGATTCAGACCCCCGCCGGGTAACGCCCACCCCGGCGAGTTGCCGGAGTTTTCTCCGTGGCGCGGCACCAGAACACCCGTCCAGCCAACCCACTGAACCAACCCGTTGATCTTGGCGCCGCCAAGGCTATCCCGCCGCCACCGTGCCCGCAGCCCAGGGTGACCGAGGGGCGCAACCACCATCCACATGGTGGGCATTCGATGAAACTGGGATCAGGCATGACCGCCAGCCAGGCCACCGAAGCCTCGCCCAGGAAAGGGAAGCAGAGAACCATCCATTAAGGATGAATGTGGCGGAAGTCCGACCTGGGCTCCCACCAACTGGAACGGCGACCCACCGAAGGCCCAGGCGGGCCACCGCCGGCCCCGGCGGGCCACCGCCGGCCCCGGTTCCACGGCCGGCGGTGGGGGGGGAAGGTCCGGCGCTACCCGGCCCGGTGGCCGTACGCGGTTGTTCGCTTGCACGCTGGCCGCCCGGCCGCTGCCGCAATCGAGATCAACTGTTCCTCGGTCCGGGCCGACCCGTTGCCGGAGCCCGCCATCCGGGAGATCGTCTCCTCCATCAGGGTGCCGCCCAGATCGTTGCAGCCGCCCCGGAGCAACTCGGCGCTCCCCTCGTCACCCAACTTCACCCACGAGCACTGGATGTTGTGGATCCGACCGTGCAGCAGCAGCCGGGACATCGCGTGTACCACCCGATTCTCCCGCCAGGTAGGCCCCGGACGGGCGATCCCCGCCAGGTAGATCGGGGCGTTGGTGTGTACGAACGGCAGCGCGACAAACTCGGTGAAGCCACCCGTACGGTCCTGCGTATCGGCCAACACACGGAAATGGGTTAGCCACTGCGCGGGATGGTCAACATGCCCGTACATCATCGTGGAGCTGGACCGAATCCCCAGTTCGTGCGCGGTGGTGACCACCTCGACCCAGGCGGCCGTCGGTAGCTTGCCCTTGGTGAGAACCCAGCGCACCTCATCGTCGAGGATCTCGGCGGCGGTGCCCGGGATGGTGTCCAGCCCGGCCTCCCGCAACTCGGTCAGCCACTCCCGGATGGAGACACCCGCCTTACCGGCCGCGGTAACGACCTCCATCGGGGAGAAGGCGTGCACATGCAGCCCCGGCACCCGGGTCTTGATCGCCCGCACGAGGTCGGCGTAGGCCGTCACCGGCAGCTTCGGATCGATACCCCCCTGGAGGCACACCTCGCTGGCTCCGGCCCGCCACGCCTGCTCGGCCCGGTCCGCGATCTGGTCAACCGAGAGCCGGTACGCGTCGGCGTCCCGCTCGCGCTGCGCGAAGGCGCAGAAGCGGCAGCCCACGTAACAGACGTTGGTGAAGTTGATGTTGCGGTTGACCACGTAGGTGACCTCGTCGCCGACCGCGTCGTGGCGTACCTCGTCGGCGATTCGGCACAGCTGGTCCAACGCCGGGCCATCCGCCGCGAAGAGCGCCAGCGCCGCAGCGGTCTGCTCGGGCTCCAGCAGCGCCGCCGGATCGTCGGCGGCGAGGCGCAGACCGGCCCGCAGGTCGTGATCGCCCACCCCGACGGTCGCTCCGGCGACCACCCGGTCGGCCACCATCGACCAGTCGCCGTAGACCTGGTCGAAGTCGCCCCGCCGATCGGTGGTACGGCCAGTGGTGTCGATGGTGGTGTGCAGGTCCACCCGCCCGCCGTAGACCTCGTCCGGCTCCTGCCACGGCCGCCCCGTCGGGCGGGCGGTGGGCACCGCCAGCCCGGTCGCCGGGTCCGCCAGGGCCGCAACGTGCGGCAGCAGCCGCGGGTCGAGCCACGGGTCCCCGGCGCGGATGTACTCGGGGTAGATCGTCAACCGTTCCTGCAACACGAATCCGGCCTGCTCGGTGCGGCGGGACAGCTCGTCGAGCCGCGGCCAGGGCCGCTCCGGGTTGACGTGGTCCGGAGTCAACGGCGAGACGCCGCCCCAGTCGTCGATGCCGGCGCGCAGCAGTAGGTCATACTCGCCCGCGATGAGGTTCGGTGGCGCCTGGAGGCGGGCCTGGGGACCGAGCAGCACCCGGGCCACCGCCACGGTGGCGGCGAGATCGTGCAGCTCCGCGTCGGGCATCCCGCGCATCGCCGTGTCCGGCTTGGCCCGAAAGTTCTGCACGATCACCTCCTGGAGGTGGCCGTACTCCCGGTGGGACCGGCGAATCGCGAAGAGCGCCTCGACCCGCTCGGCCGGGGTCTCCCCGATCCCGATGAGGACACCGGTGGTGAAGGGCACATTCACCCGACCGGCGTCCGCCAGCACCCGCAGTCGAACGGCCGGCTCCTTGTCCGGCGAGCCGTAGTGCGGGCCTTTCGGGGAGGACCACAGCCGGGTGGCGGTGGTCTCCAACATCATGCCCATGCTCGGCGCGACCGGCTTGAGCCGCTGCAGTTCGGACCAGCTGAGCACCCCCGGGTTGAGGTGTGGCAGCAGGCCCGTCTCCTCCAGCACGGCCACCGCGCAGGAGCGCAGGTAGTCCAGGGTCGAGTCGTAGCCACGCTCGTCCAACCACTGGCGCGCCGCCGGCCAGCGCTCCTCCGGCCGGTCACCGAGGGTGAACAACGCCTCCTTGCAGCCGAGCTCCGCACCCTGCCGGGCGATCGCCAGCACCTCGTCGCGGTCGAGGAACGCCGCCGGCAACCGGTGCGGCACCGTGGCGAAGGTGCAGTAGTGACACCGATCCCGGCAGAGTCGGGTGAGCGGAATGAAGACCTTCTTCGAGTACGTCACCACCCCGGGCCGCCCGGCCGCGCGCAGCCCCGCGTCCCGGATCGCCCCGGCGACCCGCAGCAACTCGTCCAGCGCGGCGTTCCGGGCATTCAGCAGCGCCGTCGCCTCGTCGGCGTCCAGCGCCCGCCCAGACGCCGCTCGACGTAGGGCCCGCCGTACACTCGCCTCGGTGGGGGCCGGCTCCGTGCGATCAACCATCCGCTCAGCGTAGGCGCTCCACCCGCCTGCCCGCCCTGCCGGTTTGATCACTGGGACGGCCGGACCGCCGCGGGCCGGGGCCGACGTGGTCAGTCGGGGCTGTCGGACGGATTGATCCGCCGGGTGCGGTCCTCGTCCTGCGACGGCGCCGGGGGCTCAACCGACTGGCGGGGAATGGCCTGGTTCGGCTCCGCCGACGGCGGCTGCCCGAACGGCGGCGGCTGCCCGAACGGCGGGGACGTCCCGGCGTGCGGTGCGGCCGGCTGGCCGTAGACCACGCCAGGCTGGGGCGGAGCGGGCTGGGGCGGAGCGGGCCAACCAGCGCCCTGACTCGGAGCGGGCCAACCAGCGCCCTGACTCGGGCCGGGCCAACCAGCGCCCTGGCCGGCGCCGGGCCAACCAGCGCCCTGGCCGGGCCAACCGGGCTGGCCGCCCGGCTGCCCGCCGGGGGGCGGAGCCGGCCAGCCGGGCTGGGGAGCGCCGTAAACCCCGGGCTGGGGCTTGGGCTTGGGCACGTAGTAGAACCGCCGCCAGATCCGATACACCATGAACCCGGCCACCAGCAGCAGCCCCAGCCCGGCCAGCTGGCTCAGGAACCCGAGGAACGCCTCGAGCAACACCGCCGAAACCAGCCGGTCAACGGACCAGATCAGGACGGTCAGGGTGCCGAAGAACGCGCTGAAGGCGTACTGGCCCAACGCCACCTGGGTGATCAGCTTCGCCCGGGGAAGCACCGGGTGCAGGTGGGTGGCGAGCAGGACCGCCAGCAACGGCAGGACGATCACCTCGATGCTCGTGAATGTGGCCGCCGCGCTGCCGGCACGCCCGGCGGCGGAGGTGGCCGAGGTCAGGAGCCGAAGCAGGCCGACAAAGAGGAGGAGGGTGTTCGCGCCGAGGAGCACGAGCGCCACCGGCTCACGCAACGGCTGGGTCAGTTGACGGGCCGGCGTCGGCTCGGTGGACGCCGGTTCGACAGGGCTGGTCACGGTATCCCCCTACGAGCGGAAGCGGACAACTGCCGACGTGAGCCTAGTCTCTCGGGAGGCCCAACGCCCGAAGGCGGCGGGTAGGCGAGGATGGACGGCATGCGCATCGTGGTTCTGACCGGAGGAATCGGCGGCGCCCGCTTCCTGCTCGGGGTGCGGGCTTACGCCCGGGCGATCGGCGCCGAGGTGACCGCCGTGGTCAACGTCGGCGACGACCTGTATCTACACGGTCTGAAGGTCTGCCCGGACCTGGACAGTGTCATGTACACGTTGGGTGGGGGCGCCGACCCGGAGCGTGGCTGGGGACGCGTCGCGGAGAGTTGGACGGTGCGGGAGGAACTGACCGCGTACGGGGCGGAGCCAACCTGGTTTGGGTTGGGCGACCGAGATCTCGCCACCCACCTGGTCCGCACCACCAAGATCACCGCGGGCTACCCACTGCACCAGGTCACCGCCGCGCTGGCCACCCGCTGGAAGCCCGGCGTACACCTGCTGCCGGCGACCGACGACCGCCTGGAGACCCACGCGGTGGTCGACCTCGACGGCGGCCAGCGGGCGCTCCACTTCCAGGAGTGGTGGGTACGGCACCGGGCCGAGCTGCCCACGCACCGGTTCGTCTTCGTCGGCGCGGAGGACGCGAAGCCGGCGCCGGGAGTGACCGAGGCGATCGCCGCAGCGGACCTGGTGCTGATCGCACCGAGCAACCCGGTGGTGAGCATCGCCCCGATCCTGGCCGTGCCCGGGGTGCGGGACGCGGTCACGGCGGGTCCGGCCCCGGTGGTCGGCGTGTCCCCGATCATCGGTGCCGCCCCGGTCCGTGGGATGGCCGACCGATGCCTGGCCGTACTCGGGGTCGAGTGCAGTGCCGCCGGGGTGGGTGGCCTCTATGGTGGACGGGCCAGCGGCGGTCTACTCGACGGCTGGCTGGTGGCCGAGGAGGACGCGGCGACGGCGGTGCCGGGGGTGACGGTCCACGCGGCACCGTTGCGGATGACGGACGAGGCGGCGACCACGGCGATGGTCCAGGCCGCGGTGGGGTTGATGTGAACCTGGAAATCATGCCGGTACCCGGCATCGGCCACGTGTCCGAAGGCGACGACCTGGCCGCCATGATCGTCACGGCGGCGCCGTGGCTACGCGACGGCGACATCCTGGTGGTGACGAGCAAGGTCGTCTCGAAGGCGGAGGGCCGGCTGGTGGATGTCCCGGCCGACGGGCCGGAGCGGCTCGCGGCCCGCGCGGAGGTGCTGGCGGCGGAGACCGCGCGGGAGGTCGCCGCCCGCGGCGCGACCCGGATCGTCCAAACCCACCACGGCTTCGTGATGGCCGCCGCCGGTATCGACGCCTCCAACGTCGACAAGACCCGACTGGTGCTGCTCCCGGTTGACCCGGACGCCTCCGCCCGGGCACTACGCGCCGCGCTCCGACAGCGATACGGCCTCGATGTGCCGGTCATCATCAGTGACACCATGGGTCGGCCGTGGCGCAACGGGCTCACCGATGTCGCGCTCGGCGTCGCCGGCCTCGACGCCGTCCACGACCACCGGGGTGAGGTCGACCCGTACGGCAACGAGTTGGAACTCACCCAGATGGCGGTGGTGGACGAACTGGCTGGCGCCGGTGAACTGGTCAAGGGCAAGTGCGACCAGGTGCCGGTCGCGGTCGTACGCGGCTACCCAGCCACCCCGCGGGCCGACGACGGCCTCGGAGCCCGGGCCCTGATCCGGGACTCATCATTGGACCTGTTCTCGCTCGGCACTGCCGAGGCGCGGGCCACCGGGCTGGCCGAGGCCGCCACCCTGCCGAACGGCACCGGCGCGACGTCACCCGACCCGGCGGCGATCGACCGGGCGATCGCCACCGTCGGCACGACGGCAGCCCCCGGCACAGTCTTCACCCACGTCACCGACCCGGTGACCCGCGACCAACTGGCCGGGACGATACCGGGCTGGCCGGTCGCGGCGAACACCCTGCTCCTCGCCGCCCCGCCGACCCCGGTGGACCCGTTCGGGCTCGTCCGGTTCGGCGCGGACGTGCACCGCCTGCGCGCCGCCCTGGCCGCCGAGGGCCTGCCGTCGACCCTGCTGCCGCCCCCACCCGGGACCTCCGCCACCGCAGCCCTGGCGCTCTAGGGCCGATGGCATCGGGTCCTCGTCGGTGCCGTAGTACCGGCTCCCGTCGAGCTCGGCAAGCCCTTCGACGTGGTGAAACGGCGCACGGTCGGCGACCGGCTCACCGGTGATCCGGTGCTCGACCGAGCCCTCGTCCAGCACCGTCCAGAACCCACGCCGGGCACCGTGGGCGCGCAGCAGCACCGGCGAACGCACCGGGAGTAGATCACTGGCCTCGTTGTCGCCCACCACGAATTCCAGGAGCCGCAGCGTCACCAGCCAAGGGTACGAACGCCGCACCCGTAGGGTTGCGAGCGCACCCGGACGTTAGGAGGCCCCTTGTCAACGCCCGACCTCCCAGCCGACCCGCCGCCCAGTCCCGCCCTGCACGCCGACGCTCTCACCGTGCTGCATGGCTGGACACCCACCTCGGCGCCCGCCGCCGAAGCCCGAGACCGAACGCTGGACCTCCTCGCCGCCGGGCCGGAGGCGATGAGTCGGACGCACCGGGCCGGCCACGTCACCGCCAGCGCACTGGTGCTCGACGCCACCGGTTCCCGGGTGCTGCTCTGCCTGCACGGCAAATTCCACCAGTGGGTGCAGCTCGGCGGGCACTGCGAGCCCGCCGATTCGACGCTGGCCGGCGCGGCGCTGCGGGAGGCGACCGAGGAGTCCGGCGTGACCGGCCTACGGATCGATCCGGTACCGATCGACGTGGACATTCACCCGGTCGCCTGCCAAGGCGGCTCATTCCACTACGACGTACGCTTCGCCGTCCTCGCCCCACCGGGCGCGCAGGCCCAGGTCAGCGAGGAGTCCGAGGAGTTGGGCTGGTTCCCGCCACACCAGCTTCCGACTCCGTTGGCCGGCGGAACCGCCCAGCTGATCACGCCGGCCCTGGCGACGCTCAGACGAGCCCCGCTTCACCCCGCTCCTTGAGCTCGTCAACGAGTTGTTTCACGTCCTGGGCGCGGTCCCGCGGGCAGACCAGCAACGCGTCCGGGGTGTCGACCACGATCAGATCGTGCACCCCGACCGTCGCGACGAGCCGACCCGAGTGCGGGACAACCACCAGGTTCGTGCTGTCCCGCAGCAGGACACTGGGTTTCGCCTCCCCGCCCAGGACCATGTTGCCGGCCGGATCCGCCGGCAGGACCTCGCCGAGGGTGTGGAAGTCGCCGACGTCGTTCCAGCCGAAGTCGCCGGGGACGGTCGCCACCCGGCCCGCGGTCGCCGCCCCCTCCATCACCGCGTAGTCAACCGAGATCTTCGGCAGCGTCGGCCAGACCGTGCCGAGCACCTCGTCCTGCTTTTCGGTGCCCCAGGCGGCGGCGATCTCGAGCACCCCCGCGTGCAGTGCCGGCTGCTGGCGGGCCAACTCGGCGAGGAAGACATCCACCCGCCACACGAACATGCTGGCGTTCCAGAGGTGCCGCCCAGATCGGAGGTACGCCTCCGCCACCTCGGGTTCCGGCTTCTCCTTGAACTCGACCACCGGCCGCGGCGATCCGTCCCCGGTCGGCTCGCCGGTTTCCAGGTAGCCGTAGCCGGTCTCCGCCCAGGCCGGGGTGATCCCCACCGTCATCAGCAGCCCCTGCTCGGCACCCCGGGCGGCCTGGCGAACGGTATCCCGCCACCCGGCCGGGTCACCGATCAGATGGTCCGCCGCGAACGAGCCCATCACCGCGGTCGGCTCCTGCCGGGCGATCACGGCGGCAGCCAGTGCGATCGCCGCGCACGAGTCCCGCGGCGACGGCTCGACCAGGATGTTCTGCTCCGGCATCCCGGCCAGCTGGCGGGCCACCGCGGTGGCGTGTGCCGCGCCGGTGACCACGAAGGTGTGTTCCGGCGTCGTCAGCGGACCGAGCCGCTCCACAGTCGCCTGCAACAGCGACACAGCGGACCCGGTGAGCGGGTGAAGAAATTTTGGATGCCCGGCGCGGGACAACGGCCACAGTCTGGTGCCGCTGCCACCCGCCGGGATGACGGCGTAAATCACCCGCACATTCTCCCTGAACCGATCGACTGAGGCCGCAGGGTCAGCCGAACCGCCGCCCCTTTCACGCCCGGGCCCGCGACCAGGCGGCGAGGTGCACCTCGGCGCTGGACTGCCAGGTGAACTCCTTGGCCCGGTCGAAACCGGCCTGGGCCAACGCCAGCCGGCGGTGCTCGTCGTCCAGCAACGCGACGAGGTCGGCGGCGATCTGATCCGGTACCTCGCTGGTGTAGGCGACCGCCTCGCCGCCCACCTCGGGCAGGGAGAGCCGGGGCGTCGTCAGCACCGGGGCGGCACAGGCCATCGCCTCCAGGATCGGCAGGCCGAACCCCTCGCCGTACGACGGGTAGGCGGAGACCAACGCCCCACCGAGGAAACCTGGCAGGTCGGCGTAGCGCAGGTAGCCGGGGCGGAGCAGGCGCAGGTGTGACGGCACCTCGGCGACCGCGCGATCGATCTCGTCGTCGTGTCCCTGCCCCCCGGCGACCACCAGGGCCGGCGGCTGGTGCCGGTCCGCCACGGCCCGCGCCCAGCCCCGAATCAGGTTGGGGACGTTCTTGCGGGGCTCCTTGGCGCCGAGGAACGCGATGTAGCTCTGGCTGCCGAGCCCCAGCCGAGCCCGGACCCGGGCCTTCTCCTCGGCGCTCGGGGCGTGGAACGCGGCGTGATCAACGCCGTGGTACGCGACGTCGATCCGGGTCGGGTCGGCGTCCAACAGCCGGATCAGCTCGTCCCGGGTGGCTTTGCTGGGCACGATCACCCGGTCGGCACGGCGCAGCGACGTCCGGATCGCGCTGCGGAAGAAGGTGCGGCGTGACTTGTCGTAGTGCTCCGGCTCGGTGAAAAAGGTGGCGTCGTGCACGGTCACCGTGACCGGACAACCCGCCCGCAGCGGGCAGGTGTAGAAGGGCGAATGCAGCACCTGGGCGCCGACCTGCTGGGCGAGCAGCGGCAGGCCGGTCTGCTCCCAGGCAAGCCGTGCGGGCCGGTGCGCCACCGCCGCCGGGGCGGGGATGACCTCCGCCCCGGGCAGCATCCGGGAGTATCGCTCAAGGTCCGTCCGAAGGCTGACCACGACCAGGTCGACGCTGGTGCCGCAAACCTTCCCGAGCACACCGAGCAGGCCATCAACGTATCTACCGACGCCGCCACGATCGGCGGGAACACTCGTGGCGTCAATGAGCACACGGGGCGGGCTGCCGGCGGTCAAGGGGCGACTCCTTGCACTCGGGGGTGTGCGGTACAACACTTTCGCCGTAAGCCTACGCCGCGCCCCCGCCCCGGCGGGGACTGCGACCCGGCGCCGAACCAGGTCGTCGTCGCCTCGGCTCCGGGCGGCGCGGCGTATCGTTCGCGCTGATGGCCGACAACCTTGCCCGGGTCCTCGCCGACGCGATCGCACCCGACCCGACCCGACCGCTGCTCACCTGGTACGACGACGCCACCGGCGAACGCACCGAACTCTCCGGCGCGACCTGCGCGAACTGGGTGGCCAAGACCGCCAACCTGCTGGTCGACGGGGTGGGACTCGCGCCCGGCGATACCGCCGGGGTGCTCCTGCCCCCGCACTGGCAGACCGCCGCCGTGCTGCTCGGATGCTGGTCGGCCGGCCTCACGGTGGCCGACCCGCCGGACGATGTGGACGTTCTCTTCGTCGCCACCGGCCGGCTCGCCGAGGCCGAGGGCGCCAGCGCCGGGGACCGCTACCTGCTCGCGCTGGACCCGTTCGCCCGGCCGCTGCGGGAGGTGCCACCGGGGTACGCCGACTTCGCCTCCGAGGTACGGACACACGGCGACCACTTCGGGGCGCCTCCGCCCGGTGGACCGGACCAGGCTGACCTGGCCGCCCGGTCCGCGGCGCGCGCCGCGGACCTCGGGCTCACCCCCGGCACCCGGGTCCTGATCGACGTTGACCGCTACCCGGACCCGGTCGACTGGCTCCTGGCCCCGCTGACCGCAAGCGCCTCCACGGTCCTGGTCGCACACGCCGACGCCAGTCGTCTCGGCGCCCGCGCCGTCGCCGAGCGGACCACCCTCACCCTGCCCTGACCCCACGGGCAGTGCCATCCGTCCCTGGTCGTCCGGGCGCCGCCGTCACCGGGCTCGCCGGTCGGCGGTGTCGTCGTGGGCGGCTCGGCGCTGGGCCAGACCGGCGAAGGCGGTCAGCGACTCCGGGTTGGCCAGCGCGCCCCGGGCCGCCGCCGAGTCGACCGGGGTACCGGTCAGGATCTTCTTGACCGGCACCTCCAGCTTCTTCGCCGACAGGGTCCGCGGTACGGCGCCGACCGGATGAATCTCGTCGGGCACGTGCCGGGGCGACAGGGCGGTACGCAGTTCCCGGCAGATCCGCCTCCGCAACGCGTCATCCCACTCCGCGCCCGCGGCGAGCACCACGAACAGGAGCAGCTCACCAGCGCCGCCCTCGGCGTCCTCCAGGTGCACGACGAGGGAGTCCGCGACCTCGTCCAGCCCTTCCACGACCGAATAGAACTCGGCGGTGCCGAGGCGAACCCCGCCCCGGTTCAACGTCGCGTCGGAGCGGCCGGTGATGACGCAGCCGCCCCGCGGGTTGATCGTGATCCAGTCGCCGTGTCGCCAGACGCCGGGGTAGCGGTCGAAGTACGCCTCCCGGTAGCGGCTGCCGTCGGCGTCGCCCCAGAACCCGACCGGCATGCTCGGCATGGGTGCAGTGATCACCAGCTCGCCCAGCGCACCGATGACCGGGGTGCCGTCGCCGGAGCGCGCCTCCACCTTCGCCCCGAGCGCCCGGCAGGCGATCTCGCCCGCGTGCACCGGCAGCAGCGGAGTGCCGCCGACGAAGCCGGTACAGACGTCGGTTCCGCCGGAGAGCGACTGGAGTTGGAGGGCCTCGCCGACGTTCCGGTAGACCCAGTGAAAGCCCTCGGGGGGCAGGGGCGCGCCGGTGGAGCCGACCCCGCGCAGGTCGGACAGGTCGGCGAAATCGGTGGGGACCAGCCCGGCCTTTCGGCAGGCCAGCAGGAACGGCGCCGAGGTACCGAGGTAGGTGGTGCCGGTGCGCTCCGCCAGCCGCCACAGCGTGCCTAGGTCGGGATAGCCCGGGTCGCCGTCGAAGAGCACGATCGCCGCCCCCACGGCCGGCCCGGAGACGAGGAAGTTCCACATCATCCAGCCGGTCGTGGTGAACCAGAAGAACCGGTCCGCCGGGCCCAGGTCGTGGTGCAGGGCGAGCATCTTCAGGTGCTCGAGCAGGATGCCGCCGTGGCCGTGCACGATCGGCTTGGGCAGGCCGGTCGTGCCGGAGGAGTAGAGCACGTAGAGCGGGTGGTCGAAGGGCACCGGTGCGAAGGTGAGCGGCTCGTCGGTGGGCGCGGCGACGTCGGCCCAGGCGATCGTGTCCGGCGGCGGAGGGCCGGCCGGGTCGAGGTACGCGATGCCGACGGTGTGCGACAGCGACGGCAGGGCGGCGCGGACGGCGGCCACCTCGGCTCGCCGGTCAATCGACTTCTGGCCATAGCGGTAGCCGTCAACGGCGACCAGGACCTTCGGCTCGATCTGCTGCCAGCGGTCGGTCACGCTCCGGGTGCCGAACTCCGGCGCGCAGGCGGAGAAGATCGCGCCGAGGCTGGCGGTGGCCAGCAACAACACGTACGTCTCGGGAATGTTCGGCGCGTACGCGGCCACCCGGTCGCCCGCGCCGACGCCCAGCCGGCGTAGCCCGGCGGCGACCCGGCGGACCTGCTCCCGCAGCTCGGCGGCGGAGAGGGTGACCGGTGGCCGGGTCTGCCCGTGGGCGATCACCACCGGGTCGGCGTCGCCCCGGCCCGGCATCCGCAGCACGTTCTCCGCGTAGTTCAGGGTGGCGCCGGGGAACCAGCGGGCACCGGGCATGGTCCGCCCGGCGAGCGTGGTCGTGGCCGGGGCGTGCGACACGACCTCGAAGTGGTCCCAGATCGACTGCCAGAAGGCGGGCAGGTCGGTGACCGACCAGCGCCACAGTTCGTCGTAGTCGGCGAAGTCCAGCCCCCGGTGCGTGCTCAGCCAATGCAGGTAGGTCCCGATCCGGGACCGCTCACGCACGTCCGCCGGCGGCGTCCACAGCACCTCACCCATCGCTCCACCCTCCCTCGGCCCGGCACAACGCTGTCCGGCCGTGGCGCCATCTTGCCCTACCTCGAGGCGCCGTGGCCCGCACCCGGTCCGGACGATCGGGGTGCGGACGATCCGGTGCCGCGCCGCACCGCCGGCTTCCCACCGGTCTGCACCGCCGGCTTCCCACCGGTCTGGACCGGCGACGAGTCAGCCGCGCCGGTGTGCCTGGATCGCCCGTCGGCGGGCGAGTCGGTGCGCCCGCCGGATCTCCGCCTCCCGGAAGCGCCGCTGGTCCGCGACGGTCTCCGGGGATAGCGGTGGGACCGGACGCGGACTGCCGTCGGCGTCAACGCCGACGAAGACGAGGTACGCGGTGGCGACCCGCACCGGCTCCCCCTCGGCCGAGTCCCACCGTTCGGCGGTAACCCGCACCCCGACCTCCATCGAGGTCTGCCCGGCCCAGTTGACCTGGGCATAGGCGTGCACCAGGTCTCCGGCCCGCACCGCCTCGGAGAAGACGATCTCGTCGATCGCCGCGGTCACCGCCGTCCCGCCGCTGTGCCGGGCGGCGGCGGCCCCGGCGACGTCGTCCACGAACTTCATCAACACCCCGCCGTGCACGGTGCCATAGAGGTTTACATCGACTGCCGTCATTATTCGACTCAGCGTGACCCGGGAGTATGCGGTCGGCCGACCCGGTGCGGTGGTGGCGGGGTACTCGCTCATACCGGAGACGGTACGGTGCGCGGATGCGACATCTATGGAGCTTCCTAGCGGGTCTCGTGGTGGCACCCGTCACGTGGATCCTGGTTACTCTCGGTCAAGATGGATCGGCGCGCACCGTCAACCGCTGGGTGGACATCGGTCAGTTCAACTCGGCCAACCTGATCGAGCCCGCGGTCTGGCTGTTGATCGGCGGTGTCCTGCTCGGACTCCTCGGCACGCTGCGCGTCTCGCCGATCGGCCCGATCGTCGCCGGGCTGCTGCTCGCCACCCCGTACCTGGGGCTGGCCATCCGTCCCTTTGCGGTCCGCGACCGCATCCCGACAGACTGGGAGGTCCTCGGCGACCCGCTGCCGCTACGGCTGCCGCTGGAGAACGGGACGCTCTTCCTGATCGGCCTCCTGCTGCTGGTCGCCGGCTTCAGCGGTCAACGTTGGCGGCAGTGGCCGACGCCCGGGGCGGAACCGAAGACGGCGGAGAACCCCAACCCGTCGGACGCCCCGCTCGACGACTGGCCGCCCACGCCGGAACGGGACAGCACCGAGCCGGTCCTGGGCAACCCGACGTCCGACCCGACCGAAGCGCTACCCCACCAGACCGGCGGCGGGACCCCCTGGTCCACTCCGGCGCCGGGCAGCCACCGGCAGCCGACCACCAGCGGGCTGCGCTGACCTGCCGACCGAGCCCCACGTCCGGGCCGTTCCCCGGCCGGCCGGACGTGGGGCATCCGGGGGTGCCTCGTCAGGGCCGGTAGTCGTCGTGGAGAACGACGCGGGAGAGCTCATAGCCACCCTGGGTACGCCAGTAGTGCAACCGGCGAGCGGCGGCCGACTCCCGCTGCAGGGCCACCCGCCAACAGGTCGCACCGTCAGCACGACGAACGTAGCCACTGCCGGCCCGGCCGGTGCGCATCTGATGCGGGTAACGCCCGGCGAGGTGCTGGACCTGACCGGTGAGCACCTCGACCACGACCGTCACGACCTTCGCCCGACTGATGCCCTCCAGCTGTTCCAGGGAGTCCAGGAAGCCGGGGCCCAGCACGTACGAGGCGAGCGGCCGGCCAGCCTTCTCGGCAGCGGGAACGCGCTGCGCCCACTCGCAGGTGACCTCATGGCGGAACTGTTCCTCGGGATCGAGGAAGAGCGTCGCCTCCCCAGCTGCTGGCTGACCAGCGCGGCCCTGGGCGCTCCGGAGCTGCTTGACCAGCCGCTGCCGAGCCAGATCGGCGCCGCGGTAGCGGGTCTGTAGCTGCTCGATGGCGCCAACCGCCCGCGCGAGCTCGGCCTCCAGCTCAGCCGCCCGGAATCGCAGATCCGCCAACTCGTCCGCGAGGGCCTTGCGCGTCGCCTGCTCGGCTGCCAACTCGTTACGCAGCTGTACGACCTGGGTTTGCTCCCCGGCTGGCGCCGTGCTGGCAGGACGCGCGAGCACCGGATGCAGGGCCGAGGGAAGGCGCCGGGCCAGATCCAACGGCGTCGGCTGCCGCGCCGGCACCGTCCGTACGACTTGCTGCGGTGGCGTGGCGGGCGGCAGCGGGGGCGCCGGTGGTCGAGGCGTCGATGTCGGTGCGGGCCGCGGGTCGGGGGGACGTAGCCAGGGAGGCCCGCCGGGGAGCAGACTCAGCGCGGGCTTCACCTGCTCCGTGTCGTCAACGTCGTCAAACCGCAGCGCCAGCGGGGTGAGCGTGACGAGACGGCCGGCGGCGGTCTCCCCAACGCTGAACAGGCCGCTCAGCCGGTCTCTCCGGTTGGAGGTGACCGCGTCCAGGCCGACCTCGACGGTGAGCCCGGGCAGAAGTCGTACGGTGACAGCTTCGTCGGCCACCGCCACCACCTCGGCCAGCACCACATCACCGACCTGGTACGCCTCCCGGACAGCCGCCAGGGCGCTGGGGACGTCAACGAAACGCAGCGCCGCCCGCAGGTCCAGACAGCGCGAGACCCGGTCATAGCTGCCGGTGACCGCCTGTCCCTTGGTGAGCAGTTGGTCCAGGGCAACGCCGGGGAGTGTCAACTCCTCCCATACTGTCGCCACCGCCTGGTCATCCAACGTCACGAGCGCTCGGGACCCGATCAGACCCTGCACCCGTCCCGATCGACACTGAGCCTCGGGACGAGCGCGGGGTTCGACCAGTCCGGCCGACAGTGCCGCCTGCAGCGCATCACTGATCAACTGTTCGGTGATGCGTTGCCGGTCCTGGCGGGAGTAGGCGAACCGCAACCTACTGCAGGTCGGGTCCTGCACCCAACCGTGATCGACCGAGTACACCCGCCCCGCACCGCCGTAGACCTGGGTCATCGGCGGCATCACCCGCGAGAAAGCCCAGGAGACATCGCTCGTGGGCATGAGTACCACCTCAGCCAGGTCCCCCACCGCCGCTTTGAGCTCGTCGGGATCACCGAACGGCTCCTCATATCCGGTGGGCAGGGTGAGTACCGCGACCGGCCACCGCCGCCCCGGCGTCAGCAACCGGTGGGCGAGTTCACTGGCCGCGGCCGCGGAGGTGATCCGCTGTACCGTCGGCGGCGGGGCGGCGCCGACGGCCACCTCCCGAATGGGCACCCCCATCAGTTCCGACCTCCTGCCAGTGAAAGCTGCAACGACCGCAGCATCGGGGCGACGGCCAGCCCGGGCAGGCTGGCACTGGCCCGTACGGTCGCCGGCGCCAGACCGGTAGCGCGGATCTCCCGCCAGGAGGAATTGCGGCGGACGTCTACGGCCCTCGACGAGTTCGAGGGTGCGGAACAGACCGCCCCGAGGAGACCAGGGGCGGGTTTGGAGAACCCGAGCTAAACCGTATAGCGACTATGCAAGGAGACAGTGGACGGCACAAGGCGAAGAGCATGTCGGCGGCCCTGCCTTGCCCGTTTGACCGACCACTGCCAACAAAATGGTTGGCACTGGCGCCGCTTGGGGGAACGACAAATCGTTGTCGCCATGGCAGCGCCTGCCGGTGCGGGTCTCCGCCTGTCCCCGGTCGTCCGTGCGGGTTCCCTCGACACCAGTACGCCGTCGGAGAAGCACAACGGGTACCGGGTCGTCCGAGGTCGGGGGAGGTCGTCGTGGTCGGGTAGGTACGCGGACCAAGAAAGATCATCCCGAGCGTGGCGATGAAGAGCGCCGGCAGGATTCGCGTACCGCGGTCGCCCCAGAACACCAACCGAAGGCGTTCTGGGGCAACGAAATATCCCCAAGGGGTTGTTCAGCTACGGCGAGCCGCCACGCCACCCGCACTCAGCGAACCCGACCGAGCTACGAAAAATGCCGCGATTAGCCCTTCAGAAGCTGCCGCGCCATGACGATCCGCTGCACCTGATTGGTGCCCTCGTAAATCTGGGTGATCTTCGCGTCGCGCATCATCCGCTCGACCGGGTAGTCCCGGGTGTAGCCGTAACCGCCGAGCAGTTGCACGGCGTCGGTGGTGATCTCCATCGCGGCGTCGGAGGCGAAGCACTTGGCCGCCGCGCCGAAGTAGGTCAGGTCCGCGTCCCCCCGCTCGGACCTGCTGGCTGCAGCGTAGGTCAGCTGCCGCGCCGCCTCCAGCTTCATGCCCATGTCCGCGAGCATGAACTGGATACCCTGGAAGTCGGCGATCGGCTTGCCGAACTGCCGACGCTCCTGCACGTACCCCTTGGCGTAGTCGAGCGCACCCTGCGCGATGCCCACCGCCTGCGCGGCGATGGTGACCCGGGTGTGGTCCAGGGTCTGCATCGCGGTGGCGAAGCCGGCGCCCGCCGCGCCGATCATGCGGTCGGCGGGGATGCGGACGCCGTCCAGGTAGACCTCACGGGTCGGCGAGCCCTTGATCCCCAGTTTCTTCTCCGGTGCGCCGAAACTCACCCCCGGGTCGGACTTCTCGACCACGAAGGCCGAGATACCCCGGCTCCGGACGGTCGGGTCGGTCACGGCGAAGACCGTGTAGAACTCGGACACCCCGGCGTTGGTGATCCACCGTTTGACGCCGTTGAGCACCCAGTCGTCGCCGTCCCGGACGGCCCGGGTGGTCATCGCGGCGGCGTCGCTGCCCGCCTCCGGCTCCGACAGGCAGTACGAGAACATCGCGTCGCCGGCCGCCACCGGGGTCAGGTACCTCCGCTTGAGCTCCGCGGACCCGGCCAGAATCAGCGGCATCGTACCCAGCTTGTTGACCGCCGGAATCAGCGAGGAGGAGGCACAGGCCCGCGCCACCTCCTCGATCACGATGGCGGTGGCGAGGGCATCCGCACCGGCACCGCCGTACTCGACGGGGATGTGCGGGGCGTGAAAGTCAGCCGCCCGCAACGCGTCGAAGGACGTCTTCGGGAACTCGCTGGTCTCGTCCGCCTCAGCGGCGTGCGGTGCCACCTTCGCCGCGCAGACCTCCCGGACCGCCTCCCGGACCGCCTGCTGCTCACCCGTCAAGCGATAGCCGTCGAATTCCTGCTCTGCGGCCATGTCGGCCCCTCCTCTTCACCGCTATCATGCGCAGTCTGTAGCGTCATCTGACCGCGGACCGCGCAGACTGAAGGATAGCGACCCCAGAGTCGGGCGATGTTACCGCCGCGTAGGCTACGAAGTGTCGCACTGACCGGCCCGCGCGGGAGCATGGTCAAACAAACGAACAACCCCACCTCCGGTGCCCCTGGCAGGCGCCGCGGTCGACAGCGACGCCACGAGCGGCGCCAGTGCGAGCGGAGAAGACAGGCGTGACGATCCCGTACCCGAACACCCAGCCAGTGCCTCCGATCGGGGCGGTAACCCCCCCATCCGGCGCTCCTCGCCCCCGAGTGACCTTCCTCGGCACCGGCTACCTCGGCGCGACGTACGCCATCTGCTACGCCGAGCTGGGCTACGAGGTACTCGGCTTCGACGTGGACGCCGACAAGATCGCCATGCTCAACGCGGGCCAGGTTCCGATCCACGAGCCCGGCCTGGACGAGCTGCTCAAGCGCAACCTCGCCGCCGGGCGGCTGCGGTTCAGCACCGACATGGCCGAGGTCGCCGAGTTCGGGGACGTGCACTTCATCTGCGTCGGCACCCCGCAGCGGGCCGACGCGCTGGGGGCGGACCTGTCGTACGTCGAGGCGGCCGTCACCAGCCTGGCGCAGCAGCTCACCCGCCCGGCGCTGATCGTCGGCAAGTCCACCGTGCCGGTCGGCACCGCGGAGTGGGTCGAGCAGCTGGTGAGCAAACACACACCGGCTGACCTGGGCATTGAGGTCGCCTGGAGCCCCGAGTTCCTCCAGGAGGGCTTCGCCGTCGACGACGTGCTCCGCCCGAACCGGATCGTGGTCGGCGTCAAGAGCGAATGGGCCAACGGGATGCTCTACGCCGCGCACAAGGGCGTCTTCGACCTGGCTGCCACGGAGGACCGCGAGGTGCCGATGGTGGTCACCGACTTCGCCACCGCGGAGCTGGTGAAGGTCGCCGCGAACGCCTTCCTGGCGACCAAGATTTCGTTCATCAACGCGATGGCGGAGGTCTGCGAGGCCGCGGGCGGCGACGTGACCCACCTGGCCCGGGCGGTCGGCTTCGACCCCCGAATCGGCAACCGGTTCCTCCAGGCCGGCCTGGGCTTCGGCGGGGCCTGCCTACCCAAGGACATCCGTGCTTTCCAGGCCCGGGCCCAGGAACTGGGCGCCGGCGAGGCGCTGCGTTTCCTGCACGAGGTCGACCTGATCAACCTGCGTCGCCGGACCCGGGTGGTCCAACTCGCCGCCGACCTACTCGGCCGGCGCACCGGCCCGGCCGGCCCCGACCTCTCCGGCACCCGGATCGGCGTGCTCGGTGCGACCTTCAAGCCCAACACCGACGACGTCCGCGACGCCCCGGCCCTCGCCGTGGCATCGCTGCTCCACAAGGCCGGCGCTGACGTGCACGTCTACGACCCAGAAGGGATGGAGCGCGCCCGCGCCGTGGCGCCCGAGCTGACCTACGAGCCGGGCGTCAACGAGGCGGTGACCGGCGCCGACCTGATCTGCGTCCTGACCGAATGGGCTGACTTCCGCAACGCCGACCCGGTCACGCTCGGCGCCCTGGTCGCCGGGCGCCGGGTGGTTGACGGTCGCAACTGCCTCGATCCAACGTTGTGGACGCAGGCTGGCTGGGAGTACCGCGGCATGGGCCGCCCGTGACCCGTCGCCGGCCGTACTCCGCGGGTAAGTACCCGCCGTTGCAGTATTAGGGCGCCACGCCCCCGGACCCGCCGGCAACTGTCGAAATCCGCGCCGGCATTGGGCATGCTGCGACAGTGCGGTCCGCCGGCGGCTGGAGGAGTGTCGTGGTGAGCTTTCAGTGCTCCTCGTGCGGCCGGGAGTTGAACCCGGCCGCACGCTGCCCACACTGCGGCGCACAACAGCCGCAGCGGCTCGAACACCTGGCGAAGGTCGAGCGGTCGATCGCGGAGATGAAGGCGCGGGACGCCGAGATCTCCGGTGAACAGCGGAAGATCGCCGCCAAGATGCAGGCTGCGCTCTTCCAGCGGGACATCCTCGCGCATGCCGATGAGGAGAACGTCAAACAGGCCACCCGTCCCCGGCGCGTGCTCCGTCGCCGGCCAGACCGGCGGTCACCGACCGCTCCCCCCGGCACACCGCCCCGGGTACCCCGGCAGGGCACCTCGTCCGGGCCGGCGGAACCGCCGCCCCCGACCGCCGGCTGGCTTGACGCCGACAACCCCGAGCATCCGCCGGAGGCGTCCAGCCGCGAGGTGCAGAACATTCCCCTCGGGCTCGGCGCGCTGCTGCTCGGCGTCGCCGCGGTGGTCTTCGCCGCGGTCGCCACCAGTTCCCTGGACGCCCTCGCCCGGCTGGGCGTGCTCTGCCTGGCGACGGTCCTGATGCTGCTCGCCCCGCCGGTGCTGGCCCGCCGCGGGCTCACCTCCACCGCCGAAACCATCTCCGCCGTCGGCCTGCTCCTGGTGCCGTTGGCCGGGTACGCGCTCTGGTCCGTAACCAGCGTCGGCGGCGGCGCGTCCCGGGCGGTGTTCGCCGGAGCCGTCTTCGCGGTCACCGCCGGGGTTGCCCTGGCGTACGGCGGCTGGACCGGACTCCGCGCACCACGGTTCGCCACGGTGCTGGCCCTCCAGCCGATCCTGCCGCTGCTCGCGTACGACCGAACCAACGCGCTGGCGGGCTGGGCCGCGGTGCTGGCCCTCGTGGCCGTCCTGAATTTCTCGCTGGCCGGCTCCGCCGTCACCCGGGCCCGACCGGTCCGCCAGGACCTACCCGAAGCGCCCCCGACCCCACTGGCGACAGCGGGGGGCCAGAGCGGCCCGGAGCGGCCCCCGGACACCCCCGTCGCCCCGCGCCAGCGGTCGGGGGCCGGCCGACCAACCGATGACGGGGCCGAGACCGGCCAGGTGCCCGGTGGGGACGGCGCCGCCGTCCGCCCAGTGCCCGGACTCCGTGAGTTGATCTTCGGCCTTTACAGCGTCGCCGCTCTGGCGGCCCTTGGCTACGCCAGCACCGCGCTGCTGCGGGTGACCACCGTGCCGGCGACGGTCGGAGCGGGCGTCGCGCTCCTGCTTACCGCCACGGTGGCCGGCGCGGGGATGGTGGCGGCCCGCCGCGCCCCATTCCCCGACATCGGCACCGGCCTGCTCACCCTCGCCGTGATCAGCGCCTCGAGCCGGCTCGCCTGGGTGGCCGCACCCGACCAGGCACTAGTTCTGATCACCGCCGGCATCGCGCTCACCGGGCTGGTCGTCCGCACGGTGCCGGCTGTCCTGCGGCGCGGCCCGCAGTTCGCCTCCGCCATCGCGTTGACCGTCAGTGGCGTCGTCGTCACCACCGGTGCCCTGCGCGCCGGAGTGACCCCGGTCCGCGCTGCCCTCCCGGCGTGGACCGCCGACCTCGACCGCTACCCAGCCCAACTGGCCGCGGTGGGCGCCCCCGACGCCAGCCAGCTCGCCGCCGGCGCACTGCTGCTGACCGTGGCCGCCGTGGTCGCCCTGCCACCGAAGATCCGCCGGGAGTTCGCGGTGGTGGGCGCCGCGCTGACCGCGCTCGCCGTCCCCGCCTCGTTCGGACTCGGCTGGGCGGCCGCGCCGTGGCCGATGGTGGTGGCGGCGGTCGGGATCGGGGTGGCCGGGTTGTCGGCGCGGAGCAAACGCGCGGCGCGCGCACACGCCGTAGCCGCCGCCGGGGTGGGACTGTTCGGTGCCGGAGCCGGCCTGACCCGGCCGTCGTTGACCGCCGCCGTCCTACTCACCCTCTGTGTGGCCGGCGTGCTGGTGGCGGTGGTACCCCGGCTCCGGGCCACCTCCGCCGGCGCAGAGCTCCTCTCCGGCTGGGCCGCGGGCGGGGCGGCCCTCGCCCTGCCCGGCACGGTGGCCGCGGTCGTCGCCGCCGGTCCGGCGTCCGGCACCGCGCCGCGGGAGATGACCGTCGCGCTACTGGCGGCGAGTTTCCTCGCGGTCTGCGTCACGCTCGGTTACGCCGCGCTCGTGCAGGTTTCCCACCGGCAGCTCCCGATGCCGCTGGCGACGGGGGCGGTACTGGGCGCCCTGGCCGTCGCCGCGGCCTCGTTCGTGGCGCCCGCCGCCACCACCGACGACGCCTGGGTCGGCGCGCTGCTGGTGATCGCCGCAGTGCTCCTGTTCTTCGCCCCTTCCGTTGACGCCCGTCGCCGCTCCGACCTCCGCCTGGACGGCTCCGACCTGGCCTGCGCCGCGGTCACCGCCGCGCTGGCCGCCACCCTGGTCCGGATCGCCGCTGTCCTTGTGCCGGGCGCGCAACTGGCGGTCGCGGCCGGGCTGCTGCTGGTCGTGGCCGGGGCGGCCCGCGCACTTCCACCGCAGTGGCGGCGAGGCCCAGTCCTCGGCCTGGCCCTGGGGGGCGGGCTGGTTGCGCTGCTGGCCGCCGGGATGGCGCTCCGCGGGGGCATCGGCGTCCTGCTCACCGCCGGCCCGATCTGGGCCGGCGACCTGAACACGTGGCCGGCCGCCCCGATCGGCGGCTCGACCTGGCAGGCACCAGTCGCACTGGCGCTGCTGGCGCTGGCCGCCGCGGTCCTGTTGCCGCCGCCCTGGCAGCACGACGTCTCCGGCGCGGCCGTGGTCCTGGCCACCATCGGCGCACCGGCCGCGTTCGCGCTGCCCTGGTGGTCGCCGGTGCTGGTGGGTTCGCTGGTCGCCATCGGGTACGGCCTGGCGTCGGTGGCGTCGGTGGAGGCCCGAGCCGCGTTCTCCCGGGCCGTCGTGGCCGGCGTACTGGCGCTGCATGTCGCCGGCGCCGGGCTGGTCCGGCCGTGGACCACCGCACTGGCCCTCGGCAGCATCACGCTGATCGGTGTCGCCGTGGCGGCCTTCGCTCGCGCCCTTTCCCCGCCGCTGGGCACCGAGGTGGACATCGAGGGACCGTCACCCCACCCGACCCAGATCGGTGGTGCCGCGACCGGGGCCATGCTCTTCGCGCTACCCGGCGCGGTGGCCGCCCTGGCTGCCGGGTTCGGGCACTCATCGCGGGTGGTGCTGATCGCCGCCCTGGCCACCTCCGGACTCGGCCTGGCGGCCGTGCTGGCTGCCCGACACCGGGTCCCGCAGTATCTGCCCTGGGCCAGCGCTGCGCTGGTCGGCGGCGCCACGGTAAGTGCCCTCGCCGCCATCCCCGCCGGCCTGCAGGTCGGGGTGTACGCCGCCGCGGCCGCCCTGATCGGTGTCCTCGCCGAGCTGAGCCGCGGCGCCACCGAGCCGCCGGCCGGGCTCGCGGCACCGGCGCGCCGATGGCGAGTAACCCTCGGGGGCGCCCTGGGCCGCTCCGCCGGGCCCGGTACCCGCCGGTGGCGAGTAGACCCGGCCGCCGGGGCGCTCGCCGCGGCGACGCTGCCCACGGTGCTGGCCCTGGTCTCGCTCGCACCGGCGCTGCACGTGGCGCTGGTCGAGCCACACCGGACGCTCAGCCGCACCTGGCAGGGCCCGCCGCCGGAGTTACGCCTGCCCGCATCCGCGGCGGCGGACCCGACGCACGTGCTCACCGCGCTGCTGCTGACCGCCGCCGCCGCGCTGGCTGCGGTCGCTTTCAGTGGCGGCCGGCGCAGTCGGGCGGTGCCGGTCATCCTGCCGGGTGCCGCGGTGACCCTGCTGATCACGCCGGTGGCCCTGAATCTCGCCTGGCCGGCGAGCACGCTCGCCGGGCTCACCGTGTTCACCCTGGCCATGCTCGGGCTAGCGCTCACGCCGCCGCCCGCCCTGGTGGAGCGGGCCCGCTCGCTCCGGCTGGCCCGGATACTCGTCTTCGGCATCGGCCTCACCGCCGGCGGCGCGGGGCTGGCCGGCAGCCTGGCCACGGAGAACCTGACCCTGGTCACGCTCGGCGGCGCGGTGGGCGTCGGTACGGTGGCGGCGCTCTTCGGTGCCACCGGGCACGCCCGCATCCTCGGCTGGCTGTTCGCCGCCCTGATGGCGCAGCTCTTCGTACTCACCACCGGTCTGGTCGCCGGTCTGAACGCGCGCTGGTCGGCATTCGGTGTCCTGGCCGTCGGGGCGGCCCTCCAGGTCTTCGCGGCCACCCTGCCGCGCCTGCGTCGCCCGGAGGCGGGGCGGGAGGCGGCCACGGTGGAGTGGAGTGGCTTCGCCGCCACGCTGATCGCCCTGGCGCTGGCCTACGACTCACCCCGGCACATCGCGGCCCTGCTCGCCGCCGCGGGCGCCATCCTCGGAGTGGCGGCAGCCCGACCGGGCCGGCGCGACATCGAGCGACGAATCCTCTTCTGGGCGGTGGTGAGCTGCGAGATCACCGCGTGGTGGATTCTGATGTGGGTGGCGGACGTGGCCCTGCCCGAGGCATACACCCTGCCGTTCGCGGCGCTGGCCCTGCTCGTCGGCGTACTGGAGCTGCGCCAACGCGCCGAGATCAGCAGCTGGGTGGCGTACGGGCCAGCGCTGGTGACCGCCTTCGCTCCGACCCTGGCGATCGTGCTGGTCACCGAGAGCAGCATGCTGCGCCAGGTGCTGCTGCTACTCGGGGCAGCGGCGGTGCTGGTCTTCGGCTCGCTGCGGCAACAGCAGGCGCCGGTGATCGTCGGGGCCACGGCCACCGCGATCGCGGCGATCCATGCGCTGTTCAGTCTCGGGCCGTGGCTGCTGCTGATCCCCGTCGGTCTCCTCCTGCTGGTCCTCGGGGCCAGCAACGAGCGTCGCCGTCGGGCCCAGGAACGCCTCCAGGCCGCCCTGCGCGGCATGCGCTAGCCGGCTGCGGCGACCACCCGTCAGGGGTCAGCTCAGCGAGGCGCGCAGGGCCGCGTTCTTCTCCGCGACCACCTGCTCCAGCTCGGATTGGTACGCCGCCATCCGATCGAGCAGCGCCCGGTCCTCGACACCGAGGATCCGGACCGCGAGCAGACCGGCGTTGCGGGCGTTACCGATCGAGACGGTGGCCACCGGCACGCCGGCGGGCATCTGCACGATGGAGAGCAGCGAATCCATCCCGTCCAGATATTTCAGGGGCACCGGCACCCCGATCACCGGCAGTGGGGTGACCGAGGCGACCATGCCCGGCAGGTGCGCCGCACCCCCCGCCCCGGCGATGATCACCTTTAGGCCACGGTCAGCGGCGTCCCGGCCGTACTCGATCATGCGAACCGGCGTCCGGTGCGCCGAGACCACCTCGACCTCGTACCCGACCCCGAACTCGTCCAGCGTCTCGGCGGCGGCCCGCATCGTCGGCCAGTCCGAATCGCTGCCCATGATCAGCCCGACCGTGCTCATCCGTGCCCCTCCCGCAGCCAACGGGCCGCCCGCGCCGCCCGGCTGCGCACCTCGTCCAGGTTGTCGCCGAGTACGGTGACATGGCCGATCTTGCGACCTGGGCGCACCTGCTTGCCGTACAGGTGCACCTTCGCGCCCGGCTCAGCGGCGAAGAGATGGTGCAGGCGCTCGTCGATGGAGATGCCGCCCGGCGCACCGCCCAGCACGTTCGCCATCACCACCACCGGCGCGGCCAACGAGGTGTCCCCCATCGGGTAGTCGAGCACCGCTCGCAGGTGCTGCTCGAACTGCGAGGTCCGGGCCCCCTCGATGGTCCAGTGCCCGGAGTTGTGCGGCCGCATCGCCAGCTCGTTGACCACGAGGCGGCTGCCCGTCGGCTCGGCCGGGTCGGTCACCTCGAACAACTCGACGGCCAGCAGACCCACCACGCCGAGCTCGGTGGCCAGGTCGATGGCGAGCTGCTGCGCACCGACCGCCAGCTCCTCCGGCAGCTCCGGTGCGGGGGCCAGGACCTCGACGCAGACCCCGTCCCGCTGCACGGTCTCGACCACCGGGTAAGCAGCGACCTGCCCGAACGGAGACCGGGCCACCTGCACCGCCAGCTCCCGGCGCAGCGCCACCCGCTCCTCGGCGATCAGGCGCATCCCGGCGGCCAACAGCGTGGCCGACAGTTCGGCCGCCTCAACCGCATCCCCCACCAGCCACACGCCCCGGCCGTCATAGCCGCCGCGGGCCGCCTTGAGCACCACCGGCCAGCCCACGGCGACACCGAAGGCTTCGAGCTCGGCCGGGGTCTCGACCGGCCGCCAGGCCGGGTTCGGCAGACCCAGCGCCGCGAGACGTTCCCGCATGACCCGCTTGTCCTGGGCGTGCACCAGCGCCCCGGCCGGCGGAAAGAGCTTGACGCCCTCGCCGGCGAGGGCCTGGATGTGCTCGGTGGGAACATGCTCGTGGTCGAAGGTGACCACGTCGCAGCCCTTGGCGAAGGTACGCAGCGCCGCGAGATCAGTGTGCTCGCCGTACTGCACGTCGGCGGCCACCAGGGCGGCGCCGTCGTCGGGAGCGAGCGCGAGCAGGCGCAGCGACTGGCCGAGGGCGATCGCGGCCTGATGGGTCATCCGGGCCAATTGGCCGCCACCCACCATGCCGACAACAGGCAGACCGGTGTGGGAGTCCATAGCCAGGTCAGCGTATCCGGCCAGCGGAGCCAGCCCGCCACCCGGGCCCGCCACCCGCCTACCGGCCCGTCAGCTGCGCCACCAGGTCGTCAACCCCGGTTACCGGCCGGTCGCAGACAAAGCCACGACAGACGTACGCGGTGGACTGCCCGTTGACCAGCTGCCGACCGGCGAGCAGCGGCACCCCGGGCTGGTCCGGCCGCCCCGCCACCACCACGGCACCGGGCGGGGCGTAGCGGTGCGCCGCGTGCACCAACGGCTCACCGACCGGATCGAGAGTCACCACCGCGATCTCGTGCGGGCCGGCGAGCAGCGCCGCACCGGCGGTGGCCGCGTACCCGGTGAAGCGGGCGTGCGCCGCGACGATCGGCGCCACGGTGGCCAGCGCCGCCTCCGCCGCTGCCCGGTAGCGGGTCTCGCCGGTCAACGCCGCGTACGCGACCAGGGCGGCGACGATCGCCGACCGGCCGGACGGGGTGGCGTTGTCGGTGGGGTCCGCGGGCCGGCTGACCAGCCGCTCCGCGTCATCAGCGGTGTCGTAGAAGCTGCCCTGCGGTGCGGCGAACCGCTCCAACGCCACGTCGAGGAGCTGCCCCGCCAGGGTCAGCCACCGTCCCTCGCCGGTCAGCTGGTGCATCGCGCAGAACGCCTCGGCCACGCAGCCGTAGTCCTCCAGGACCCCGGCGGCCTCCCCGACCCGGCCGTCCCGCGAGGTGCGGCGCAGCCGCCCGGCCACGAGGTGCACTTGTGCCAGATGCTCGGCCGCGTCCCGCATGGCGCCGTCGGCGACGATCGTCACGCCCTCCATCAGGTTGGCGTCCGACCCCGGAGCGTCCTCCCCAAAGCTGGCTACGACCTGCTGGAACTCAGCGATCGCGGTGATCGCGAGCCCATTCCAGGCGGCTACCACCTTGTCGTCGCGGGCCGGCTGCGGGCGGGTGTCGCGGACCATCAGCAACCGGTGCGCGATCTCCTGCCAGCGGGACTGCACCTCCGGCGCCGCATCGTCAACGTCCCGGGCCAGCCGGAGCACGCTGGCCGACTGCGCGGCGGCCGCCGCCGGGGTCGGGGCGGCGGCGTGGGGGGTGAACGAGCCCTGCTCGGTGACCGCGAACAGGTCGGCGGCCCACCGGCCGTCCGCCTCGCCGAGGGCCTCGACGAGCTGGGCGGGGGTCCAGACGTAGGTCAGCCCCTCCACCCCGGCGGCATCGGCGTCCAGCGCCGAGGCGAACCCCTCCCCCGGCCGGTGCAGCTCGTCGGCGAGGAAACGGGCCGTGTCCCGGGCCACCCGACGGGCCATCGGGTCACCGGTCAGCCGCCACAGGTGGGTGTAGACCCGCAGCAGCAGGGCGTTGTCGTAGAGCATCTTCTCGAAGTGCGGCACCAACCACTGCCCGTCCACGCAGTAGCGGGCGAAGCCCCCGGCGAGCTGGTCGTACAGGCCGCCCCGGGCCATCGCTTCCGCGGTGTGTCGAACGAGCTCCAGGCTCCGCTGGTCGCCGGTGCGCTGGTACTGCCGCAGCAGGAAGAGCAGGTTCAGGTGCGGCGGAAACTTCGGCGCCCCGCCGAACCCACCGTTCGTCTCGTCGTACTCCGCGCCGAGCCGGTCGGCGGCGGCGGCGAGCAGGTCGGCGGTGAACGGGGCGGCCGGACCCCCGACCGCCTGGGCACCGCCAATCGCCTCGACGACCGCGGCACCCTGCTGGAGCACAGCGCTGCGCTGGTCCCGCCAGGCGGTGGTGACCGACTGGAGCAGCCGGAGGAAGTTGGGCTTCGGGAAGTAGGTGCCGCAGAAGAACGGGGTTCCGTCCGGGGCGGCGAAGACGGTCATGGGCCAGCCGCCCTGCCCGGTCATGGCCTGGGTCGCGGTCAGGTAGACGGCGTCTACGTCCGGACGCTCCTCGCGGTCTACTTTGATCGCCACGAAGCCCTCGTTCAGCAGCGCGGCCACCTGCTCGTCGGCGAAGGACTCGTGCGCCATGACGTGACACCAGTGGCAGGCGGCGTAACCGACCGAAATCATGATCGGGACGTCTCGGCGGCGGGCCTCGGCGAACACCTCCGCGCACCACGGCCACCAGTCCACAGGGTTGGTGGCGTGCTGGAGTAGGTACGGCGACTGGGAGCTTGCCAGTCGGTTCATGGAGCCGATCCTGCCACAAGAGGAGTGCGCCACCGGAGCATGCCTCGTCAGGCAACAGAGGAGGCCCCTCAGCTTCGCGCTGAGGGGCCTCCTGCGTTGCGGTCAGTGCTGCTTGACGAAGCCGACGAACGCCGTCCAGGCGGCCGGCTCGAACGTAAGCACCGCCCCCTGCCTGTCCTTGCTGTCGCGAACGCCGACAGGGCCGGGTAGATTGTCGGCAACCTCGACGCAGTTGCCGGAGTTCCCGCTACGGGTTGACTTGCGCCATACGGCGCGGGTCAGGTCATACATGCCCGCGCCTCCCTTCGTTGCTCATGTGGTCAGGTCCTTCATGATCTTGTGCAGCGTTTCACGTGACTGGTCTGGCGATAAAGCCTCCGCGCGGATCTGTTCGTATGCCGCCGCGTACGCGGCAACCTCGGCGGGCTGCTCCAAGTAGAGCGCGCCAAGGAGCGTATCGACGTACACGACACGATCGTCTACCGCTCGCGGGTAGGGCTCAGGGAACGGCGGGAAGTCCAGGATCACGAAGGCTCCGTTGAGGCCGGCGTGGGCCCCGGCATCGAAGGGCAACACCAGCACCTGGGTCTGCGGCTGTTCAGCCACCTGTAGCAGATGCTCGATCTGCGCCCGCATCACCCGCCGTCCGCCCATGACGCGCCGTAGCGCCCCCTCATCAATCACGACCAAGAGTTGCGGTGGGTCGCCGTTGGTCAGCAGTGCTTGCCGCTCCATCCGAAGCGCCACCTCACGGTCGATCACCTCTGAGCGGCGTGGCATCGCGCCTGGCCCTGCCAGCCGGCTCGATTGTCTTTGCTCGTGGAGTTCAAGGACGACCGGACCGCGCTCCTCATCTTCCTGAGCGGCCTTATGGCCGAAGCGCGTGACCAGTTCGCACAGCTCCATGACCAAGCGGTGCCACCAGACTTGACCGAGAGATTCCTTACCTGGGCCCGAGCCAGACCCTCGGACTGACGTTGCACCCACCCGAATGAGGAGGGCCCCGGTGCCGCTGGCGGCAACCAGCAGTACCGGGACCCTTCTCACCTATGCGGGTACCGGTACCGGTACGTCCAGTTTCTCGATCAGCCGGCGGGCGCGGTCGGGACCGGTTCCCAGTACCGCCGCCACCCGCTTCACGCCGAGGGTGCCGGCGCCGGTCAGCACCTCCTTGGGGTTCTTCTCGATCATGTCCGTCAGCCTGTCCTTCAGTACCTTGTCGCTGGCCAGGTCGGCGCGCGAGCTGGTACCGGCACCTGGGGCGGTGCTGGGCCTCGGCCTGACGGGGCGATTCCGGCGCTCAGGTACCGCCGCGGCTAGAGGCGACGCCTGCTTCACCGGCACCGACTTCGGCACCCGGGCACGATCGTCAGTACCTTCGCGTCCGCCGGGACCGGGAAGACCGTACTTACTCCGGACGGTCAGGAGGCGCCGTCGGCCCGGAGGGGAACAACCCGGGAGCGCGCCCCGTTGACCAGAGCACCGAGGACCGCACCGATCTTGTCGGCCGGCATGGGCTTGAAGAAGTGGTAGCCCTGGGCGGCCGTGCAGCCAAGTTCGGCCAGCGCGCTGCGCTGCTCGGCGGTCTCCACCCCCTCGGCAACCACCCGTAGTCCCAACTGCTGGCCCAGCCCCACCGTGGTGCGCACGATCGCCGCCGCCTCCGGCGAGTCGGCCATCCGGAGCACGAAGGAACGGTCCACCTTCAACTCGTCCACGGCGACCCGGGTGAGGAAGGTCAACGACGAGAACCCGGTGCCGAAGTCGTCCACGGCCAACTGCACGCCCATCGCGCGCAGCGCGCCGAGCACCTCGTCGATCACCTCCAGCTCACTCATCACCACCGTCTCGGTGATCTCCAGGACGAGCCGCCGCGCCGGCACCCGGTGGCGGCGCAGCGCATCCGCGATCTCGGTCGGCAGTCGCCGGTCGAGCAGGCTACGGGCGGAGAGGTTCACCGAGATCGGCAGGTCCAGCCCGTCCCGGGCCCACTGCGCCGCCACACCGAGCGCCTTGTCCAGCACGTACCGGGTGAAGGTGCCCAGTTGCTCGCTGTTCTCCACCGGACGGATGAACTCGTGCGGGTTGAGCAAGCCGCGTCGGGGGTGCCGCCAGCGGATCAGTGCCTCCACCCCGGTCGGCGCCCCGGTGGCCAGGTCCACCGCCGGTTGCAGGACCAGCACCAGCTGGTCGTCGGCGGCCAACGCCTCGCGCAGCTCGGCCAGGAGCGCGAGCCGGTCGGTGCTGGTGGCGTCCCGCGCGGAGTCGTACGCGGCGACGCAGCCACTGCCCTCCTTCGCCTGGTACATCGCGATGTCCGCCCGGCGTAGCAGCTCCGCCATGTCGGCGGTGCCGGCGCCGGCGACCACCACCCCGACGGCGGCTTCCACGGACATTCGGACCCCCGCCACCTCGGTGGGGGCGGCGAGCCGTTCGGTGATCTCCCGGGCCTGGCGCAGCGTGTACGCCATCGGGGCGGCGCTGTCGCCGGGCACCGAGGTCAACAGGAGGGCGAACTCGTCGCCGCCGAGCCGGCCCAGCAGGTCTCCGCTGCGGGCCAGTCCGCCCAGCCGGTCGGCGGTCAGCCGGAGTAGCTGGTCACCGGCCGCGTGCCCGAGCGTGTCGTTGACCTCCTTGAACCGGTTGATGTCCAGCAGCAGTAACGCCACCGGCCGGTCCCGGGCCAACTGCCGCAGCACCTGGTCTCCCTTGCTGAGCATGGCCGTCCGGTTGGCCAGGCCGGTCAGCGCGTCACTCGCCGCCGCCGTCGCGATCCCCCGCTCGTCGCGGTGATCGAGGGCGGCGGTCGCCTCGGCGAAGGCCCGCCAGGCGCGTCGATCCCGATCGACGCGGAGCTGGTGGCGGTAGGTCTGCTGGAGCAGCCAGAGCGGCAGCGGGAGGATCAACAACCAACGTGGGTCGACCTCGATGAGGGCCACCACGACCAGGCCCACCACCACGTTCCCGACGAACATCATCAGTTTGCCGCGCAGCGCCTCCCCCAGCAGGACACCCGTTGGGAGGCCGTGGTGCAGGTTGCGGGTGACCGCATCCAGCCCGACACAGACGAGCAGGTAGGTGACCGCACCCGCGAGCATCGCGAACGCAAGCGGTGGGGTCGGTGTCGCCAGCAGCGGCCGCCCCAGCAGGGTGGTGACGAACCCGGCCAACGCCGCCGCCACGGTCAGCGACGATGCGATCCGGGCGATCTCCACCGGCCGCCGGCGGGTACCGAGTAACGACATCCCCGACCAGGCCAGACCAGCGCCGAGCAGGGTGGCCGCCGGAATCCAGCCGGCGGGCACCTGGTGGAGGCAGATGACGAGCGCGGCCTCGCCCCAGGTGAGGCTGACCGCTCCCGCCGCAGCCCGGAACTGGAGTTGGGCGAGCTGCGCGAATGCGAACGCCGTGACCGCGAACCCGAAGCGGGCGAGGCCGCCAAGCGGGTCGTCGCTGGGCAGGCCGCTTGGCGCGGTGACCGCAGCCACGGCTGCCACCAAGGCCGTCACCAGCACTGCCGCCGTGAACGCGCGGGCCCGCTGTGACCGGCCGGAGGGACCTGCCCGCGACTGGCCGGGCAGCGCGGTGGTCACCACCCCGCTCCGGCCCCGAGCTCTCCGGCAGTGCGACGGGCAGCGTCAGCTGCGCTGGTCATCGGCGCCCCCTCCTGCCCAGGCCGACGAAACTTTCCGTCCCCGGCGGGAAGGCTAGGCCAATACCGGTTACCGCAACAGGGGGCTGGGGTGCCGATAGTCGTGAATCATGCGGCCAGGGCCCGTTCAGGGCTGCTGGGGCCCGGTGCCAGATCTCAGCGATGAATCCCGCGCCGGGGTGCCACCGGTCGCCTCACTGGCTGCCGCAGCCGGAGCGCCGGACGCAACGGAGCCAGCCGCAGCGGAGTCGGAGGCGGACGGAAACTGGTCGGGCAGTCGGCGCAGTCGGGCATTCATGTTGCGGATCAACAGAATGGTGGCGGTCGCCAGCACGAGAATCAGGAACAGGCCCATCGGGCCGGCCAGCCCGCCCGTGCGGGTGTTCCCGAAGTTGTTTTGGGCGAGCACCTCAGCGGCGGTAAGCATGGCGTCCTCCGTTGCGCGAGTGGTGACCAGCCTAGCCCGCCCCCGGGGCAGGGCCGATGGACCCCCTCATCGGGGTACGCCGGGCTCGGCAATGCCAGCGAACAGGTCCGACTCGGGCAGGGGGCTGTCGACCAGGGACCGGACGAGTTGGAAGTCCTCCGTGGGCCAGGCGCGCTGTTGCACCTCCATCGGCACCTGGAACCAGAACCCGTCCGGGTCGATCTGGGTGGCGTGCGCGCGCAACGCGTCGTCGCGGACCGGGAAATATTCGGCGCACCCCACCCGGGTGGTGATTCTGGGGCCCTTGTCCGTCCGGCCCTCCCAACGCGTGAGCCACTCCCCGTACGGCGACTCGAAACCGGCGGCGAGCAGCGCCTCGTGCAGCACCAGGATCTTGCCCTTGGAGAAGACGATGTCGTAGTAGAGCTTGAACGGCTGCCAGGGCTCGCCGAGCTCGGGGTAACGCTCGGCGTCACCGGCGGCGTCGAAGGCCGCGACGCTGATCTTGTGAGTCATGATGTGGTCGGGGTGGGGGTAGCCGCCCTCCTCGTCGTAGGTGGTGACGACGTGCGGACGGAACTCCCGCATCAGGCGCACCAGCGGGCCGGCGGCCTCGGCCACGTCCTGCAGGGCGAAGCAGCCCTCCGGCAACGGTGGCAGCGGGTCCCCCTCCGGCAGCCCCGAGTCCACGAAGCCGAGCCAGGCCTGCTCGATACCGAGAATGGCCCGCGCGGCGTCCATCTCGGCACGGCGGATGTCAGCGATGTTGGCCCAGACGTCGGGCCGGTCCATCTTGGGATTGAGCACGCTCCCCCGCTCGCCGCCGGTGCACGTCACAACCAGGACGTCCACCCCCTCGGCCACGTACTTCGCGGTGGTCGCGGCGCCCTTGCTCGACTCGTCGTCCGGGTGTGCGTGGACGGCCATGAGTCGCAGTCGCTCTGCCAAGGTAGGCGCTCCTCATCTCTGCCCCGGCGGTCCTGCCCGGGCCGCTCGGCTACGGAACCTTTCCCCGCCGTCGTGCCGCCCACCGCGGACACCCGCACCCCTGGGCACTCCACCGGCGCTGACCTGCGATGCTTACGGCGCTGCTGGAGCTCCCACAGCGCCGGACGTGTCCATGGTGCGTGACGTGCCGGACGGCTGGGAGAATGAACCTGCCACTCTTACCAAACCATTCTTGCTGATGGCCCCGACAACGATGCCAGGAGAGGCCCGCCGGTGAGCGAGACGCACGCCACACATTCAGCCGGCGCGCCGGTGTTCCCACCCGGCCGGTACGGCCGGCGGCGGGAACGCCGCCGGCGCCGCCCAGTGCTGACCGCGCTGGTGGGGCTCGCCCTGGTGGCGGCCCTCGGCACGATCGTGGTCCGGCTCTACCAGCAGTACGGCGGGCTGGAGTACGACGCGACCGTGATCACCTATACCGAGATCACCGACTCCCAGGTGCTGATCGACTTCCGGGTCACCGTACCCCCGGGCGGGTCGGCGGTCTGCGTGTTGCGGGCCCGGGACCGGGACGGCGCCCAGGTGGCCCGGGAGCAGGTCACGGTGACCGCCCGGCCCGACGAGCGGGAGGTACGCGCACAGCACCGCCTGGTGACCGAGGGACGCCCTTTCATCGGCGAGGTACTTCGCTGTCGTCGCCTGGCCTGACCTGCTCTGACGGCCGCGGCGGGGCGGCGGGCGAGGGGTTGGACGTTGATCGTCGGGCCGACGACGTCGGCGGGCACTGGTAACTTGGAATTTCACCTGCCGCCAGCACGACTGAGGAGATCGCCTGTGTCCACTGGCAACGAGGCGCCCGCCACCTGGCTGTCCCAGGAGGCGCACGACCGCCTCCAGGCGGAGCTCGACGCATTGATCGCCAATCGGCCGGTCATCGCCGCCGAGATCAACGCCCGGCGCGAGGAGGGTGACCTGCGGGAAAACGGCGGCTACCACGCCGCCCGCGAGGAACAGGGCAAGGCCGAGGGACGAATCGTCTACCTGAAGGAGCTACTCCGCACCGCTCAGGTGGGCGAGGCACCGACTGCCGACACGGTCGCACCGGGCATGGTAGTAACGATCTACTTCGATGACGACAAGGATGACACCGAGCGTTTCCTGCTCGGTTCCCGCGAGATCTCGTCGACCACCGAGCTGACGGTCTACAGCCCCGAGTCCGCCATCGGGCAGGCGATCCTGGGCTGCCGCCCGGGCCAGACCTGCACCTACACCGCACCCAGCGGCGCGGATATCAAGGTGACCGTGGTTGCCTTCGAGCCCTTCGGCGGCTGAGGGCAGCGACTGGACCACCCGTTTCGACGTGCCGGTGGCCCCGGGCCACCGGCACGTCGGGGTTTTCGGGCTCCGGCGGAGCGCGGGCTGGGCGGCCTCACGCCTCGCCGGCGAAAACCACCTGGTAGCCACTCGCCCGCAGCACGCTGATCAGCGTGTCCGAATGTTCGGTGCCGCGGGTCTCCACCGACAGCGCCACCTCGACCTCGCCGAGCCGCAGGTGCGGGTTGGCCCGCTGGTGCTCGACGTCCACGACGTTCGCCCGCTGCTCGGCGATCTCGCTGAGCAACAGGGCAAGCTGGCCCGGTCGATCCGAGCAGCGGACGGTGACCCGCAGATAGCGCCCGGCCGCCGCGAGCCCGTGCTCGATCACCCGCAGCATCAGTAGCGGATCGATGTTGCCACCGGAGAGCACCGTCACCACCGGCGGCTCGACGTCAACCACGCCGGCCAGCAGCGCCGCCGCCCCCACCGCACCGGCCGGCTCGACCACCTGCTTGCCCCGCTCCAACAACATCAGCAACGTCCGGGAGATGTCCTCCTCGCGCACGGTCACGACCTCGTCGACCAACGCGCGGACGTGCCGGAAGGTCAGCGCACCGGGACAGCCGACGGCGATTCCGTCCGCGATCGTGCCGAACGACGGCAGCCGCACCGGCTCACCCGCGGCCAGTGAGGGCGGGAAGGCGGCGGCGCTGGCCGCCTGCACCCCGACGACCCGTACGTCTGGGCGCAACGCCTTCACCGCGACCCCGATGCCGGAGACCAGTCCGCCGCCCCCCACCCCGGTGACGATCGTGCGGACCTCCGGGCACTGTTCGAGGAGCTCCAGCGCCACCGTGCCCTGCCCCGCGATCACATCGCGGTGGTCGAACGGGTGGATCAGCGTTGCCCCGGTGCGCTCGGCGTAGGTCTGCGCGGCCACCAGCGACTCGTCAACCGTGCTACCGGCGAGTTCGACCTGCGCGCCGTACCCCTTGGTGGCCTCCACCTTCGGCAACGGTGCGTTCACCGGCATGAACACGGTGGCGTCCGTGCCGACCAGGCCGGCAGCGAGCGCCACCCCCTGGGCATGGTTGCCGGCGCTGGCCGCGACCACACCGTTGGCGCGCTCCGCCGCCGACAGCCGGGAGATCCGCACAAAAGCCCCCCGCACCTTGTACGAGCCAGCTCGCTGGAGGTTCTCGCATTTGAGCCACACCGGCCCGCCGAGCGCCTCGCTGAGGGGACGGGACGGTTCCAATGGGGTGGTACGAACGACACCGGCGAGTAGCTCCCGCGCGGCCCGTACGTCGTCCAGGCCGACCAATTTCGTCATGCCCTGATCGTGCCACCCGCCCCGACCAGCGCCGGGCCTGGCCACCGCCGCCGGTCCCCGCCGTGGTGGTGGTCCGCCGGCGGATGCGTCACCCGGCAGCCGGGGAGGGCATCTCGCCCCGGGGATAGCCATTGGCGTGGCGGGCCCAGGGGGCCTGCATCTCGAACTGGCCGGCCACCCCGAGCAACAGGAGCTCGGACCCGGGCGGACCGACCAGCTGGACCGCCACCGGCAGCCCGTCCGGACGACGCCCCACCGGCACCACCAGCGCGGGTAGTCCGGCGAGATTCCACGGTGCGGTGTACGGGGCGTAACGAAGGTTGGCCAGTACGTTCGCCGGCCAGGAGCGAGCCGACCAGCTGATCGCCGCCGGGGGGATGCTCGCCAGGGCCGGGGTGAGCAGCAGGTCGATCGAGTGGTCGGTGAAGAGCCCGATCGAGCGCTCCCGCCAGTCCGCCCGGTCGGCCGGGCGGACGTAACCCCGGCGCTGCACCCACTCCCCGAGCCGGACGTGCCGGCGGTTGCGCTTCTGCAGGCTCCGCCGGTCCAGACCGGCGGCCTGGACATCCGCGGCGGCCGCGGCGAACCAGGTGGCGAGGCCCTGCAGGCCGAGCGCCGTCGAGTAGTTCGGGTCGGCAGGCACGGTGTCGTGCCCGGCGGCGGCGAGCAGTCGGCCGGCGGCGGCGACCGCGTCCCGGTTCGACGCGTCCGGCGAGATGCCCCGCACCGGGGAGCGCAGGGACACGCCGACCCGAAGCCGGGCCGGCGGGACAAGCTTCTCCTGCCGCCGGCCGGCGAGCGTCTGAAAACCGACCGCCGCGTCGGCGACGGTGGTGGTCAGCATCCCGTGCTCGGTGAGGCCGAACCAGTCGTCCGCGCCGAGTTGGCAGGGCACCACCCCGCGCCCGGGCTTGAGGCCGACCAGACCGCAGCAGGCCGCCGGAATCCGGATCGACCCGAGCCCGTCGTTGCCGTGCGCGATCGGCACCAGCCCCGCGGCCACCGCCGCGGCCGACCCCCCGGACGAGCCGCCGGGGGTACGGCCGCGGTCCCACGGGTTTCGGGTCACCGCGGTCGCGTCGTCGGTCACCCCCCACAGGCCCAGCTCCGGCATCCGGGTGACGCCGAGAATCACCGCGCCCGCACCGCGCAGCCGCCGGACCACCTCGTGGTCGGCCTCCGCCACCGGGGTCTGTGCGGCAGCCGAACCGTTCCAGGTGGGCAGTCCGGCGACTGCGGTGTTCTCCTTGACCGCCACCGGCACCCCGGCCAGCGGAAGGTCAGCCAGGTCCTCCAGCTCGTCGACCTTCTCCGCCTCGGTGACCGCCGCACCGGCACGTACCCGCCGGAACGCGGCCAGGTCGGGGTCGACCCGGGCGAGGTGGTCGAGATGGTCGGCGATGACCTGGGTGGCGGAGATGTCACCGCGGCGCACGCCGCGGGCGATCTGCTTGGCAGTCGCCCCCACCCAGGTCGGCACGATCTCCTGCACGGCCACCCTCCCCCAGCCCCTGCGATCAGCCCAGCGCCTGCTCCAGATCAGCCAGCAGGTCGTCTACCGTCTCAATGCCGACAGACAGTCGCACGAGATCGCCGGGAACTTCAAGCGGCGAGCCGGCCGCACCGGCGTGGGTCATCCGACCCGGATGCTCGATCAGGGACTCCACCCCGCCGAGCGACTCGGCGAGCACGAACAGCTTCGCCCGGTTACAGATCTCTACGGCCCGCTCCGCGCCGCCGGCGGCGCGGAAGGAGACCATCCCGCCGAAGCGCCGCATCTGCTTCACGGCCACCTCGTACCCGGGGTGGGTGGGCAGGCCGGGGTAGCTGACCGAGGCGACCGACGGGTGCCCGTCCAGGAAGGTGGCGATCCGCTCGGCGTTGTCGCAGTGCCGATCCATGCGTACGCCGAGGGTCTTGATCCCGCGCAGGGTGAGCCAGGCGTCGAACGGCCCGTTGATCGCACCCATCGCGTTCTGGTGATAACCCAGCTCGGCACCGAGCTCGGGGTCGGCGACGACCAGCGCCCCACCGACCACGTCGGAGTGTCCACCGATGTACTTGGTGGTTGAGTGCACGACGACGTCGGCACCGAAGGCGATCGGCTGCTGCAGGTACGGGGAGGCGAAGGTGTTGTCCACCACGAGCAACGCCCCCGCCTCGTGGGCGATCGCCGCGAGGGCGGCGATGTCGGCGATGCCGAGCAACGGGTTGGTGGGGGTCTCCACCCAGACGATCTTCGTCTGGCCCGGCCGGATCGCGGCCCGGACCGCGTCGGGGTCGGCGACCCGGGCCGGGGTGTAGGACAGGCCCCAGCGCTCGGCGACCCGGGCGAAGAGCCGGTAGGTGCCGCCGTAGGCGTCGTCCGGGATGACCACGTGGTCGCCGGGGGCGCAGACCGCCCGCAGCAGCGTGTCCTCGGCGGCGAGGCCACTGGCGAAGGCGAGACCGACGGCGCCGCCTTCCAGCGCGGCCAGGCACTCCTGCAGGGCGTCCCGGGTCGGGTTGCCGGAGCGGCTGTACTCGTAGCCCTGGCGCGGCGCGCCGACGGCGTCCTGCGCGTACGTGCTGGTCTGGTAAATCGGGGGGATCACCGCACCGGTGCGGGCCTCTGGGGCCTGACCGGCGTGGATGGCGAGCGTCTCGAAGCCGTTACTCATGACCGGAACGTTAGTCGGGCCCGGTCTGGGCTACCCTGCCGAGGGATGAACGGATGCGTGTTCTGCGGGATCGTGGCGGGCGAGGTGCCGGCGTTCCGGGTCGTGGACGAGCCCGGTGGCGTGGCCTTCCTGGACACCCGGCCGGTGTTCAAGGGCCACCTGCTCGTGGTGCCGCGTCCCCACCTGGTCACGCTGGCGGACCTGCCCGCTCCGGCGCTGCCGGGCTACTTCGGGTTGGTCCGCCGGCTCGCCGTCGCGGTTGAGGCCGGGCTGGGTGCGGGCGGCACGTTCGTGGCGATGAACAACAAGGTGTCGCAATCGGTTCCGCACCTGCACACCCATGTGGTGCCGCGGACGAGGGGCGACGGGCTGCGCGGCTTCTTCTGGCCCCGCACCCGCTACCGGGACGACGCCGAGGCGGCCGGCCACGCCGACCGGATCCGCGCGGCGCTGCCGGGTTCCGCCTGAGCGCCACCATCGCGGGGTAGGGCAGCCGTCGGCGCGGGTAAGGAAGCCGGGCCGGCCGGCGTTGCAGCCGGGGAAGGGTATGAGAGGAGTCCCATCGTGTTCCTGCGCCGTACGAAGGCCCAACTGATCAGCCCGGAGGAGGCCCTGCCCGGCCGCCCGGTCGCGTCACCGGTCACCGACCCGCACGAGGTATTGGGCACCCCGCTGACGGGTCCGTTCCCCGACGGAACCGAGGTCGCCGTCTTCGGGATGGGTTGTTTCTGGGGTGCCGAGCGGCTGTTCTGGACGCTGCCCGGCGTGCTCACCACCTCGGTGGGCTACGCGGGCGGCTACACGCCGAACCCGTCGTACGACGAGGTCTGCTCCGGCCGGACCGGGCACGCCGAGGTCGTCCAGGTCAGCTACGACCCGACGAAGATCACATACGAGGACCTGTTGAAGGTCTTCTGGGAGAACCACGACCCGACCCAGGGCATGCGGCAGGGCAACGACACGGGCACCCAGTACCGGTCGGCGATCTACCCGACCACCGACGAGCAGCTGACCACCGCGCTGGCGTCCCGCGACGCGTTCGCACCGGTCGTGGCCCGCGCCGGCAAGGGCGAGATCACCACGGAGATCAGCCCACTCGGCGACTACTACCTCGCCGAGGGGCACCACCAGCAGTACCTCGCGCCGACCAAGAATCCCGGCGGCTACTGCAACCACGGCCCCACCGGGCTCAGCTTCTGCGCCCCTTCCGACCAACCGGCAAACCGAGACTGACCAGGTAGAGGTGCGGGAGGGGCCGCGGCGGCCACAACGCCCCTCCTGCATTCCCACCGTGCGTCCTCGGCGCCGGCCTAGCTTGAGCTGGTGACACGTGCCCGGAATGCGGAGCATGGCCCATCGACAGCCTCCATCAGTCGGATCACGACGGGTCCCGGTGGAAGAGCCCAGCCTGTCCAACTTGAGCCATCTCCGCCGCCAGCCGAGGCGACCACGGTGGGTCACTCATGCCGACGACGCGCCCGGAATATCGGATTCCATAAATGGGTCAATCATCACATGGGGTGACGGGAACAGATCCTCGCAGAGTGACCACGCGTGACACGAAGTGCCACCCTCACCCCATGAACCGTAACTCTGCGCAGTGGAAGACGGGAATTCTAGCAACCCTTTTACACGACCGTCATAGTCTCAACAGGCTAATCGCAATATCCTCTGGCAGCATGGGCTGACATGTGCGGACTTGCGGGAGAGTTTCGCCGTGATGGTTCCCGGGCCGACGTGGCCGCGGTGGAGCGCATGGCAGCCACGATGAGTGACCGAGGGCCGGACGGCAGCGGGGTGTGGGCACAGGGAGCGATCGCCCTGGGACACCGCCGCCTTAAGATCATCGACCTCTCGGCCGCCAGTGGCCAACCCGTCGTGGACGCCGCCACCGGCCTGACCGGAGTCTTCAACGGCTGCATCTACAACTACCGGGAACTACGGACGGAACTGCAGGCCAAGGGGCACCACTTCTTCTCCTCCGGAGACAGCGAGGTGGTGGTCAAGGCGTACGCCGAATGGGGCCTTGACTTCGTTGACCACCTCGTCGGCATGTTCGCCGTGGCGATCACCGAGCGGGACACCGGCCGACTCGTGCTGGCCCGGGACCGGCTCGGCATCAAGCCGCTCTACCTGGCCGAAACGCCGGGTGTGGTCCGCTTCGCCAGCACCCTGCCGGCGCTACTGGCCGGCGGCGGCGTCAACACCGAGATCGACCCGGTCGCGCTGGCGCACTACCTGAGCTTCCACAGCATCGTGCCGCCCCCGCGCACCATCCTGCGCGGGGTGGCCAAGCTCCCCCCGGCCACCATCCGGGTCTACGAGCCGGACGGCCGCAGCCACGAGCGGGTCTACTGGAATCCGTCCTTCACCCGGAACCCCGAACGCGCCGGCTGGTCGGCCCAGGACTGGCAGGACGCCCTGCTGGGCTCGCTGACCACCGCCGTACGGCGACGGATGGTCGCCGACGTACCGGTCGGCGTGCTGCTCTCCGGCGGCCTGGACTCGAGCCTGGTGGTGGCCCTACTCGCCGGGGAGGGCCAGCGCGGCCTCTCCACCTTCTCCATCGGCTTCGACTCGGTCGGGGGGCGGGAGGGTGACGAATTCCGCTACTCGGACCTGGTGGCGAAGACCTTCGACAGTGACCACCACCAGATCCGCGTCCCGTCGCAGGACCTGGTGCCGCCGCTGGAGGCGGCGGTCGCCGCGATGAGCGAGCCGATGGTCAGCCATGACTGCGTCGCGTTCTACCTGCTCAGCCAGGAGGTGGCCCGACACGTCAAGGTCGTCCAGTCCGGTCAGGGCGCGGACGAGATCCTGGGCGGCTACCACTGGTACCCGCCGCTGGCGCAGGTCGCGCGGGAGGAGGCGCTCGACACGTACGCCCGGGCGTTCTTCGACCGGGACGCGGCCGGGCTGGCGCGCGTACTCAACCCGGCCTGGCTGGCCGACGGGGACCCGGCACGCGAGTTCGTCGCCGCCCACCTGGCCCAGGCCGGGGCGCAGACCGCGGTCGACGCCGGCCTGCGGATCGACACGCAGATCATGCTGACCGACGACCCGGTGAAGCGGGTCGACAACATGACCATGGCACACGGGCTGGAGGCCCGGGTCCCGTTCCTCGACCACGAGTTCGTGGAGCTCGCGGCGACCTGCCCGCCGGAGCTGAAGCTGGCCCAGGGCGGCAAGGGCGTGCTCAAGGAGATCGGCCGGCGGGTCCTGCCGCACGAGGTCATCGACCGGCCGAAGGGCTACTTCCCGGTTCCGGGCCTCACCCACCTGGAGGGCAAGCTCCTCGACCGGGTCCGCGACGCGCTCTCCGCGCCGGAGGCTCGCCGGCGAGGGCTGTACCGCACCGACTACGTCAACGCGCTGCTCGACGACCCGAACGCCGAACTGACCCCGTTGAACGGAAACAAGCTGTGGCAACTCGGACTCCTGGAAATGTGGCTCCAGAACCACGGAATCGGTTGACCATGTCGGGAAGCCTCGCGACCGGGGTAGCACTGGCAGATCAGGTACGGGGCCGGAGCCGTCGGTTCGAGCGGGTCGGCCCCGGCGGCGACCCGGTTGCCGCCGCGGCCACCTCAGCCAGCCCGGCCGTCGTACCCGCGGCGGAGCACGTCGACGACGCGCCCGCCGCGGGCGTCGTGCTCGACTGCGGCTGGGGCCGGTTGGTGTTCGGCCAGACCTACGCCGACCAGGCCGACGTCGCCGACGTGCTGCGCTCGGAGGCGGCCGGCGCCCGGGACATCTGCATCTACCTGGACGATCCGCACGTACTCGTCTCCCGGCTGCCGGACGAGCTGTTCATCGACCCGTCGCTGACCTTCCGGCTGCCGCTGCACGGCGAGGGGATCGCCGCCCCGGAAGTCCCCGGCCTGCGGATCCGGCCGCTGCGGGACGCGCAGGACGCCGAGGACGTCAATCGGATCTACGCGGCCAACGGCATGGTGACCGCGCCGGTGGAGGTGCTCGTCACCAACGCCACCACCGACAGTTTCCTGCACCTGGTCGCCGAGAACGCGACCGGCGAGATCGTCGGCACCATCACCGGGGTGGACCACGTCGCCGTCTTCGACGACCCGGACGGCGGTTCCAGCCTCTGGTGCCTGACCGTGGACTTCAACGCCGCGCCGCCCGGCACCGGCCAGGCGCTCATCACCGAACTGGCGGCCCGGTTGGTCAACCGGGGACGGGCGTACGTGGACCTGTCGGTGCTCGCCGAGAACGAGGGCGCGATCCGGCTCTATGAACGGCTCGGTTTCTACCGCGTCACCGCACTCTGTGTGAAGCGGAAGAACCCGATCAACGAGCGGCTCTTCCTCCCCGCCATGCCGGAGGGGTACGACGAGCTCAACCCGTACGCGCAGATCGTCGCGGACGAGGCGATGCGCCGGGGCATCCGGGTGGAGGTGACCGACCCGACCTGGGGTGAGTTGCGGCTGACCAGCGGCGGCCGGACGATCCTCACCCGCGAGTCGCTCTCCGAGCTGACCTCGGCGGTGGCGATGAGCCGCTGTGACGACAAGCGGGTCACCCGGCGGATCCTCACCCAGGCCGGGCTCTCCGTGCCGCGGGGCCGGACGGCCACCGGGGACGGGGCCGACGCCGCGTTCCTGGCCGAGGTCGGTGGATTGGTCGTGAAGCCGGCCCGGGGCGAGCAGGGCAAGGGAATCACCGTCGGCGTACACACCGCCGAAGCCCTGCGGACGGCCGTCGAGCTGGCCGCCCGATACTGCCCGGAGGTGCTGCTCGAGGAGTTGCGCACCGGTGAGGATCTACGCGTCGTCATGATCGATCATGAGGTGGTGGCGGCCGCGGTGCGCCGGCCCGCGTCGATCATCGGCGACGGGGTGCACGACATCGCCGAGCTGATCACGCGTCAGAGCCGCCGTCGGGCCGCCGCGACGGGCGGCGAGTCCCGCATTCCACTGGACGAGATGACCCGCGAGGTGGTCGCCGAAGCCGGCTACACCCTGACCGGCATCCTGCCGGAGGGCGAGTTGCTGGTCGTCCGCCGGACCGCCAACCTGCACACCGGTGGCACGATCCACGATGTCACCGCGGAGCTGCACCCGGAGATCGCCGAGGCGTGCGTGACCGCGAGCAGGGCACTGGACATTCCGGTGACCGGGCTGGACCTGTTGGTACCCGCCGCGGAAGACCCCGAGCACGTCTTCATCGAGGCGAACGAGCGACCCGGCCTGGCCAACCACGAGCCGCAGCCGACCGCCGAACGCTTCGTCGATCTCCTCTTCCCCGGGACCCGGGCACCGCAACGCCTCTGGTCCCCGGCGGGTGCGGCAAGCTCTGGAGTATGACCCCGAGCCAGCCCGTACCCCTCCCACTCGACCTCGACTACCTACGCCACGTCCTGGTGGAGCTACTGGAGATTCCGAGCCCGGCCGGCCGTACCGACCACGTACAGCAGTACGTGGGCGAACGGCTGGCGGCGCTCGGGATCCCGTCCACGCTGACCCGACGCGGCGCGCTCAGCGCCTACCTGCCGGGCCCGCGGACGACTGGGGCCGACCGGGCGATCGTGGTGCACACCGATGTCATCGGCGGGATGGTGAAGCGGCTCAAGGAGAACGGGCGGCTGGAGCTCCAGCCGATCGGGACGCACAGCGCACGTTTCGCCGAGGGCGCCCACGTCCGGGTCTTCACCGATCACCTGGATCGGGTGCTCACCGGTCAGGTGCTGCCGTTGAAGGCCAGTGGGCACCGTTACAACGAGGCGGTGGACTCCCAGGGCATCGGCTGGGAGTTGGTCGAGGTCCGGGTGGACGAGCCGGTGTACGACACCGCCGGCCTCCGTGCGCTGGGGATCGACGTGGGCGACTTCGTGGCGCTCCTACCCAACCCACAGGTCACCCCCGCCGGGTACGTGAAGTCCCGCCATCTGGACGACAAGGCGGGCGTGGCGGCGGTGCTGACCGCCTGCAAGGCGTTGGTTGACGCCGGGGTCACCCCGGCGGTCAGCGCGCACCTGTTGGTCACGGTCACGGAGGAGATCGGCCACGGCGCCTCCCACGGGCTGGATCCGGATGTGGCCGAGATCGTCTCGGTGGACGCGGCCGTGGTCGCCCCCGGCCAGCAGTCCCGGGAGGACGCGGCGACCCTGGCGATGGGCGACGGGGTGGGCCCGTTCGACTACCACCTGACCCGCAACCTGGCGGCGATCGCCCGCGAGAACGGCGTCGACCTGGTCCGGGACGTCTTCGACAACTACCGTTCGGATGTCGCGGCGGCGGTCGAGGCCGGTGCGCACGCCCGGGTGGCGCTGCTCGGGTTCGGGGTGGACGCCACCCACGGCCATGAGCGCACCCACCTGGACGGGCTGCGCCACCTGACCCAGCTGCTCTGTCTCTACCTCCAGAGCGAACTGGTCTTCCCGGAGTGGGACGCTGAGCCCGCGGGGGAACTGGTCAACTTCCCGTCGCTGGCCGTACAGCCCGCGCAGGAGGACGGACCACGCGAGGGCCCGATCGGCCTGCCCGACCTCCGCTGAGTACGCCCACCGCCCGGCGGCCCAGCACCCGGACGGCCCAGCACCCGGCGGCTACCGCGAACTCGATCCGCCTTCCGGCCGCTTGTGATCGAAATCCGTTGCCGCGGGCACAGCGCTGTGGATAGCGTGACGCTACACGGGAAAGGAGGTGGTCCAGACTTGTATAGCAATCGGACTCGTGAGGTGGCTGCCCGCTAGCCGCTGTCCTCGACAGTCGTCCACCCCACCAGGTGGGCAGTAAAGATCGTCGAGACCGTGTGGCAGCGGTGCGGCGAATCCATGACAGCCACCCGACCCCCGGGGTGCCGGCCCAGTCCAGCCGGCCCGCGCGTCAGCGCGGAAGCCCCGGGGGTCGTTCATTCCCCAGCAGCGGCCAGGGCGACAGGAGGGCGGCATGTCGACGCGGGAACTGGTGGTACTCGGGACGGCCAGCCAGACGCCGACCCGCACCCGAAACCACAACGGGTACGTCCTGCGCTGGGACGACGAGGTGATCCTCTTCGACCCGGGGGAGGGCAGCCAGCGGCAGCTGCTGTACAGCACGGTCACCGCCACCGACCTGACCCGGATCTGTGTCACGCACTTCCACGGCGACCACTGTCTCGGGCTCCCCGGCACCATTCAGCGGCTCTCCCTGGACCGGGTGCCGCACCCGGTCACGGTCCACTTTCCGGCCGGCGGTGCCGAGTACTTCGCCCGGCTGCGGCACGCGTCGAGTTTCTACGAGACCGCCGAGCTGGCCGTCGTACCGATCGCCACCGACGGGCAGCAGATCGCGATCCACGGCGGCATGCTGGAGGCCCGCCGGCTCCAACACCCGGTCGAGACGTACGGATATCGGCTGGTCGAGCCGGACGGGCACCGGATGCTGCCGGAGCGGCTGGCCGCCCACGGCATCGCCGGCCCGGCCATCGGCGAACTGCTCCGCGTCGGCCACCTCGACGTGGCGGGACGGCGGGTCACCCGGGAGCAGATGAGCGCGCCGCGGCCGGGCCAGCGGTTCGCGTTCGTGATGGACACCGGCCTCTGCGACGCGGTGTACGACCTCGCCGACAACGCCGACCTCCTGGTCATCGAGGCCACCTTCCTGGCCTCGGAGGCCGCACTCGCCGCCGAGGTTGGGCACCTGACCGCGGGGCAGGCGGCGCGGGTCGCCACCGAGTGCGGGGTACGCCGCCTCGTGCTCACCCACTTCTCCCAGCGCTACCCGGACCTGGACCGCTTTGCCGCCGAGGCCCGGGAGTACTTCGCGGGTGATCTGGTGGTCGCCGAGGACCTGACGACCGTACCGGTACCACCCCGGCGGGTACCCTCGGCCAGGTGACCGTCACGCTCCGCCCTGGGACGGTGGACGACCTGATCGCGGTCGGGGCGCTGCACCAACGTTCCCGAGCCGCCGCCTACACGCCCTTCCTGACCACCGAGACGCTGGCCGAGCCGACGCCGGCGGCGCTGGGACAGTACTGGCGAGAACGCTGGAGTCACGAGCGCGCCGACCACATGCTGACCGTGGCGGAACGGGATGGCCACCTGGTCGGCTTCAGTTACCTCGGCCCGGACGACCAGGGTGAGCCCGCCACCGGGCTGCTCCACGCGGTCTACCTGGAGCCGGCAGAGCGGGGCCGCGGGCTGGGCCGGATGCTGATGGCCGACGCCCTGGCCGAGATGCGCTCCCGAGGCTGGCGGGTCGCGGCCCTCTGGGTGTTACGGCAGAACGGACCGGCCCGCCGCTTCTACGAGCGGGACGGGTGGCGGCCAACCGGCGTCACCCAGGAGGAAATGATCGGCTCGACCCCCGCCGTGCTGCTCCGCTACCGGCGGGAGTTGTAGCTCCGGTTGGGCGAGGCGCACCGCAGGGCCCACGCCCAAGTCGGCAAGGGCCCTGCGGATTGATCCAGCGCCCGTCAGCGGGAACCGAGGTGGGCGAGTAGGTCCTGCCGAGTGAGAACCCCCTTCGGTTTGCCGTCGATCAGCACCAGAGCGGCGTCGGACTTCTCCAGCAGGGCCACCGCCTCGCTGACCGGCTGCCCACCGCCGATCATCGGCAGCGGCGCGGCCATGTGCCGCTCGATGGTGTCGTGCAGCTGCGCCTGGCCGGTGAAGAGCGCGTCGAGCAGGTCCCGCTCCGCGACCGACCCGGCCACCTCGCCGGTCACCACCGGCGGTTCAGCCTTCAGCACCGGCAGTTGGGAGACGCCGTACTCGCGCAGGTAGTCGATCGCGTCCCGAACCGTCTCGGTCGGGTGCACGTGCACCAACTCCGGCAAACCACCCGGCTTGCCGGCGAGGGTCTCGGCGATGGTCGGCTCGTTGCCGGAGTTGTCCAGGAAGCCGTACCGGGCCATCCACGAGTCGTTGAAGATCTTGGACAGGTAGCCGCGCCCCCCGTCCGGCAGCAGCACCACGACCACGTCGTCCGGCCCGGCCGTACGGGCCACCTCCAGCCCCGCGACGACCGCCATCCCGCAGGAGCCACCGACCAGCAGCCCCTCGGTCCGGGCCAGCCGGCGGGTCATCTCGAACGACGCCTGGTCGGAGACCTCAACGATCCCGTCGGCGATCTCCCGGTCGTAGGTCTCCGGCCAGAAGTCCTCACCGACCCCCTCGACCAGGTACGGCCGCCCGGTGCCGCCGGAGTAGACCGACCCCTCCGGGTCAGCGCCGATCACCTTGACCCGCCCCGCCGACGCCTCCTTCAGGTAGCGCCCGATACCGGAGATCGTGCCACCGGTGCCGACCCCCGCGACGAAGTGGGTGATCCGACCCTCGGTCTGCGCCCACAGCTCCGGACCGGTGGTCTCGTAGTGGGAGCGGGGGTTCGCCGGGTGGGCGTACTGGTTGGGCTTCCAGGCGCCAGGGATCTCCTGGGCGAGGCGATCGGAGACGTTGTAGTAGGAGCGGGGATCCGCGGGCGCGACCGCGGTCGGGCAGACGACCACCTCGGCGCCGTAGGCGCGCAGCACGTCCTGCTTGTCCTGGCTGACCTTGTCCGGGCAGACAAAGACGCACCGGTAGCCCTTGAGCTGGGCCACCAGTGCCAGCCCGACCCCGGTGTTGCCACTGGTCGGCTCGACGATCGTGCCGCCCGGTCGGAGGATCCCCGCCTGCTCGGCGTCCTCCACCATGCGCAGGGCGATCCGATCCTTGACCGACCCGCCGGGGTTCAGGTACTCCACCTTCACCAGGACGGTGGCCTGGATGCCCTCAGTCACGTTGCGCAGGCGTACCAGCGGGGTGTTGCCGATCAACTCGACGACGTTGTCGTAGTACTGCACCTGGTTGTGCCCTTCTCCTCCGGTGCCGCCGGGTGGGCGGCCGGGCAGACGATTACGGATGTCGCGCGCTCAGCCTACGTCCCGTCAGCCCGCCACCTCGCCCGGGACGACCGAAGCCTGGCGCGCCTCCCACTCCAGAAACCGCTCGGTCTCGGCGAGTACGCTGCCGGCGAGCCAGGTGACCACGACCGCGTCGTCGGCCAGCCCGAGCAGCGCCAGCCCAAGCTCCGGCAGCAGGTCGACCGGCGAGACGATGTAGGCCGTGGCGGCGGTCATCAGCGCCAGCCGGAGGCCCCCGTCATACCGTCCCCGGACGGTCGCCAGGATCATCCGGGGCAGCGCCGCCACCCGTGCCCCGAGCCCCGGACCGCCTCGTACCCCGACCACAAGCGCCCGGGCCAACGCGAGGAACGCCGCCCGCCGGTGCAGTGTCTTCCCCATCTGCTCACTCCTTCCCCTACGCCATCGTCCCGCCCCGGCGCAAGTCTGGCCGGACCTGTTCCCGGCAGCGGGGAGCCGTCTCGGGCGACGGCGTCCGGTGGCGGGTTCGCGTAATGTCGGTGCATGGGGGTCGCTGATTCCGTTGTCCCGGCCGGTCCACGCTGGCAGGTCACCTGGCGCGTCACCCGGCTGGTGGTGCTCGGCGCGGTCGCCGCGGCCGCCGCCGCGGCGACCGCCGGTGGTGTCCTGATCGGCCAGGCTCGGCAGGCACGACGAAGCATCCCCCCGGCCGAGGCGCCGCCGCCGCGCTGCGATGGAGTCTACGGGGCAAAGCTGCCCGGACCAGCGGTCACCATGGTCGTACTGGGCGACTCCTGCGCCGCCGGCTACGGCGTGCACCGCCGCCGCGAAACACCGGGGGCGCTGCTCGCCACCGGGGTTTCCCGCCGGCTACACCGACCGGTCCGGCTGCACCGGTTCGCCGTGGTGGGGGCGCTCTCCGCCGTCCTGCGCCACCAGGTCGAGGCGGCGCTCGAAGCGCGACCCGATGTCGCCGTCATCCTGATCGGCGGTAACGACGTCACCAACCGCACCCCGCCCGCCGTGGCCGTGCGTTACCTGATCGAGGCAGTGACCACGCTTCACGGCGCTGGCTGCGCGGTGGTCGTCGGCACCTGCCCGGACCTGGGGGCGATTCGCCCCATCCAGCCGCCCCTGCGCTGGCTGGCCCGCCGCTGGAGTCGCCAGCTCGCCGCCGCCCAGACGGTAGCCGTGGTCGAGGCCGGTGGCGCGACGGTCTCCCTTGGCGACCTGCTCGGTCCACGGTTCACGGCCGAACCGGCCCGGCTGTTCGCCTGGGACCGGTTCCACCCGTCGGCGGAGGGCTACGCGATGGCTGCCGCCGCGCTGCTGCCGACCGTCCTCTCCGCCCTCGGGGCAGGTCCGGAGCGGGGGGCTGGGCCATCGCGGGTCCGCGGCGTACGGTCGCTGCCGGAGGCCGCCCAGGAGGCGGCGCGGCACGCGGGGACCGAGGTCCGCGGCGCCCAGGTTCGGGGCCACGATCGCGGTCCGGCGGGTCGGTGGGCGCAGCTGCGCCGACGGGCCTTCTTCGGTGCCGTGACCCAATCCGACCCGGCCGTGGACTCGCCCCATGATGGAGGGGATGACATGCAGGAGCGGAACATTGAGCGCGGGGCGGTAGCACCGTGACTGACCACTTCCGCCCGGGCCTCTCCCGCCGGCTCGGGCGGGCCGCGGCCGGCTGCTTCGCCGCCGCGGCGGTGGGGGGTGCCGCTCTCCTGGCTGGACAGGCCGTTGCCGCCCACCATCGGCGTTATGCCCAACCCGAGCTGGGGCTGGCCCTACGGGCCACGATCGGCCAGGCCGACGCTCCCCCGTTGCGGCTCGTGCTGCTCGGGGACTCGTCCGCACTCGGGGTCGGCGTGAGCCGGCTGGCGGATACCGTCGGTGGGCAGCTCGCCCACCTGCTCGCTGAGGGGCCGGCCGGGCAGCTGGTCCACCTCTCCAGCGTGGGCGTCTCGGGCTCCCGCTCCACCGATCTGGCCACCCAGGTCGCTCGGGCACTGCTCGGCGAACGACCCGATGTGGCGGTGATCCTGATCGGCGCGAACGACGCCACCTCCCTGCGTCGGTCGACCGCCGCCGCGGCCTGCCTCGGGGCGACGGTGCACCGGCTCCGTGAGGCGCGGGTGGAGGTCGTGGCCGGTACCTGCCCCGATCTCGGGGCGGTACGCGCGATCGCGCCCCCACTACGGCACCTGGTCGGCTGGTCCGGTCGGCGGACGGCGCGGGCCCAGACCCTCGCGGTACTCACCGCCGGTGGGACGGTGGTGGATCTCGCCACCGAGGCCGGTCCGGTCTTCCGGGCCGACGCCGGCACGTTCTGCCACGACGGCTTCCACCCGTCTGCTGACGGATACCGGGTGTGGGCGCACGCCCTCTTCCCGGCGGTGGCCGCTGCCGCGACGATGGCGGCCCGGCACAGCCCGCCGCGGTGACATTTCCCGGGCCCGGCACAGCCCGCCGCGGTGACATTTCCCGGGCCCGGCACAGCCCGCCGCGGTGACATTTCCCGGGCCCGGCACGACTTCCGCCCGATGTTACTGACCGGTTAGGTTTGGTCCATGCCGATTGAGTCGTCCCGCGACGCTGTCATCGTCGCCACCGCCCGCTCCCCCATCGGCCGGGCCCGCAAGGGGTCCCTGCGCGAGTTCCGCGCCGATGACCTCACCGCCACCATCGTGCAGGCCGCCCTCGACAAGATCCCCCAGCTCGACCGGAGCGAGATCGACGATCTGTACCTGGGCTGTGGTCTGCCCGGCGGTGAGCAGGGCTTCAACCTGGCCCGCGTGGTCGCCACCCTGATGGGGCACGACGACCTGCCCGGAGCCACCCTGACCCGCTACTGCGCCTCGTCCCTGCAGACCACCCGGATGGCGATGCATGCGATTCGGGCAGGCGAAGGTGACGTCTTCGTCTCCGCTGGCGTCGAGACCGTCTCCCGGTACGCCCGGGGCACCTCCGACAGTCTGCCGCCGGAGGCACAGGCGCTGGTCGGTGGGGGCTGGGAGAACCCCCGCTTCAGCGCCGCGCGGGAGCGTTCGGCGGCGCGCGCCAACGGCGGGGCCGAGGTGTGGACGGACCCGCGGGACGCCGGCGACCTGCCCGACATCTACCTGGCCATGGGGCAGACCGCGGAGAACCTCGCCCAGGTCCACGGCGTCAGCCAGGCCGAGATGGACGAGTTCGGCGTGCGCAGCCAGAACCGCGCCGAGCAGGCGATCGCCGCTGGGTTCTGGGCTCGGGAGATCACCCCGGTGACCACCCCGGACGGCACCGTGATCAGCGCCGACGACGGTCCCCGACCCGGCGTCACGCTCTCCGCCGTCGCCCAGTTGGATCCGGTCTTCCGACCCGACGGCCGGATCACCGCCGGCAACTGCTGCCCCCTCAACGACGGCGCCGCCGCCGTAGTGATCATGAGCGCCCAGCGGGCGAGTGAACTCGGAGTCACCCCACTGGCGCGAATCGTCTCGACCGGCGTAACCGCGCTCTCGCCGGAGATCATGGGGCTCGGCCCCGTCGAGGCGTCGAAGCAGGCCCTGAAGCGGGCCGGGATGACCATTGACGACGTGGATCTAGTGGAGATCAACGAGGCCTTCGCCGCACAGGTGATCCCCTCCTACCGGCAGTTGGGCACAACGGAGGAGAAGCTGAACGTGATGGGCGGCGCCATCGCCGTCGGCCACCCGTTCGGCATGACCGGCGCACGGATCACCGGCACCCTGCTCAACGCCCTACAGTGGCACGACGCGACGATCGGCCTGGAGACGATGTGCGTCGGTGGCGGCCAGGGCATGGCCATGGTGATCGAACGTCTGACCTGAGGGTTTCGGGAGCCGGCCCGGTACGGGCCGGCTCGGCGGGTGGCGCTCAGCGGGCCGCGCGGGTCGCCGTGGCCGCGCTGGTGGCGCTCAGAGGGCCGCGCGGGTCGCCGTGGCCGCGCTGGTGGCCTGCGCCAGCGCTGCCTCCGATGCCCGGGCGGCAAGCAGATCGGCCGCCACCACCCGCAGCTGGTCCGGCAGGGCAACATCGTGGTCAAGTCGAGGCACGCGTCGGCGCGGCCGCGCCTCGGCGTCAGCCGCCAGATTCGCGAACTCCTGCACGAGCCGGTGCACGAGATCGGCCCGGGAGACATCTCCGCCGGCAGCGCTGGCGGCCCACCGTGGCTGTTGCCAGTGCCCCACCTGCCGCACGATCAGCTCCACCGTCCGCCTCAAGTCCCCGGCCTGCTCCACCCTGCCGAGTCTACGCCGGGCGCCTCGGCCGCCTGCGCGTCAATCTCGCTGACCAGCTTCGTCGCCGGGCGACGAACCGCCGCGGAGCAGCCAGCCGCGAATTGAAACGGCGATGCCCGGCCCGCTCACGGGGCTGGGCATCGCCGGTTCAGCGCAGCCGATCAGTCGTCGCCCTGGAAGTAGCTCAACAGTCGAAGGATCTCGATGTAGAGCCAGATGAGGCTCACCAGGATGCCGAAGGCGGCGACCCAGGAGTAGCGCTGCGGCAGCCCCATCCGGACGCCGTCCTCGACCTCCTTGAAGCTCAGCACGAAGCTGAGCGCCGCCACCACGATGACGACGAGGCTGAACCCGATCGCCAGCGGGCTGCCGTCGCGCAGCCCGGTGTTGATGCCGAAGAGCGACAACACCAGGTTGATCATGATGACCGCGAAGAGGCCGGCCATCACCGCGACCATGCCCTTTACGAACTTCGGGGTGGCCCGAATGGCCTTGGCCCGGTAGAGCATCGCCATCAGGAAGAAGACGCCGAAGGTGGCAACCACCGCTTGGAGCACGATGCCGTCGTAGAGCGTCTCGAAGTACTTGCTGACAGCACCAACAAGCACGCCTTCGACGACGGCGTACGCGACGACCAGCGCCGGGTTCGCCATCCGCGAGAACGAAATGATCAGGCCGAGCACCAGGCCGACCATCGCGGCGCCAATCCACGCGACACCGAGCAGCGCCTCCGGGATCATGATCCACGAGGCAGCGGCGACCACGCCGAGGATGCCGAGTAGGCTGACCGTCTTCACCACCACGTCGTCAACCGTCATGGTGTTGACGGTCGGCGGCGCAGCCGGGTAGCCGGCCTGCGTCGGGTACTGCTGGGGGTAGCCGGGCTGTCCGTACGGCCCGGTCGGGGCGTACCCGGTGGCCCGCTCACGCTCGGCCGCCTGGCCGAGCCGGGCGAGCACCGGGTTCGATGTCTTCACTGTCAGGCCTCCCTCAGGGGGTTGGTGCACGTCAACGTGCAGCATCAAGGATAAACGGCCAACCGGATTCGTGGAGATCGCACAGGGGGCGGTGTTGAACGACGCTCCGACGACGGCTGACGCAGGTGCCCGGGGCGGGGATCGAACCCGCACGCCTTGCGGCAGCCGCTTTTAAGGCGGCCGTGTCTGCCATTCCACCACCCGGGCGGGTGACACCGGCACGTCGACACGCGACGGTGCAGTGCCACCGTAGCCGGTCTTGGCCAGCAGACGTACTCGCAGTCCCAGGTGCCCGGGCGTCGCCGGGACCGCGCCGCGCCGCGGGGGCGAGCCCCGCGTCCCGGCTACCGGGGGTTGACCGGCTGGGACGCCTCGGCGAACTCCTCACGCGGATCATGCAGCTGACCGAGGGCGACCACCTCACGCCTGAGAAAGAAAGCCAACGTCCAGTCGGCGACCACCCGGACCTTCCGGTTCAGCGAGGGAATTCGGCTCATGTGATACGTCCGATGCATGAACCAGGCGGGCAGGCCCCTCATCTTGATGCCATAGACCTGCGCGACCCCCTGGTAGAGGCCGAGGCTGGCGACACTGCCGGCGTGCCGGTGCTGGTAGGGCACCGGCTCCCGGCCCCGGATGGCGTTGACGATGTTGTCGGCCATCCGGCTCGCCTGACGTACCGCGTGTTGGGCGCTCGGCGAGCAGTAGCTGCCGGGCTCCTTCGTCAGATCCGGCACCGCGGCGCAGTCCCCGGCGCTCCACGCGTCCGCCACCACCTGATCACCGTCAACGACCTGCAGCGTGGGCTGACAGGTGACCCGCCCCCGCTCGTCGCGGGGGAAGTCGGTCGCGTCCAGCATCGGCGAGGGCTTCACCCCGGCCGTCCAGACGATCGTGTCGGCCGGGAAGCTGTCGCCGTCGGAGAGCTCCACCAGCCCGTCAACGCAGGACTCCAGCCGGGTACCCAACCGAATGTCCATTCTACGCCGGAGGAGCTGCTGCACCGTGTAGGCACCCATGTCCGGGTCGACCTCGGGCAGCACCCGCTGCGTCGCCTCGACGAGCACCCACCGCATGTCGTCCGGGTTCAGCTCCGGGTAGTACCGCAGCGCGCTCCGGGTCATGTCCTCCATCTCGGCGAGCGCCTCGATGCCGGCGTAACCCCCGCCGACGAAGACGAACGTCAGCGCCCGCTGGCGCAGCGCCGGATCCGGCGTGGCCGCGGCGACATCGAGCCGATCCAGCACATGGTTGCGCAGGTAGATCGCCTCGCCAATGGTCTTGAACCCGATGCCATGCTCGTGCAGCCCGGGAATCGGCAGGGTCCGGGAGACCGAGCCGGGGGCGATGACCACCTGGTCGTACCGGATCTCGCGAGTCGGACCGACGATCGGCTGGACCGAGGCGGTCTTGGCGGCGTGGTCGATCCGGGTGACCGCGCCCACGACGACCGTGCAGCGCCGCAGCTCCCGCCGCAGCGGCACCACGGAGTGCCGGGGCGAGATGCTGCCCGCCGCCGCCTCCGGGAGGAATGGCTGATAGGTCATGTGGGGCTGCGGGTCGACCACGACAACCTCGGCCTCCCGTGGGCCGAGCTTCTTCGACAGCCGCAGCGCCGCGTAGAGCCCGACGTGTCCGGCACCCACCACAAGGATCCGCTTCGGATTCACGCCTCCATCTTTCCTCGGTGACTCGGCAAATCCCCGGCTACGGAGCCGGTTGTGACTCAACACAACCGGTGACCCCACCTAACCCGGACATACCACAGTCAGCGCCGACGGAGTAGCCACCCCAGCAGCGCAGTCACCAGCACCGCCACCACCAGCCCGGCCACCGTCACCACCTGCAGCCCCTGCGCTCCGCCGACGCCGGCCAGCTCGACCAGGAGCACGCCCAGCACCGCCGTACCGAGCAGCACGGCGACCGCCCGGAGTAGCCAGCGCAGCACCAGGGCCGGATCCACCACCGCGTCGTACGGCAGCACGGCCACCAGCGCGCACAGGGAATGGCTGAGATAGAGCGCCGCCGCCACGGCAAACAACCGCCAGAGCGCGACCGGCCGATCGTAGCCATCGATTGCCAACACCCACCCGCCCACGGTCAGCAGGGCGACGACGGTCGGCCAGATCCGCCGCGGCCCCACCGCCGGCAACAGCGCCACCACCGGCACCACCACCAGCAGCTGCCCCCGCAGGACCTCCACCGGTAACGCGAGCAACAACCCGACCAACGCACTGAAGAAGATGCCCGCCCGGAGCAGCAACGGCGCCAGCGCGATCCGGGTCACCGCGCGCCGGGCCGCGCGGGCCCGGGCGACGACGGCGTTCATCGCCGCCCGCCCTCGGCCCGGGCAACCACAGCGCACATCGCCGCCCGGCCTCGGCCCGGGCCAGCCCGGCTCACCGGGCACCCGCTCTCGGCGCAGTCGCCAGCCGAGCCACGTCCCGCAGCACCTCGTCCAGGCTGCCCGCGCCCGCCCACCGCACCACCGGCACACCGTGCTCCCGCAGCTGGCGCTGCATCGTGTCCCGATCCAGCCGCCACAGCCGGTGCGCCGCCTCCGACCACCGCCGCTCCCGCGACGGGGTCAGATCAACAGGGAGGGTATCCACCGCCACCACGAAGCGCCCCGACCAGGCCAGCCGGGCCAGCATCTGCGCGGATCGTTCCTCCAGCAACGGCGTGAGCACCACCACCAACGCATCCGAGGAGAGCAGCTGCGGTCCGAAGCCCGCGTCATGCAGCTCATCTGGGGAAGACTGGGGATGCACGTCGAGCAACCACTCCAGCACTGTCAGATAGTGGCGGCGGCCGGTGGCGGCACGTAGCCGACGGCCGGCCGGGCCGTACTCCAGCAACGACACCCGGTCGCCCCGGTGCAGATAGTGTTCGGCGATCGCCGCGGCGGCCCGAACCGTCGTGTCCAGCACCGAGGCGGCGCCCCCGACCCCACCGGAGCGGCCCGCCTCGGCGAGCACGTCGAGCAGCAGCACCACCTCGGCGTCCCGGTCGGAGAGGGTGGCCGCGACGTGCAGCTGTCGGGCCCGCAGCGAGACCCGCCAGTCCACCCGCCGCAGCCGGTCACCGGGGCCGAAGACCCGTACGCCGGCCAGCTCACCGCCTTCGCCGGGGCGACGCGAGTGGTGTGCACCAACCAGGCCCGCCGCGCGGGGCATCGCCTCCACCGCATCGAAGGGATCGGTCACCGGGTAGGTACTGACCGGGACCGCCTCGGCCACCACCGCCTGGGAGACCAGTAAGCCGAGCGCGGCGTAGGCCTGGACCCCGACGGGCCCCAGCGGGTGCCGTCCCCAGCGGCGCACGGTGCCGGCGAGCTCCACCTCGACCAGGGCACCAGCCGGTACGGCGGTCGCCAGGGGACGGTCAACGACCGACTGCCCGCCGCGCGCCGCGGCGTGGCTCGCCGCCGTACCGGCAACGGTCACCCGGTCGACCCGCAACCAACGCGACGCTCGGCTCTGCAGCAACGCGAGGTCATAGTCGACCGGGTCCGGATTACCAACGGTGATCTGCCCGGAGAGCTCGCCCCCCTCCACCTGGTTTCCCTCGGCGGCGGCGATCTGGACCAGCGGCGACGCGGCGGGCCGGCGACGCAGGGCGTACGCGGTGCCGATCGCGAACGGAGCGGCCAACACGACCAGGTCCACCCGCCCGAGCAGCACGCCGGCGATCAGGAGCAGACCGGTCAGGAGTACCGCCCGGCCGAACGCCCAGGTCGGCGTCCAGCCACCGGTCTGCTCCGGCGGTGCCGGCACGGTGGGCGAGGTCATCAGCGGACGGGCAGGCCGGTGGCGTAGCTGGGCAGCGCGCCGCTGGCCGGAGCCGGGGTGTCCGCCAGCACCTCGTCAACGACGATTGCCGGAGCGACCCGACGCAGCCACAGCTCCGGACGGAGCGTGATCCGGTGCGCCAGCGCCGGTACCGCCACCTCCTTGACGTCCTCTGGCACCACGTAGTCCCGGCCGGCCATCACGGCTCGGACCCGGGACAGCAGCAGCAGCGCCAGCGAGCCGCGCGGGGAGGCACCGACCAGCACCGAGGGGTGCTCCCGGGTAGCCGCGGTCAGCGCGACCAGGTATTGACCGATCGAGTCCTCCACCACCACGTCCTCCAGCGCGGCCTGCATCGCGCGCAGGGTCGCGGCGTGCACCACCGGTTTGATCTCCGCCTCCTCGCGACGGCGGGAAATCCGGCGGCGCAGCACCTCCCACTCCTCGCCGGGCTCGGGATATCCGAAGGAGACCCGGAGCAGAAAGCGGTCCAACTGGGCCTCGGGCAACGGGTACGTGCCCTCGTACTCGACCGGGTTGGCGGTGGCGAGCACATGGAACGGCTCATCCAGCCGGTAGGTGACGCCCTCCACCGAGACCTGTTTCTCCTGCATCGCCTCCAGCAACGCGGACTGGGTCTTCGGCGGAGTACGGTTGATCTCGTCGGCGAGCAGCAGGTTGGTGAAGACCGGCCCGGCGCGGAAGGCGAAGTCCCCGCTGCGCTGGTTGTAGAGAAAGGAGCCGGTGACATCGGCGGGCAGCAGGTCCGGAGTGAACTGGAGCCGCCGGAAATCGAGCCCGAGGGCCTGGGCGAAGGACCGGGCGGTCAGCGTCTTACCCAGCCCGGGCAGGTCTTCGAGCAACACGTGCCCGCCGGCCAGAATCCCGGCGAGGACCAGCTCCAGCGCCTCCCGTTTTCCGACCACGACCTCGCCCACCGCGTCCAGCACCGCGTGGGCAAGGTGGCCGACCTCCGTGGCGGGTAGCTTGCGGTCCACGTCGTTCATCACAGTTTCTCCAGTTCGGCGACGATCGCCGCGAGCTCGCGCGGCGACGGCGGGCGGCGAGGCGGGTGCTCCAGGAAGGTAGCCAACCGATCACCGAGCAGGGCGCGGGCGCGGGCGGGATCCGACCCGCGGGTCACCCCGTGCCGCAGCCGGATCCGTTCGTCGGCCAGCTCGCCGAGTCGGGGCAGGATGGTCCCGTTGAACCGCTTGGCCCGGGTGGCCGCCCAGTCCAGCGGGCTCTCCCAACTGTTGATCGCCGCGCCCAGCGCGTCGTGTTGGTCGCCGCGACTCCCGCGGGGCTCGGCCGGGTCGGACAGGGCCAGGTGAACGGCCGGCGACGCACGTGGTGGGCGGAGCGCCCGAACAACCTGGCGGACCAGGAAGAGCGCGAGTACGCCAGCGACCAAAACCGGCAACGACATCTGAAGCCCGACCGCACGTAGACCGGCGACCACAACGACCAGCACGGCCCCGACGCCGGCCAGGTTACGCAGCAACAGCCGCAGCGGTTGGTCGCGAGCCGAACCCCGGCGTGGGCGCCGCTGCGGGCTCCGCTCCTCCGCGCCGCTGAATAGGTCGTCGATGCTGGTGCCGCTCACCGCGACACCTCCTCGTACCCGGTCCGGAGCCCTCGGTTCATCACGCCGACCCCTCCCCGCTCGCGCCGGCCAGCGCGGTCAGCTCCCCGCGGAGCCGACGCAACGCGGCCCGGGCCTGGTCCCGGGTACGCTCGTCCACTGGCCGGGTAGCGTAACGCGCCTCCCGGTAGACATGCGCGAAATCGGCCAGCACGTCGGCGCTGGCGATCGCGGGCACCCCGGCGGCCGGGTCACCCCGCAGGAGGCGCACCACCAGCTCGGTGGGGGTGTCGCCGGCCAGTTGACGCACTCCGGCGCTGGCGGCGGCTTCCTCCAGGCGAACCCAGCAGGCGATGACCACCGTACGCGGATCGGTGCCGGTGTCGTCGAGGTCGACCAGGCCGGCGTCGAGCGCGGCGACCACCTCGCGGGCCGTGCCTTCGGCCGTGCGCGGGACCCGCCGCTCGGGGCGGCGCCGAGAGCCTCGGCGCAGCACACTGCGCAGGAGCGTCCCGGCGAGGACGCCGGCAACGGCCAGCCCGGCCAGCCCGAGCAGCGCAAGGAGTGCGCTTCGCAGCCAGTCGGGGCGCTGCTGGCTGTTCAGCTCGCCCGCGTCGCGCGGTTCTACCGGGATCGATGCGGCCGGCTCGGCCGTCGGGTATTCCGGGACGAGCGGCAGCTGCTCGGCCGCGGGCGGGATGCGGCTGGCCCCGAGCGACGAGTGCGCGGCCGCGGCGGTGGCGGCGGCCAACAGGAGCAGCACCGCTGCGAGCGGCCACCACCGGCGCAGCACGCCAGTGTCGGCGGGAGCCGAGGATGCGGATCGGCGCTTCCGGTCCGTCATCGCAATGCCCCGCAGCCCTTACTCCACCCCGGCCAGTCGTTTCGCCCGGGCGAACACGTCGTCCAGCATCTCTGGTGTCAGCCGCCCGGTGAAGGTGTTCTGCTGGCTGACGTGGTAGCAGCCCAGCAGATCCGGTGCGCCGTTCCCGGACCAGTGTGCCCCATGCGTGAAAGCGGGTCGCGGGCTGGGCGGGGACATGCCGTACGCCCGGTGCAGAGTCGGCCACCACGCGGCCCAGGCGAAGGCGCCCAGCGCGACCACAACCCGCAGGTTCGGCCGGAGCAACGCGACCTCGCGGTGCAGCCAGGGCCGGCAGGTATCGCGCTCGCCCGGGGTGGGCTTGTTAGCCGGCGGCGCGCAGCGCACCGCCGCGAAGACTCGGGTGTGGCGCAGGGTCAACCCGTCGTCGGCGGCGACGCTGGTCGCCTGGTTGGCCAGCCCGGCCCGGTGCAGGGCGGCGAAGAGGACATCGCCGGAGCGGTCGCCGGTGAAGACCCGGCCGGTCCGGTTGCCGCCGTGCGCGGCCGGTGCGAGGCCAAGAAGGGCGATGCGGGCCCTCGGGTCGCCGAAGCCGGGCACCGGGCGCCCCCAGTACTCCTGTTCCCGGAAGGCCGCGCGTCGGGTGCGGGCCACCTCTTCCCGCCAGTCGACCAGGCGGGGGCAGGCGAAGCAGTCGCTGATCGCCGCATCGAGTGCGGCGAGGCTGGTCGCCCCGGCCGCGGTCCCGGCTACCTGCTCGGGGGTGCGTGGCCGGGCTGCGACCGCGGGTACCCGCGGCAGGCGCCGCATCCCGGCGGGTGTTCCGCCGGGATACACCGATCCGTGGTCAGCCAAGCTTCGCCCGGAAGAGTTCCAGGGTGCGGGCCCACGCCGTGGCGGCGGCCCGTTGGTCAAAGTTCTCCGGCCGGTCCTCGTTGAAGAAGGCGTGCGCGGTGCCCGGGTAGTCGTAGGTCTGACAGGCGCCGCCACCAGCCTCGATGGCCCGACGAACGAACTGCACGCCGGGGTCGGCCGCGGTGCCGTCGGCCTCGCAGCAGTGGATGGCGGCGGCCTTGCCCGCGTACTCCGCCCCCTCCGGGCACGTCCTCTCCCCGGGCAGCCGGGGGTAGAAGGCCGAGGTCGCCACGATCCGCTCGGTGCGGGCAACGGACCAGAGCGCCAGGCTGGCCCCGGCACCGAAGCCGACGCAACCGATCTTGCCGGCAACCTCCGGCCGACTTGCGAGGTAGTCGGCCGCGGCGGCGACGTCCGCCGCGGCGGCGTCCAACTGCCCGCTGTCGAGTAGTTGCCGGGGTTCCTCCGGCTTGCTGGCCGGCCCGCCGCGCCGCAGGTCCGGGGCGAGGGCGACGAAGCCGGCCTCAGCGAAGCGGTCAACCACCGCTCGGACGTGCGACGCCAGGCCCCACCAGTCCTGGATCACAATGACCGCCGGGCTGGCCGTACCGCCAGGCGGTACCACGAGATACCCCTCGCCCGTACCACCGTTGCACCGGTACGTCACCATGTCGCCCATCGGCCGTCCTCCTAGCGGTCAGTCATCGTTGGCTGGTCGCCCAGTGGTCCTACGTGCCGGTAGCCTGCCACGCCACACGGGCCCCGGGAAGACACCGGAGAAGTGGCGTTCACCTCCCGGACACCAATCGATGGCTCGGGGATGGCGACGGCGGCGCGGTTCCACCGCGCCGCCGTCGCCATCCTCCCGTACGCCGCTCAGGAGTTGTCGGTCAGGCAGAGCAGATAGCCCGTCTTGCCCGGAGTGATGGTGCTGAGGATGTAGTACTCCTCGTTCTCCTGGAAGAACTGGTCGCACGCTTCGCCGGACTCGGCCTGCGCCTCGGTCTGATCCTCTACGCGACCGACGACCTTGTACCTCGCCTCGGCGGAGGCACAGTCAACGACCTTGCCACCGTCGACCGCCTCCATCTCGTCGCTGCTGATCGTGGATAGCTCGCCGATGCAGTCGCCAGCCTTGGCTTCCGCGGTCTCGTCGGTCCCGCCGAGCACCGTGCCGAGGCCGAACTTGAGGCCGGCGACCACCAGGAACGCGACGATCGCACCGACGATGCCGAGGACCTTCTTGCGACCGGACTTCCGAGCCGGCTCTGGGGCTGGGGCGCCGGCCTGGGGCACACCGGTGGGCGGCTGCATGCCCGCCGGCTGCGGGACGTCGGGGTTGGCGGGGGGTACGACCTGCTCCGGCACGGATTTCCCTTCCAGGGGTTAGTAGTGCGGAGGAAAACGTAAACGATCAACAACCCGCTTAATGCCCCGCGGCCTCATCCTTTCGGTCATTTACGTCGCTACTAACTGCGACTTATAGCCCCGAAACGAGCGTCGGCACTTCCCGGAGCGCTCAGCCGGTGGGCGCGACACCCGGCGCGGGCGCGGATGTCGGCGGGATCTCCGGCGTGGTCGGTGCGGTCTCCGTTGTGGGCGACGGGATCTCCGGCGTGGTTGGTGCGGTCTCCGTTGTGGGCGACGGGGCCTCCGGCGTGGTTGGTGCGGTCTCCGTTGTGGGCGACGGGGCCTCCGGCGTGGTTGGTGCGGTCTCCGGCACGGTTGGCGGGACAGCCGAGTCCGGTTGGACCGTTCCGGGTGGAGCGGGGAGAGCCGGCGGGGACGCGTCAGCCGTGGGCCGCGGTCCGAACGGTGCCAGGTCCGGGCAGTACGGGTAGGCGCGCAGCAGTGGATTGGCGTTGCCACCCAGGTCCCGCAGGTCAGGGCAGTCCGGGTAGCCGAGTCGGATCGGATCGCCGTTCTGGTCGAACAGCCGCGCGTAGTCCACCAGCTGGCCCTCGCTGTCATAGACGAAGACGTCGCGGATGTGGTCGTACTGACTGTCGACCGAGATCGGGGTGTAGTAGTTGTCCGAACCGCGCCGATCCTCCAGGTGAGCCAGCGCCGCCAGCCCGAACCCGACGAGCACCAGGTTACCGAGGACCAGCAGCCGTCCCGACCAGATTCGCGACCCGCGGTCCCGGCGACCGAGCATGACCGAGGCGACGACCAGGGCCGCCAGGATCATCAGGCCAAGCGACAGGTGGCCGCCGACCCTGGGCAGTAACCCGATTCCATTGAGACCAGTGGTGAGCACGGCCAGCAGCAGGGCCGCGAGGTAGCCGCGCAGAATCCACCAGCCCGGGGCGAGTAGGTGCAGGAAGGCGCGCACCGTCGGATACCCGAGGGGTGGGCCGAGTTGCCGGTCGAGCGCGTTCAGCCGGGCACGGACCCGGTCAACGACGGCGGTCAGCTCACCGGTCGCCGACCGGCGACCGGTGCCGACCCCGGCGGCGATCCGCAGCTCAACGGCGTACGCCGCCGGCTCGCCGAGCCGTTCCACCAGCGTTCCGTCGGACTCGGCGGCCACCACGGCGAGGTGCTCTGGCAGGTCTTCGGTCAGCTCGTCGCGGACCGCCGGCGTCAGGTCGGTCAGGGCGCTTCGAACCTGGGTGACGTAGTCGGCTATCTCCCGCTCAGTGACGGTCATGCCGCCCTCCCCCGATCGTCGAGCAGCGTGTCCATGGTGCTGGCGAATGAGCGCCAGAGCTTGCCGGAGCGCGCGATTTGGTCGCGGCCGGCGGCGTTCAGCGAGTAGTACTTGCGGTGTGGCCCGGATTCGCTGGGCACCACGTACGTGGTGAGCAGCCCCGCCGCGAAGAGGCGGCGCAATGTGCCGTAGACGGAGGCGTCGCCCACCTCGGTCAGGCCGGCGTCGCGCAGGCGACGCAGGATGTCGTAGCCGTAGCCGTCCTCTTCCCGAAGCACCGCGAGGACAGCCAGGTCCAGCACGCCCTTCAAGAGCTGTGTGGTGTCCATACAAAAGACAGTACTATTCAATGCACAGTAGCGTCAACCGGCCGCGCGGAGCAGCTGCCAGCACGGCCCGCCGGACTAGTTGAGCCCGCTCCAGGGCAGGCGAGCCGGAGCGGGAAACTTCGCGTGATAGATGGCGGCGGAGGCCTCCCGGCTCCACTCCGGCATGCCTTCGGGCACATCCGTCGGATCGACGATCACCTCGACGAAGGTCAACCGCTCCGGAGGCTCGTCGAGATCGGCCAGGACATCGGCCAGCTCGGCCTCGGTGCGGACCGTGCGCGCGACGAAGTCCCCTTCCGCCGCAAACACCGCCAACAGCTTGTTGTACCGCCAGTTGGGTATCTCAGCATAGCCCTGAGACTCTTCCCCCACCGCTTTCTCGAGCACCCGCTCGGTAGCGTAGCCACAATTATTGACCATGACGATTAGCGACGAATGACCGAAGTTGAACATCTGGCCGATCTCCTGCGGGGACATCTGCACTCCACCGTCACCGGTGATCGATACCACCCGCCGGTCCGGTCCAGCGACCCCGGCACCGAAAGCGGCAGGAACAGCGTAGCCGGCCGAGCTCCAGATTGGCCCCGCCACAACCGATGCCCCGGTCGGCAGACGCATCATCTCCAGGCCAAAGAAGGCGGTCCCGACCTCCGCGACCACCACGTCCCCCGGCCGCAACTGAGCCTCGATCGCCGGCCAGAGCCGTTCGTGAGTGATCGGCGTATTACCCACCCTGTCCAGTTCGGACAGGCCCTTCGCCGGGACCACCCCGCTCGACCAGCCGCACGTACGACGGACAGCCAGCTGGTGCAACCGGCCCAACGCCGCAGCCATGGAGATCGGGCCGAAACGGGTACCGGCGACCGATGCGGCATCCGGCCCCAGATTAATGATCCGATCCGGATCCAGCTCCGCGGTGAACAGGCCATTCCAGTCCATGAACGTGATTCCCAGACAGACCACGACGTCGGCGCCTTCGACCACTTCCCGGACCGCGTCCCGACTCTCCAAGCCAGAATAGACCCCGACGTAACGGGAGTCAGCCTCGTCAAACAGACCCCGACCGAGCGCCTGCGCGGCAACGGGCCAGTTGCACTCGCTGGCGAACGCGGCGACAGCCGGCCCCAAGCCCAGCCGGATCGGCACGTTTCCCACCAGCAAAACCGGCCGCTGGGCGCCAGCGAGCCGACGCTGCGCAGCAGCCGCAAACGCGTCCAGTTGCGCCGCGTTGGTGACCGGCTCCGGGCGCCGGAAAGGTCGCGCCGGGCGCGGGACCGAAGCCACCGCCACGTCCCCCGGAATTCGGATGTACACGGGACGCTGCTGCGACCAACACTCGCCCAGCACCCGATCAATCTCCCGCAGCGCATGCTCCGCGGTCAACGACGTTTGGGCAACCGTAACCTCGCACGCCATCCGGGCCCAATGGTCAAAGTCGCCATCCACGAAAGAGTGATGAACCGAGGTGCGGCGGCGCATGATCTCGGTCGAAGGGCCACCGACGATCGAAACGACGGGTACAGACTCGGCCATCGCGCCGGCCAGGGCGTTGAGCACCGACAGCTCACCCGGACCGTACTGGGTGGCAGTTGCCCCGATGCCAGCAATCCGCGCGTAGCCGTCCGCGGTGTAGCCGGCGTTGAGTTCGTTGGAACTGCCGATCCAGTCAATGCCGTCGAAGGCCATGACCTGATCGGTGAATTCCATTGCATAGTCGCCCGGCACCCCGAATATGTGCCGCACACCGAGGTCGTGCAGGCGACCAAGTAGTAGTTCACCGACGGTGACCGTCTCCTCCTTCCCGCCCACCATGCTCCCTTCGCCACGAAAGCCTGACCATGAAACAGTCTCAGCCTATCCGGACCATCCGAAAATCTGGGCTGGTTCGGCCGTATTGCGAAGGGAACCGTTCGGTGTCGGTCCTACCGCAGGCTGTAGGCGATACCGTCCAGAATGTCGTGCTCGGAGGCGACCACGAAGTCCTTTCCCGAACGCTCCATAATCACGCGAAGCACCAGGGCACCCGCCGCGATCACGTCGGCCCGCCCCGGATGCATCACCGGGATCGCCAACCGCTGCGCACGCGTCGCCACCAGCAGATCAGCCGTCACCTCCGCCACCGCCCGATGCGACACCCGGGCATGGTGGATACGCTGCGGGTCGTACCCCGTCAGCCCTTCGGCGATCGCGACCACCGTGGTGACGGAGCCAGCGACCCCGACCAGCGTGGCGGCCTCCCGACCGGGCACCGCATCGAGCGCCCGGTCCACGGCAGCCACGATGTCCGCCTCGGCCGCCCTGATCTCGGCCGGATCCGGTGGGTCACCCTGCAGATGCCGCTCGGTCATCCGGACACAACCAATGTCCACCGAGATCGCGGCGTCCACACCACCGCTGCTGGTGCCCACGACGAACTCCGTCGAACCACCGCCGATGTCGACCACCAGGTACGGCTCCCGGGTCGAGCCGGACAGGCCACGAACTGCCCCGGTGAACGAGAGCCGCGCCTCCTCCTGCCCGGTCACCACCTCCGGGGCGACCCCCAGCGTCCGCTCCACCATGTCGCGGAAGTCGGCGGCGTTCTCCGCGTCCCGGGAGGCCGACGTGGCACACATCCGCACCCGGTCGACGCCCGACTCCTCGATCTCGACGGCGTACTCCGCCAGCGCCACCCGGGTCCGCTCGATCGCCTCCGGGGCCAACCGACCGGTGCGGTCCACGCCCTGGCCCAGCCGAACGGTCTCCAGTCGGCGGCTCAACTCGACCAGCGGTGCGCTCGCTCCGGCGCCCGGATCCGGCAGGTCGGCGACCAGCAAGCGAATCGAATTGGTCCCGCAGTCGATGGCGGCCACACGCGTCGTCACGCCCGCAACCCTATGGCAGGCCAGACGGCCGACTCAGAGCCGCAGCAGCATTCGGGTGTTGCCGAGCGTGTTCGGCTTGACCCGCTCCAGGTCGAGGAACTCCGCGACACCCTCGTCGTACGAGCGCAGCAGTTGTTCGTAGACCGGGTATGGCACCGGCGCCCCGTCGATCTCGGTGAACCCGAACTGACCGAAGAAGCGAGTCTCGAAGGTGAGCACGAAGATCCGAGCCACCCCCAACTCCCGGGCACCGTCGATCAGGCCGCCCACGATCTGGTGCCCGATCCCGCCACCCCGACAGCTCGGGTCGACCGCCACCGTCCGGATCTCTGCCAGGTCCTCCCACATGACGTGCAGGGCGCCACAACCGACCACGTCTCCGGTGGGTGTCACCGCGACCCGGAACTCCTGCACGTGCTCGTAGAGGGTCACGGTCGCCTTGCTGAGTAGCCGCCGACCGTCGGTGTACGTGTCGATCAGCCGCCGGATCCCCCGAATGTCCGCCGTCCGGGCTCGACGGACCACGAGTCCGCCGGCAGCAGTCATCTCACTCGTCCGCTGGCGTGGCCACGCATGGCCCTCCCGCCCACCACGGCTCGACCAACCGCAACACCTCGTCTCCGAACGGGTTGACACCGGGACCGGCGGCGAGCGCATGCCCGAGGTGCACATGCAGGCACTTGACCCGATCCGGCATCCCGCCGGCGGAGATTCCGGCGATCTCCGGCACGTGACCGATCGCCTCCCGGCGCCGGAGGTAGTCCTCGTGCGCGGCGCGATAGCGCGCGGCCAACTCCGGATCCGCCGCGAGCCGGTCGGCCATCTCCTTCATCAGCCCGGCGGACTCCAGCCGGCTACAGGCCGCCGTCGCCCGGGGACAGGTCAGGTAGAAGAGCGTCGGGAAGGGCGTGCCGTCGGCGAGCCGCGGCGTCGTCTCCACCACGTCGGGCATGCCGCACGGACAGCGGTGGGCCACCGCCCGGGTGTCCCGCGGCGGACGGCCCAGCTGCCCCGCCACCGCGGCCAGGTCGGCTGGGGTGGCCGGCTCGCGTCGCGGCAGCGGTACGGAGGATGCCGCCGGCTCCTGCGGTGGTACGACTGTCACGGTGTCCTTCCTGGTGCAGCACCGACACTCACTCGCCGGGCCGTTCCTGATCCGCGGCCGTCACACTCGACCACAGGGTGTCGTACCACCGGTCGGCCCCGGCCCGGCCGTCCGGACCGGCAGGCTGACCCGCCCCCTCGGCCTCCCCCGGCGAGTTGGGGAGCACGATCAGCAACTGTTCGCCTTCGCGGCCCATGAAGAAGCGTTCCCGGGCTTTTGCCTCGATATACTTCGCGTCCTGCCACTTCGCGGCTTCGGCGGCAATCCTCTCGATCTCCGCCCGCTGCGCCGCCTGGGCGGCCTCCATCCGGGCGATATCAGTCTGCTGGTCCAGGTAGACCCGGACCGGATAGGTGTAGCCAAGAGCGAGGGCGATCAGCACCGCGACCAGCACGGTCGCCCGCCCGGTGCCCCGTCGGGGACGGGGGGCGGAGAGCCGCTTCACCGCACTGCCGGAGGCCGCGCGCCGAGCGGCCGGCCGGTTCGCCGAACGGGCTCCGTCGGCGCTCCGGACCACGCCCGGCGCACGGCCGGCGGTCGCCCGCGACTCGGCGCGGACGCCGCCCGCACGAACCGGCCGGGCACCGCCCAACCGGCCGGCCTGACCGGGCCGGCGGGCCGGACGCTGTCCACCCGGCGTGCGGCGCTGCTGCATCCCCTGCCCCTCCCCCGAAGCTTGCGCGGCTGTCAGGCAGAACGGTAGCGCGGGAACGCGCCCGGTCCGGCGTACCGCGCGGCGTCAGCCAGCTCCTCCTCGATCCGCAGCAGCTGGTTGTACTTCGCGACCCGGTCCGAGCGGGCCGGGGCGCCGGTCTTGATCTGGCCGCAGCCGGTGGCGACCGCCAGATCGGCGATGGTGGTGTCCTCGGTCTCGCCGGAGCGGTGGCTCATCATGCACCGGAAGCCAGCCCGGTGGGCAAGGTCCACCGCGTCCAGGGTCTCGGTGAGCGAACCGATCTGGTTAACCTTCACCAGGACCGAATTGGCGGCGTTCTCGGCGATACCGCGGGCGATCCGCTGCGGGTTCGTGACGAACAGATCGTCGCCGACAATCTGAATCCGGTCGCCGACGGCAGCGGTCAGCGTCCGCCACCCGGACCAGTCATCCTCGGCCAGCGGGTCCTCGATCGACACGATCGGGTACGCGTCGGCGAGCTTGGTGTAGTAGCTGCTCATCTCCTCCGCGGTCTTCGCGGCACCCTCGAAGGTGTAGGTGCCGTTCTCGAAGAACTCGGTCGCGGCCACGTCGAGCGCGAAGACGATGTCGGTGCCGAGCCGGTAGCCCGCCTTCTCGACCGCCTCCGAGATCAGGTCCAGCGCGGCGGCGTTGGTCGGTAGGTTGGGCGCGAAGCCACCCTCGTCGCCGAGGCCGGTGGAGAGCCCCTTCTGCTTCAGCACCGACTTCAGCGCGTGGTAGACCTCGGTGCCGGAACGCAGGGCCTCCCGGAAGGTCGGCGCACCGATCGGCGCGATCATGAATTCCTGGATGTCGACGTTGGAGTCCGCGTGCGCCCCACCATTGAGGATGTTCATCATCGGAACCGGCAACAGGTGCGCGTTCGGCCCGCCGAGGTAACGGAAGAGGCTCAGCTCGGCGGCGCCAGCGGCTGCCTTCGCCACCGCCAGGGAAACGCCCAGGATCGCGTTGGCGCCGAGCTGGCTCTTGTTGTCCGTACCGTCGATGTCGAGCATCTTCTGGTCGATCAGCCGCTGCTCGCTGGCCTCGTATCCGATCAGCTCGTCGACGATCTTGTCTTCAATGTTCGAGACGGCCTTGGCAACGCCCTTGCCGAGGTAGCGGTCCTTCTCACCGTCGCGCAGCTCGATCGCCTCGAAGGCACCGGTGGAGGCGCCCGAGGGCACCGCAGCACGGGCGATCGTACCGTCGTCGAGCCCAACTTCGACCTCGACGGTCGGGTTGCCCCGTGAGTCGAGAATTTCCCGGGCGACGATTCCCTCGATGGTTGCCACTGAGTCGCTCCTCGTGTGTGTTGCCGTTCGGTGATGGCCGCGACGGTGCGGCGGGAAGGTGTTGCACGCAGCGTATCGGGCGGCGTTGGAGCGCGACGCGGCACCCGGCGGTTGAATCTCCGGCCGCGCTGTCGCACGCCGGCCCTTTCCATCGGGCAGCCTGCCCGACATTCCGGTATTCTCCGATGTCAACCGACGTCGGAGTTTGCGCACACTCGATCCGATCGGCGAGGCTGGTCGTCATGTCCGCCATCTCGACCCCGCTCCGGCTACTCGCCGCTGCCGCCATCGCGTCGCTCACCGTTACCGGTTGTCAAAGCCTGGACGAGGCCGGCCAGACCATCAGCCACGCCGACCTGGTCAACGACCTCGCGAACCGGCTGGACGGATCCCTGATCCGCACCTATACGGCCGACTACCAGCTCGCGTCCGGGCAGACCGCGACCATCGCGCAGGACCAGGAGCCGGCCCGCGCCACCTACCAGTGGACGGCCGGCCGGCTGACCGCCACCGAGGAGGCGACCACCCGGTGCGAGACCGCCGATGGACGGACGGCCTGTACGATCGCACCGCCGCCGGACAAACCGGACAAGCCGGCAGTGGCCGTCTTCGCCGCCGCCGAGGAGCAGGGGCTGATCACCCCGCCAGCGGTGCTGGAGCTGCTGACCGTTGCCGCGCTGGACCCGGAGTCCAGCATCACCAGCAATGACACCACCCTGGCCGGGCGGCAGGCGACCTGCGTCGAGGTGCGCCGGCACGCCGGCGACCTCACCGTCTGCGTCACCGCCGAGGGGGCCCTGGGCAGCTTCACCGGTCGACTCGATGGCCAGCTGGTCGAGGTAGCCCTGACCGGCTACCGGGAGACGGCTGACAACACGATGTTCGAGCTGCCGCCAGGCGCCGCTGTAGCCGACCATGGGAGTGTCAGTTAACGGCCCTGCCTCACATCCGGTGGTGACGGAGAGTGGCGGGGTGTGGTCTGCGGCCCGCGAAGGCATCGAGGCGGCCCGGATGGCCGGGATGCGGGTCGTTGATGTACGACCGCTGCGGTGAGGGACATCTCCACACGTCCCGCTCCCAAACCGGCTCCGGCCGGCGCCTCAGCTCGTTGTGGCAGTGGAGCCCTCGGCAGCGCGGACGGACCGAGCGTGGTTGAGGGTGGCGCGACGGAGGGCCGCCTCGGGGTCCAGACCGGCGGCGCGGGCCTCGGCAACGATCCCCAGCAACTCCGCGCCGAGCCGCGCCTCCGGGTCGACCTGCGACTGCGGCGGCGGGGGCGCGACGGCGAGCCGCACCCGGGCGACCCGGTCAATGATCTTGGCGGCCAGGGCGAGGGCGGGCTGGCTCAGGGCGATGCCGTCCAGCACCGAGTCGCGCGCCTTCTCCGCCCGCTTGATCCGCTCCCAGTTCTCCTCGATCTCGGCAAGGGTGCCGGCCTGCTCCTCGGCGAAGACGTGCGGATTGCGCCGCACCATCTTGTCGACCAGGCCACCGGCCACGTCGTCCACGCTCCACCGCTCGCCCTCGGGCAACTCCTCGGCGAGCCGGGCATGCAGCACCACCTGGAGCAGCACGTCCCCGAGCTCCTCGCGGAGCGCGTCGGTGTCACCGGCGCTGATCGCGTCGTACGCCTCGTAGCACTCCTCCAACAGGAAGCCAGCCAGACTGCGGTGGGTCTGCGCCCGCTTCCACGGGTCACCCCCGGGCGAGGCGAGCCGGTCCAGCACCGCCACCGCGTCGAGCAGTCGCGCTCCGGGCGGGTCCCATGACCCGTACAGCAGCTCCAACTCGGCGAGCCCCGGCTCCCGAGCCAGTCGCAGGCCCAGCTCCCGAGCGAGTGACTCGTCACCGGCCGGGCCGGCGAGCCAGACCGCACCGCCGCGGGTGGTGGCAGCGTCGAGCAACGCCGGAGTGGCCGGGCCGGCCACGACGGTGACCTCGGCACCCGCGACCCGGAGCGCCGCCGTCAACTCGCTCTCCGCCCCGGCCAGCACCGGATGCTGGCGTACGACGTCCCACGCGGCTGCGGTGAGCAGCCCGGCCGGCAGCCGCGGCGACGTGACGAGCAGAGTGATCCGCGCCGTCATGCTCAGGCCGGCTGGTCCGACCCGGTCGGCGGCTCCGGGCTGGAGACGTCGGTGACCGCGTCCGAGCCAGCCTCCCCCAGGGGCACACTCACCGCCGCGACCTCGGGGGAGAAGCTAAGTACCGGGAACTCCAGCGGCCGGTAGCGGGGATTGACCGTGACGTCGTACTCCCCAGCAGCCTCGGCCAGCGCCCGGCGGCTCGCCAGCGCGTTGCGCAGCTGGGGGCCGTCGAGCTGACCGGCGACCACGGCATCCGGAGTGTCCGGAGGAATCGCTCCGGACACACGCCCAGCGGCGATCACCTCCGCGAGCTCCTGCTCGGTCGGGGCGACCGAGTCGCCCACCGGCAGCCCGGAGAGGCAGGTGTGCAGGGCGGCCAACTGCCGCACATACTCCGACTCCGACGGGAGACCGAGCTGACCGGCGACCTGAACCGGCTCCACCCGCCGCTGCGGCTGGTAGCCCCGGTCAGCGGAGACCTGGTCACACACCGTGCCGAGCACCAACTCGCCGACGACCTGCGACCGGGGCGGCAGCTGCGGGGCCGGCCCACCGAGCTCGGGCGCCTCCGTCGCGGCGCGGCTGTCCCGCAGCTCGTCGCGGATGCTGTCCACGGTGTCCTCGGTGATCTGCTGGTCACCCACGTACGCGGCGACACCCGGCTCGGTACGACATCCGGTCAGGGCGACGAGGCCGACCACCAGGCTGGCGGCGGCGACAAGACGGCGAGCACGCATGATGGCAACTCTCTCACGCCGGCAGCGCCGGACCGGACGCCCCCCACGACCCCGCGTCGCTCGCACACCGGCGCCGGACCGGACGCCCCCACGCCGTCGCGTCCACCGGCTGGAGCTGCGCCACCTCACCGCCCGCCGTGCGCCGTGGAGTTGGCGGCACCGGCCGGCTCCCGGGGCGGGCCGAGCACATCGGCGAGGAGCTGCCCACACCACTCCAGCAGCGCCTGGTCGCGCAGGGGCTCGCCGCCGACCCGCCGGGTGCTCGGCCGGGGCACACTGACCTGTTCCAGCGCCTGCTTGTAGACCGCGTCCGGGTGGTAGCGCTTGAGCCGCAGCTGCTTCGAGTCCGGTAGCGGCAACGGGCCGAACCGTAGATTGCGACCCTGCATGCTGACGTCGGTGAGCCCGTACTGGCGGGCGAGCAGCCGGAACCGGGCCACCGCCACCAGGTTCTGCACCGGGGCGGGCGGCTCGCCGTAGCGGTCGGTCAGCTCGGCGACCACCGCGCGCAGCCGCTCCTCGTCCCGGGCCTCGGCGAGCTTGCGGTACATCTCCAGGCGCAGCCGCTCCACCCCGACGTAGTCGTGCGGCAGGTGGGCATCCACCGGCAGATCGACCTTGATCTCCGGTTCCTCCTCCGGGCGTTCCCCCTTGAATGCCTGCACCGCCTCCCCGACCATCCGCACGTACAGGTCGAAACCGACGCCCTCGATGTGGCCGGACTGCTCGCCGCCGAGCAGGTTACCGGCGCCCCGGATCTCCAGATCCTTCATCGCCACGTACATGCCGGCACCCAGCTCGGTGTGCTGGGCGATGGTCGCCAACCGCTCGTGGGCGTGCTCGGTGAGTGGTTTGTCCGACGGGTAGAGGAAGTACGCGTACGCCCGCTCCCGGCCCCGGCCGACCCGGCCCCGGATCTGGTGCAGCTGGGCCAGGCCGAGCAGGTCGGCCCGCTCGACGATCAGGGTGTTGGCGTTCGGGATGTCGATGCCGGACTCGACGATCGTGGTGCAGACCAGGACGTCGAACTCCTTCTCCCAGAAGCCGACCATGACCCGCTCCAGGGCCTCCTCGCCCAACTGGCCGTGCGCCACCGCGACCCGCGCCTCGGGGACCAGCTCCCGCAGCCGCCGCGCCGCCCGCTCGATCGACTCCACCCGGTTGTGCAGGTAGAAGACCTGGCCGTCCCGGAGCAACTCACGGTGAATGGCGGCGGCCACCTGCCGTTCGTCGTACGCCCCGACCGCGGTGAGCACCGGGTGCCGCTCCTCCGGCGGGGTGGCGATGGTGGACATCTCCCGAATGCCGGTGATCGCCATCTCCAGGGTCCGGGGGATCGGGGTGGCCGACATGCTCAGCACGTCGACCGAGGCCCGCACCGACTTGAGCTGCTCCTTGTGTTCGACCCCGAAGCGCTGCTCCTCATCCACGATGACCAGCCCCAGGGAGCGGAACCGGGCGGACGCCTGCAGCAGCCGGTGGGTACCGATGACGATGTCCGCGGTGCCCGCCGCGGCCATCTCCAGGGTCTGCTCGGCCTCCTTCGGCGTCTGGAACCGAGACAGCTGGCGAATCGTCGCCGGGAACTGACTCATCCGCTCGGCGAAGGTGTTGTAGTGCTGCTGCACCAGCAGGGTGGTGGGCACCAGCACCGCCACCTGCCGGCCGTCCTGGATCGCCTTGAACGCCGCCCGGACGGCGATCTCGGTCTTGCCGTAGCCGACATCGCCGCAGATCAGCCGATCCATCGGGACGGTCTGCTCCATGTCCCGCTTGACCTCTTCGATCGCGGCGAGCTGGTCCGGCGTCTCCTGCCAGGGGAAGGCGTCCTCCAGCTCCCGCTGCCACGGGGTGTCCGGGCCGAACGAGTGCCCCTTGGACGCCTTGCGGGCGGCGTAGAGCTGGATCAGCTGCGCGGCGATCTCCCGGACCGCCTTGCGGGCCCGGGCCTTGGACTTCTGCCAGTCCGAGCCGCCCATCTTGTGCAGGGCCGGCTGCTCACCGCCGACGTACCGGGAGAGCTGGTCGAGCTGGTCGGTGGGGACGAAGAGCCGGTCGCCCGGCTGGCCACGCTTACTCGGGGCGTACTCGATAACCAGGTACTCCCGGCTGGCCCCGTTGACGACCCGCTGCACCAACTCGACGTAGCGGCCGATGCCGTGCTGCTCGTGCACCACGTGATCGCCGGCCCGCAGCTCCAACGGGTCGATGGTGTTGCGCCGCCGGCTCGGCAACTTACGCATGTCCCGCGTCGACGCGCCCCGGCCGCCGGTGACGTCGTCCCCGGTGAGCAGGACGAAACGGGCTGCCTCAGCGACGAAACCACCGGTCAGTGCCCCACAGCTGACCAGGACCTGGCCGGGCGCCGGCGCCGAGGTCACCTCGTCCACCAGACGGGCGCCGAGCCCGGCGTCGTGCAGCACCTCGACGGCCCGTTGGGCCGGGCCGTGCCCCGCGAAGACCAGCGCGACCGACCAGCCCTCGCCGGCCCAACGCTTCAGTTCCTCCACCACCCGCGCCGTCTCACCGTGGTAGAGCGGCGCGGGCTGGGCCGCCACCGTCACCGCGATCGCGTCGTCCGGGGTGACGTCGACCTGGTCCGGCTCGTCCTCCCACGGCTGGCGCGCGAGGGCCGGCTCGGCCAGCCCGAACGGGGAGATCGTCCACCACGGCTGCCGCAGCTCGCGGGCCCGCGCGCGGACGTCGGCGAGCGTCCGGAAGGCGGCCGCGCCGAGGTCGATCGGGGCCGCGCCGCCGACCGCGGCCGCGGCCCAGCTCGCCTGGAGGAACTCCGCCGAGGTACGCACCAGGTCGTGCGCCCGGGTACGGATCCGCTCCGGGTCGCAGAGCAGCACGTGGGTCCCCGCGGACATGGTGTCCAGCAGCAGCTCCATCGAGTCGGCACCGATCAGCGCCGGAGCGAGCGACTCCATTCCCTCGACCGGAATGCCCTCGGCCAGCCGATCGAGGATCTCCGCCAGCTCCGGGTGCTCCGCCGCCAGCACGGCGGCCCGCTTCCGGACGGCCGGGGTGAGCAGCAGCTCCCGGCAGGGCGGGGCCCAGAGTTGGTCCACCTGCTCGATGGTGCGCTGGTCGGCCACGGCGAAGGTACGGATCTCCTCCACCTCGTCGCCCCAGAACTCGACCCGGGACGGGTGCTCGTCGGTGGGCGGGAAGACATCGAGAATTCCGCCGCGCACCGCGAACTCACCGCGTTTGGTGACCAGGTCCACCCGCGCGTACGCCATGTCGGTGAGCCGGCGCGCCACCTCTTCGAGGTCCGCTTCGTCGCCGGCGGACAGTCGCACCGGTTCCAGGTCCCCCAGCCCCTTGAGCTGGGGTTGCAGCAGGGATCGGACGGGAGCGACGACCACCCGCAGCGGGCCACTGCGCCCCTGCGCGTCGGTCGCCTCGGGGTGGGCGAGACGACGGAGCACCGCCAGCCGGCGGCCCACGGTGTCGGAGCGCGGCGAGAGCCGCTCGTGCGGCAGTGTCTCCCAGGACGGAAAGACCGCCACCTGGTCGGTGGGGAGCAGGCAGCCCAGCGCGGCGGCGAGGTCGTCCGCCTCCCGGGTGGTGGCGGTGATCGCCAGCACCGGGCGCCCCGCGCCCCCCACCGGCTCGTCGGCGGCCACGGCGGCGACCGCGAACGGACGCAGGGCCGGCGGTGCGGTGAGGTCGAGCCCGTCGACCTGGGCCGCGCCGGATCGCGCCAGGTCCCGGGCCCGCACCAGGGCCGGGTCGGCGAGGGCGGCGGCGAAGAGTCCGGTGAGCATATGATCACTTCCACGGCGACGGCACGACGAGCGCCCCTCGTCCGGCTGAACGAGGGGTTGACCCGTTGACCCTATCGCTCCGGGAGCGGGTCAACGGCCACGTGCCGCGGATCCCCGGCGGGCCGAAGCGGCGCGCCAGGAGTGAACCAGGACACCCCGTGGGCTCCACCCGGTTCCCGCGGTTACGATCCTGGGAGTCGGACAGCGCTGTCCTTCGTACTCACGTAAGGAGCGCATCGTGACCGACCAGCACGACCACGACGGCCCCGACGCCGCCCTGCGCGCCGACATCCGCCGCCTCGGCACCCTGCTCGGCCAGACCCTCGCCCGGCAGGAGGGGCGGCCCCTGCTCGACCTGGTCGAGGAGATCCGCGCCCAGGTTCGCACCGACGCCCCGGCCGCCGCGCAGCGGCTCGCCGGGCTGGATGTCGCCACCGGCACCCGGCTGGCCCGCGCCTTCTCCACCTACTTCCACCTGGCCAATATCACCGAACAGGTCCATCGCGCCCGGGATCTGCGGCGTCGTCGGGCCGTGCAGGGCGGCTGGCTGGACCAGACCGCCAAGATGATCGCCGAGCGCGGCGTTCCCGCCGAGGAGATCGCGGCGGCAGCGCGGCGGCTGGCCATCCGACCGGTCTTCACCGCCCACCCCACCGAGGCCGCCCGCCGCTCCATCCTGTCCAAGCTGCGCGCGATCGCCGACGAGTTGGACACCGAGACCACCAACGCGGTCCTCTATGGCGCCAGCGACGAGGGCCCGGCCAACCGCCGCCTCGCCGAGCTCCTCGACCTGATGTGGCAGACCGACGAGCTGCGGCTCGACCGGCCGGACCCGACCGACGAGGCGCGCAACGCCATCTACTACCTACGCGACCTCTACGCCGAGGCCGCACCCCAGGTGCTCGACGACCTCGCCGACACGCTCCGCACTCTCGGCGTGGAGACCGCACCCACCGCCCGGCCCCTCACCTTCGGCACCTGGATCGGGGGGGACCGGGACGGCAACCCGTTCGTCACGCCCGCGGTGACCCGGGAGGTTCTGGTCATCGCACACGAGCACGGCATCGCCGCCACCGACAAGGCGATGGACCAACTGATCAATGAGGTCTCCGTCTCCCGGCGGCTGCGCGGCGTCTCGCTGGATCTCTCCGCGAGCCTCGCCGCCGACCTCGACGCGCTGCCCGAGGTGGCGCCCCGGTTCCGTCGGGTGAACGCCGAGGAGCCGTACCGGCTCAAGGCCCGGTGTGTGAAGTCGAAGCTCGCCAACACCCGGCAGCGGCTACGCCAGGGCACGGCGCACACGCCGGGACGGGACTACCGCGGGTCGGGTGAGCTGATCGCCGACCTGGAGCTGCTGCGCGCCTCGCTGGCCCGCAACTCCGGTCAGCTCACCGCCGTGGGCCGGCTCGCCTCGACCATCCGTACGGTCTCCGCCTTCGGCCTGCACCTCGCCACCATGGATGTCCGCGAGCACGCCGAGAAGCACCACGAGGTGTTGACCCAGCTCTTCGGTGCGGTGGGCGAGGTGTCGGACTACCCGGCGCTGAGCCGGCTGGAACGCACCAAGCTCCTCGCCGACGAGTTGGCCGGGCGCCGACCCCTGTCCACGCTCGACACTCCGCTGACCGAGTCGGCCCGCCGGACCTTCGATGTCTTCGGCACCATCCGCGAGGCCCAGGACCGGTTCGGAACCGAGGTGATCGAGTCGTACATCATCTCGATGACCCTCGGCGTCGACGATGTCCTCGCCGCCGTCGTGTTGGCCCGCGAGGCGGGGCTGGTGGACGTGCACAGCAGCCGGGCCCGGATCGGCTTCGTACCGCTGCTGGAGACCCCCGCCGAGTTGAACGCCGGCGGTGACCTGCTGGACGAGCTGCTCTCGCTGCCCGCCTACCGGGCCCTGGTCACCGCCCGCGGCGACGTCCAGGAGGTGATGCTCGGCTACTCCGACTCCAACAAGGAGGCCGGCATCACCACCAGCCAGTGGTCCATCCACCGGGCCCAGCGCGCGCTGCGGGACGTGGCCGCCCGGCACGGCGTGCAGCTGCGGCTCTTCCACGGCCGGGGTGGCACCGTCGGCCGGGGCGGTGGGCCGACGCACGACGCGATCCTGGCCCAGCCGTACGGGACCCTCGACGGCGAGATCAAGGTGACCGAGCAGGGCGAGGTGATCTCCGACAAGTACAGCCTGCCGGCGCTGGCCCGGGAGAACCTGGAGCTGACCGTGGCCGCGGTGCTCCAGTCGACGCTGCTGCACACCGCGCCCCGGCAGCCGGCCGAGATGCTGGAACGCTGGGACGCGACGATGGACGTGGTGAGCGCGGCGGCCTACCGCTCGTACCGGGACCTGGTCGAGGATCCGGACCTGCCGGCGTACTTTTGGGCATCCACCCCGACCGAACTGCTCGGCGCGTTGAACATCGGCTCCCGACCGGCGAAGCGGCCGAACACGGGTGCCGGGCTCGCCGGCCTGCGGGCCATCCCGTGGGTGTTCGGCTGGACCCAGACCCGACAGATCGTCCCCGGCTGGTTCGGCGTCGGCTCCGGGCTGGCGGCGGCCCGCGCCGCCGGTCACGGGGACGTGCTCGCCGAGATGCACCGCAGTTGGCACTTCTTCCGGACGTTCCTGTCGAACGTGGAGATGATGCTGACCAAGACCGACCTGACCATCGCCCGCCGGTACGTGGAGACGCTGGTACCGAAGAAGCTGCACCCGATCTTCCACAAGATCGAGCAGGAGTACGAGCTGACCCGGCGGGAGGTGCTCGCCGTGACCGCCTCCCCGGAGCTGTTGGAGAACGCCCCGGTGCTCCAGCGCACGCTGGCGGTACGCGACACCTACCTGGAACCGCTGCACCACCTCCAGGTGGCGTTGCTGCAGCAGTACCGGGACTCCGGCGCGCCGGGCCGGGCGGTGGTGACGGCGCCGGGCAGCCGTCGGGCGCCCAGCGACGGCACCGCCCTGGAACGCGCCCTACTCACCACGGTCAACGGCATCGCCGCCGGCATGCGCAACACCGGCTGAACACCGCGGACGCGCCGTTTCGCCGAGCCGCGATGGAGGCGAGCCGCGATGGAGGCGGGCCGGCACCACCTTCGATCCGCCCGAGGCCGCCTCGGTCGTACCCGTTTGAGATGCTCGGTGACATGGAGCTTCCGACGCTGGCCGTGATGCTCGGCTGCCTCGCGGCGGGCGGCGCGGTGGGGTGGTACGCCGCCCGGGCCCGGTCCGCCACCGAGCTGGCCCGGCTGGAGGCCACGCTGGCCGCCGCGCAGGCGGGCGAGGGTCGGCTGGAGCAGTCCCTGCGGACGCTGGGCTACGAGGCGACCGCGCAGTCCCAGGAGGCGGTGGCCCGCGCGGTGGCTCCCCTGCACGACACGCTGCACCGCTACGAGCAGCGGGTCGCCGAGTTGGAGCGGGACCGGGTTGACGCCTACGCCGAGCTGCGCGAGCAGGTGCGCGCCATGAGCACGGTCTCCGGTGAGCTGCGCACCGAGACCAAACAGCTCGTCGCGGCACTGCGGGCACCGCAGGTCCGGGGGCGGTGGGGCGAGCACCAGCTGCGCCGCATCGTCGAGGCGGCCGGCATGCTGGAACACTGCGACTTCGCCGAGCAGGTAACAGCCGCGACCGATCAGCAGACGGTCCGCCCCGACCTGGTGGTTCGCCTGCACGGGGGGCGGTCGGTGGTGGTGGACGCGAAGGCACCCTTCGATGCGTATCTAACCGCGATGGAGGCCCGCGACGAACGGGGACGCGACGCGCACCTGGACGCGCACGCGAAACACCTGCGGGCCCACGTGGACGCGCTGGCCGCGAAGGCGTACTGGACCGCGTTCGACCCGGCACCGGAGTTCGTGGTGCTCTTCGTGCCGGCCGACCCGTTCCTCGACGTCGCCCTCCAGCGCGACCCGACCCTGCTGGAGCACGCCTTCACCCGCAACGTGGTGCTGGCCACCCCGGCCACCCTCGTCGCGCTGCTGCGTACGGTCGCCTACGCGTGGCGGCAGGCGGCGCTGGCCAGCAACGCGGTGGCGGTGCACTCGCTCGCCCGGGAGCTACACGGCCGGCTCGCTACGCTCGGCGAGCACGTGGGCCGGCTGGGGTCCGCACTCGGCGGGGCGGTAACGGCGTACAACCGGGCGGTCGGTTCGCTGGAGTCAAGGGTGCTGGTCAGCGCCCGCAAGCTCGCCGAGTTGGGCGTCTCCGACGAGGAGTTGGCGCCGCCGGCACAGGTGGAGCTCGCCCCCCGCCAGCCGCAGGCGCCGGAGCTGCTGGAATTCACTCCGGAATGGACGGCAAATCGCTCTGCAGTAGATGGACGGGGCGCGGATCCGGTGCGACAGCGGCGAACCGGCATGTCACGAGATGGTCACGACGCCCCGGTCGATAGTGACAACGGGCATCGATAGCCGAAGGATACCGCTCACCTGTGCCCTGGAACTGAGGGCCCTGTTCTCCGGAGGAGAGAACGTGAGCAAACCCCGAAAGCTGAGCCGGCGCACCTCCGCCGGACTCTTCGCCTCGATCATGGCCGCCAGCGCCGTGACCGTCGCGGGCGGCGCCGCCACCGCGAGCGCCGCACCCGACACCCCATCCACCCCCGTCGAGGTGCTGGGTTCGCACGACGCCAAACTCCTGGCCGAGGCGGAAGCGCAGAAGGCCGACACCGTAACCCTGATCGTCGCGACCGAGAAGGACGAGGCGAAGGAGGTCGCCGCGGACCTGACCGAGCTCGGAGCGGCCGTCACGGACCAATACGACACCATCGGCTACGTCCTGGCCACCGTCCCGACCAACAAGGTGATCAAGGCCGCCACCCTGCCCGGGGTCGCCGCCGTCGACCTGGACGAGACGATTCAGCTCGCCGACCCGCGGCCGGTGACCAACGGCCAGCAGGCCGCCAAGCAGGGCAGCACGCTCGGCGGCCCCGGCGCCGACACCCGCGCGGACAACCCCTACCTGCCGGCCGGCGAAACCGGCGCTGTCAGGTTCGTCGACCAGAATCCCGAGTGGGACGGCCGGGGGATCACCATCGGCATCATGGACTCCGGAGTGGACCTGGACCACCCGGCGCTCCAGCACACCACCACGGGCGACCGGAAGATCGTCGACTGGGTCACCGCGACGCACCCGTTCGAGGACGCCACCTGGCGCCCGATGATCACCGAGGTCACCGGCCCGTCGTTCGAGTCGGCCGGCGGGACCTGGACGGCACCGGCCGGCAGCTACCGCTTCAACATCTTCCGGGAGGCGATCACCACGGGCAGCGACCTGCTCGGTGACGTCAACCGCGACGGCGACACCACCGACGAGTGGGGCGTGCTCTACGACCCCGCCACGAACGACATCCTGATCGACGTTGACCTCGACGGAGACTTCACCGACGAGACCGTCATGCGTCCGTACCAGGAGAAGTTCGACACCGGGCACTTCGGCACGGACGACCCGGCAACCACCATCCGCGAGCAGCTGCCCTTCGTGGTCGAGTTCCGGGAGGACGTCGACACCACCCCGGTCGGCGGCCCCGGCCTGGTCGACTACGTCAACATCGGCATCGTCTCGGACGCCCACGGCAGTCACGTCGCCGGCATCACCGCCGCCAACGACATGTTCGGCAACGAGGTCTTCGACGGGGCCGCGCCCGGCGCCCAGCTCGTCTCGTCCCGCGCCTGCTCCTGGGGCGGTGGCTGCACCTTCTCGGCGCTCACCAGCGGCATGGCCGACCTGGTCATCAACCGGGGTGTCGACGTGGTCAACATGTCGATCGGTGGTCTGCCGGCGCTCAACGACGGCGACAACGCCCGCGCCGAGCTGTACAACAACCTCATCACCACCTACGGCGTCCAGCTCGTCATCTCCGCCGGCAACTCCGGCCCCGGCCTGAACACCGTCGGCGACCCGTCGGTCGCCCAGCACGTCATCAGCGTCGCGGCCAGCGTCAGCAAGGACACCTGGCTGGCCAACTACGGCTCGGTGGTGCGGACCAAGAACGCGCTGTTCAACTTCTCGTCCCGGGGCCCACGCGAGGACGGCGGCAGCAAGCCGAACGTCGCCGCACCCGGCGCGGCGATCTCCACCATCCCGCTCTGGCAGGCGGGCAGCCCGGTCCCCGAGGCCGGCTACGCGCTGCCGCCGGGCTACGGGATGTTCAACGGCACCTCGATGTCCTCTCCCCAGGCCGCCGGGGCCGCCGCGCTGTTGCTCTCGGCCGCCCGGGCGACCGACCGCGGCGTCACCCCGCAGATGCTGCGCCGCGCGCTGTACAGCTCGGCGAAGCCGATCAAGGACGTGCCAACGTACGGCCAGGGCTACGGCATGGTGAACGTGTCGAGCGCGTGGAAGCTGCTGCGCAAGGGCGTGCAGACCCGCTCGTACACCTCGGTGGCGCCGGTCTGCACCGTCCTCTCCGACCAGTTGGGGACACCGCACCGCGGTACCGGCGTCTACAACCGGTGCCCCACCGGCGAGGGGGGTCACCGGATCGGCCAGAAGAAGACCTACCGGGTCAAGATCACCCGTACCAGCGGGCCGACCGGCACCGTCAGGCACGACATCGCGCTGCACGGCAATGACGGCACCTTCCAGGCGCCAAAGTCCGTCGCGTTGCCCCTGAACCGGACGGTTACCGTCACCGTCGTCGCCCGGCCGGACGCGGGCGCGCACGGTGCGATCATGACGGTGGACGACCCGGCGACCAACACGATCGACTTCGAGGTCTCCCTCGTGGTCGTGGCCAGCAACGACACCCGTAAGCCGGACTTCTCCTTCGCGGCCGAAGGCTCGGTCCACCGGAACGGCTTCGAGTCCTACTTCGTGACCGTTCCGCCGGGCACCGAGGCGCTCCAGCTGAACCTCGCCGGCATCGCCACCGGCTCGCAGACCCGATTCATCGCGATCAACCCGTACGGCGTACCGACAGAGAGCACCTCCAGCCGGGTCTGCTTCACCAACTACTCCGACCCCGACACCTGCAACCCGCAGGAGCGGGACTACCAGAACCCGCTCCCCGGGGTCTGGCAGATCGAGGTGGAGTCGCGTCGCACCTCGCCGTCGCTGAACAACCCGTACCAACTGACGGCGCGGATCCAGGGCGTGGCGTTCGAGCCGGCCGCGGTCGAACTACCGGTGGTTGACGCCGGTGCGCCGACCCCGGTCGAGTGGAGCCTGACCAACACCTATGGCCCGGTCACCGTCACCGGCCAGGGCGGCCCGCTCGCCAGCGTCCACACCGACCGCCCCACCATCGCCGAGGACGCCGCGCAGGAGTTCCACGTCGAGGTGCCGGCCGACGCGGCCGAGTTCGTGGCCCGGATCGGCAACCCGGCGAACGCCGGAGCCGACCTGGACCTCTACGTCTACCAGGGCAGCACGCTGCTCGGCTTTTCCGCAGACGGTGACTCGGAGGAGGCGGTTGCGCTGTCGAACCCGGCTGCGGGCACCTACCGGATCGTGGTCGAGGGGTACTCGGTGGACGGCCTCGGTGGCAGCACGGCCTACGACTACCGGGACTCCTTCTCCGCCCCGGCGCTCGGCACCCTGTCGGCGCCGGCGACCCCGCTCGCCCTGGGGCACGGCGACACCGACATCTTCGGCGGCACGGTGACCGCCCTGGCCGGCCCGGCCGACGGCCGGGAACTGCAGGGTGAGCTGACCGTGGTGACGGCGGAGGGGGCGGTCGTCGGCCGCGGCACCGTCGCCATCGGCTCGGTGAACTGACCCGTACCCGAAACCAGCAGGAGCCCGTCCCCGGTGACCGGGGGCGGGCTCCGTCGGTTTCGGCGGGCGGGTCAGCCCTGCCGGGAGGCCGTCTCCACCAGGAAGGGGATGCCCTGCTGGCAGGTGGTCACCACGTCCGGCTGGATCTTCCCGGTCACCAGCACCGACGCGCCGGGGGTCAGTACCGCACGGGGCCCACCCACCAGCAGGTATCCATCCAGCAGCAGACATCCGGACTCCACCCCGGCCTGCACGGTGCCGGTCAGGGTGGCGGCGCCGACCGGCGGCGGCTTACTCGCGCCCGCCGGCTCCTTCGGGGTACGCGTCGGCACGGAGGCCGGCGTTGACCTCGGGGCGGCCGGGGTGGTGGGCTCGCTGTCGGCGGGGTTTGGTTCCGGATCGGTGGGGGTCGTCACGGGCGTCGCTCCCATCTCGGTCGGGGGGCCAGCACCCGCGCCCTGGCCGCTGCCGCAGGCACTGAGCGCCAGGCAGACGGCCAACGCCGGGGTGGCGAGCCAAGGGCTTCTCATACCGTTTCGGACGCTCCGGCCCGTCGGTTCGTTCCCGTCCCGCCGTTGCCGCCACCCGGCCCGGCCCGTCCGGTCGAAGCGGGTCCCCACCGCTCAACCGTGAGCCGCCGCCGCCCGCATGTCCCGCTTCAGCTCCTGCGGCAGTGAGAAGGTCAACCGCTCGTCCGCGGTCACCACCTCCTCGACATCGGTGAAGCCCCGCGCCGCGAGGTGCGCGAGAACCTCCTGGACGAGTTCCTCGGGGACGCTGGCCCCCGAGGTCAGGCCGACTGTGCGGGCGCCCTCGAGCCACGCGTCGTCGATCTCGCGGGCGAAGTCGACGAGGTGGCCGGCCCGCGCACCCGCGTCCAGGGCCACCTCGACCAGCCGCACCGAGTTCGACGAGTTCGTGGAGCCGACCACGATCATGACGTCGCAGTCCGACGCGATCTGCTTGACCACGTGCTGCCGGTTGCTGGTGGCGTAGCAGATGTCATCGCTCGGCGGCGACTGGAGCAGCGGCAGCCGCTTCTTCAGCCGGGCCACCGTCTCCAACGTCTCGTCCACCGACAGGGTGGTCTGGGACAGCCACACCACCTTGTTCGGATCCCGGACGGTGACCCGCTCGGCGCCCTGGGGGCCATCGACGAGCTGGATGTGCTCGGGCGCCTCGCCGGCGGTGCCGATGACCTCCTCATGCCCCTCATGACCGATCAGCAGGATGTCGTAGTCCTCGGCGGCAAACCGCTTCGCCTCCTGGTGCACCTTGGTGACCAACGGGCAGGTCGCGTCGATCGCCTTCAGCGAGCGGCTCCGCGCCTGTTCGTGGACCTCGGGGGCGACACCGTGCGCGGAGAAGACCACGGTCGCACCCTCCGGCACCTCCTCGTTCTCCTCCACGAAGATGGCGCCCTTGGCCTCCAGGGTCCGCACCACGTGCTGGTTGTGCACGATCTGCTTGCGGACGTAGATCGGCGCGCCGTAGAGCTTGAGCGCCTCCTCGACGGTCTGCACCGCCCGGTCGACGCCCGCACAGTAGCCGCGCGGCTTCGCCAGGATCACACGCTTACCGGTCCGGGTCGCTTCAGCCTCACTCACCCGCCCATCGTACGTGCCGACCCACCACCCGCCGGCGGCTGCGACCCGCCGGGACGGTCCGTAGGGTGAGCGGGTGAGTTCGGATGGCGGGGTTACCCGCAGCACGCCTGAGGAGCCATGGCCGGTCCGGGTGGTCAGCCAGAAGATCAGCGCCTGGATCGCCCGGCTGGGCTGGGTGTGGGTGGACGGGCAGGTCGCGCAGGTCAGTCGCCGGCCCGGCGCGAGCACGGTTTTTCTCACCCTCCGGGACCCCTCGGCCGACCTCAGCCTGGCCGTGACCACCAACCGCGACGTGCTCGACTCCGGCGCACCGCAGCTTCGCGAGGGCGCACGGGTGGTGCTGCACGCCAAGCCCGACTTCTATGCCGCCCGGGGCACGTTGAGCCTGCGCGCCGACGAGATCCGACAGGTGGGGCTGGGTGAGTTGCTGGCCCGGCTGGAGAAGCTGAAGAAGCTGCTGGCCGCCGAGGGGCTCTTCGACCCCCGGCGCAAACGACGCCCGCCCTTTCTCCCGCGCCGGATCGGGCTGATCACCGGGCGGGCCAGCGCCGCCGAGCGGGACGTGCGTACCAACGCCCACCGACGCTGGCCGGCGGTGGCGTTCCGCACGGTCAACGTGGCCGTGCAGGGGCCGTCGGCCGTGCCGCAGATCGTGGACGCGCTGCGGGTGCTGGACGCCGACCCGACCATCGAGGTGATCGTGATCGCCCGGGGCGGCGGCAGCATCGAGGACCTGCTGCCCTTCTCCGACGAGGCGCTGTGCCGGGCGGTGTTCGCCGCCCGTACCCCGGTGGTCAGCGCCATCGGCCACGAGACCGACGCACCGCTGCTCGACTACGTCGCGGATATCCGCGCCTCCACCCCGACCGACGCGGCCAAACGGGTCGTGCCGGACCTCACCGAGGAGGTACGCCTGATCGGGCAGGCCCGGTCCCGACTCGAACGCGCGGTGCGCAACCTGGTTGACCGCGAGGCACACCGGCTGGAGCTGCTGCGATCCCGGCCGGTGCTGGCCCGGCCAGCGGTGATGATCGAGCAACGGGCCACCGACGTCGCCGGGCTGCGCCATCGGGCCGACCGCTGTCTCGCCCACCGGTTGACCGCCGCCGAGGACGAACTTCGGCACACCCGGGCCCGGCTTCGGGCCCTCTCCCCGGCCGCCACCCTCGACCGGGGGTACGCGATCGTGCGGCGCGCCGACGGCACCGTCGTCCGCACGGTCTCCGAGGTCGCCGTCGGGGACCCGGTGCGGGTCCGGCTCGCCGACGGGGAGCTGGCGGCGACCATCGACGTCGACGAGCACCACCCGGAGGCCCAACGGCGGTAGCGGTTCCGCCGCCGATCCGGCCGAACCCGGGCACCGGTGTCGGGCGGGCCACCGACGGCGCACCGGGCACGGCGGGGATAGCCGGGACGGACAGGTGTGGTGGGATGTGAGCGATGACCGAGGAGACGAAGGACGAGCGGCTCAGCTACGAGCAGGCCCGCGCCGAGTTGGCGTCGGTGGTCGAACGGCTGGAGGCCGGCGGCACCACGCTGGAGGAGTCACTGGCCCTCTGGGAGCGCGGTGAGCAGCTGACCGGGGTCTGCCAGGCGTGGCTGGACGGCGCCCGGGCCCGCCTGGACGCCGCTCGACAAGAACCCACCGACTGACCACGGCCCCGCCCCGCTGCCGGTTGGTCGGGTCCCAGTTCAGCCCAGTGCTCCGGCCAACTCCCGCAGCTCGGTGTCTCGGGCGTCGCCGACCACGATCACTGTGCGGTCCGGTTCGAGGAGCACGAACGCCTGCTCGTTGCCGCGGGCCGTGTACCGCTGCCAGGTGCGTCCCGCGAGGTCGGTCCGGCCCTGGGGCTGCCCCTGATCGGTCAGCTCGGTGGGGAGCAACTGCTCCGGCGGCACGCTGCTCTGCACGACCTGGGCCCCCCGCCCCTCCGGGGTCAGGTAGCCCAGGCGCAGCGTCGACCCGCCCTCGACGGTGCGGAAGTCGGCCCGGACGGTGCGCCATCCCGCGTCCAGCCCCTGTGGCTGACTGACCGGAAAGGCCGCCGCCGCCTGCGCCGAGTCCAACGCGGGCGCCGGGTCCACGACGGCTGCCTGGTCTCCCCCGAGGAAGCCTCGGTAGAAGGCGAGCAGCAGGGCGATCGGGACCAGCAGCACGAGGAGCGAGATGGCCATGTCCTTCGGCGAACGCTCCGAACGGGTGGTGTCCGCCGCAGCGGGCGGTGCCGACGACTCGCCGGCCTCCCGCGCAGCACTGGTCTCCCCCGCGCCGGTGATCTCGGTCGGGCCGCTGGCAGTCGCCGGGCCGGTGGCCGGCTCGACCAACGCCGGGCCCTCGGCGGTCGCGGGCGCGGCCGGGCCGGGGGGCGCCGGCTCGACCGGCGAAAGCTCCGGCGCGGTCTGGTCGGCAGGGACGCGGTCGGCGGGCTGTGCGGGTTCCACCCCGCTATCTTCGCAGCCACCCGATCAGACGTGACCAAGCCATCACCGCCCCACCACCACGCAGTGTGGCCGATCATGTGAGGATCAGCGACAAAGCCGGCAGCGACCACGTCTGCCGGGCCACCCCGCACCGTCGCGAGGAGGAGCCGTCATGACGAACACCACGACGCGGACCCCACAGAATCTTGATCGCAACCTCGCCCTCGACCTGGTCCGGGTGACCGAAGCCGCGGCGATGGCCGCCGGCCGGTGGGTCGGCCGGGGCGACAAGGAGGGCGGGGACGGCGCCGCCGTCAACGCGATGCGCAAGTTGATCAACTCGATTCCGATGCGCGGGATCGTGGTGATCGGCGAGGGCGAGAAGGACAACGCGCCGATGCTCTTCAACGGTGAGGAGGTCGGCGACGGGACGGGGCCGGAGGTTGACGTCGCGGTCGACCCGATCGACGGCACCACCCTGATGAGCAAGGGCATGCCGAACGCCCTGGCGGTGCTGGCGGTCGCCGAGCGCGGGGCGATGTTCGACCCGAGTGCCGTCTTCTACATGGAGAAGCTTGCCGTCGGCCCGGCCTACGCCGATGTGGTGGACATCAACGCCGGCGCGGCCGAGAACATCCGACGGATCGCCAGGGTCAAGGGCACCGACGCCGCCGACGTGACGGTCTGTGTGCTGGACCGGACCCGGCACGACGGGCTGGTGGACCAGGTCCGCCGCACCGGCGCGGGCATCCGCTTCATCTCCGACGGTGACATCGCCGGCGCGATCGCCGCCACTCGCGAGGAGTCCGGCGTCGACGTGCTCATGGGCATCGGCGGCACCCCCGAGGGGATCACCGCGGCCTGCGCCCTGAAGTGCATGGGCGGCGCCCTGCAGGCCAAGCTCTGGCCCCGCGACGAGCAGGAACGGGAGAAGGCCGTCGCCGCCGGTCACGACCTCGACCGGGTGCTCGGCACCGACGACCTCGTGACCGGCGACAACTGCTTCTTCGTCGCCACCGGGGTCACCTCCGGCGACCTGCTCCGCGGTGTCCGGTACCGGGCCGGCGGGGCGTACACGCAATCGATCGTGATGCGCTCGAAGAGCGGCACGATTCGCATGATCGACTCCTATCACCGGCTGGAGAAGCTGGCGCTGTACTCCGCCGTGGACTACGACGGCCGCCCCCTCGCCGAGCAGGAGTAGGCAGTGCCGGGGGCGCCACCCCGGCCGTCCCCGGCCCGCCGGCTGGTCGGGGTGGTGCTCGCGACCATCGCCGGAGTCGCCGTCGCCGTGCAATCCCGGGTCAACGGCGAGCTGGGCGTACGCCTGGCCGACGGGGTCGCCGCGGCGGTCGTCTCGTTCGGTCTGGGCCTGCTGGTCCTGCTGGTACTGGTGCCGGCGACGCCCGGCGGACGGCGCGGGCTGGCCGCCCTGCGCGCCGCGCTGACCGCCGGCAGGCTGCGCCCGTGGCAGTGCCTCGGCGGGCTCTGCGGGGCGTTCCTCGTGGCGACGCAGGGCCTCACGGTCGGCACCCTCGGCGTCGCCGTCTTCACCGTGGCGGTGGTCGCCGGCCAGTCCGCCAGCAGTCTCCTCGTGGACCGGGCCGGCATCGGCCCGAGCGGACGCCAGCCGGTTACCGGTCGGCGCCTGTTCGGGGCGGCGCTCACCGTGCTCGCGGTCGGGCTGGCCGTCGGCGGGCGGCTCAACGATCCGACCGCGTTGGCGCTGGCGGTGCTGCCGCTGCTCGCGGGGATCGTGGTGGCCTGGCAGCAGGCCGTCAACGGGCTGGTCGGCCGGGCGGCCGGCAGCCCGTTGACCGCGACGCTGGTCAATTTCACGGTGGGCCTCGTCGCCCTGTTGGCGGTCTTCGCGGTCGACATCGCGGTACGCGGGCTACCCGCTGGTTCACCGCCGGCCGAGCCGTGGCTCTACCTGGGTGGGCCGATCGGGATCACCTTCATCGCGATCGCCGCCGCTGTCGTCGAGTTCACCGGGGTGCTGCTGCTCGGCCTGGCCACGATCGCCGGCCAGGTGGTCGGCGCGGTCCTACTGGACGTGCTCCTGCCGACCGCGGCTTCCCGCCCGGACGCCACCACCCTGCTCGGCGCGGCACTGACCCTGGTCGCTGTCCTGATCGCCGCCCGGCGTTAGGAGCGGCGCTTCGCCGAGCTGACACCGGGGTCCCGGCGCAGCGCACGGAGGGTCTCGGCGAGGGCCTCTTCGAGCGCGGTCGGCGCGATCCCGAGGGCCTGTTGGGTGGCCGAGGAGTCCAACACGCCCACCGATGACCCTGCTCGGCATCGCCCGCGACGGGCTGGCCGCCGGACAGCTCACCCACCCCCCGGCCGACGACCTACCCCAACCCGTCCGAGACGACCTCGCCGACATCGCGGCGAGCCTCGTCCCGGGGATGCCGGCAGCGCTGCTCGCCCGGGTGCTGGCGGGGTGGACCCAGCTCTTCGGGCTGATCAGCTTCGAGCTCTTCGGCCGGATCAAGGGCGGTCTGCGGCACCGCGACGACTACTTCGACCACCAGATCGCGATGATGGCCGACCTCGTCGGCCTACCCCGGTAAGCCGGTCACCAGAGGGTCAGGTCCCGTCGGAGGAGTGCCCGGGGAAGAGGTGCGCCGCCGGATCGAGCACCACGGCCGCGTTGTTCACCGCGGTCGCGGCCTCACCGAAGCCGGTGGCGATCAGGCGGACCTTACCCGGGTACTCGGTGATGTCCCCGGCGGCGAAGACCCGCGGCAGGTTGGTCGCCATGGTGCTGTCCACCACGAGGTGCCGGCGGTCCAGGCGCAGGCCCCACTCCGCCAGCGGGCCGAGGTCGGCGGTGAAGCCGAGCGCCGCGACGACGGTGTCGACCGGCAACAACTCCGCCGCGCCGCCCCGGACGGTGATCTCGGCACCGGTCACCGCGCCGCCCCCGTGCAGCCTCGTCACCTCCGCGTTCACCACGACCCGCACCGGCAGGGCGCGGACTCGGGCGACGGTGGCGGCGTGCGCTCGGAACTTCTCCCGGCGATGCACGAGGGTCACCGAACGGGCCAGCGGCTGGAGGGTTGACGCCCAGTCGAAGGCAGAGTCCCCACCACCGACGATCAGCACGTCCTGACCGGTGAGGTCCGCCGGCTGCGGCACGAAGTAGATGATTCCGGTACCGACGAAGCGCTCCGCGACCGGCAGCGGGCGGGGTGTGAAGCTGCCCAGCCCGCCGGTGATCACTACCGCGCCGCAGCGGAGCTGATCACCCCCGGCCAGGCCGAGCACCGGCCGGCCATCGGCGTAGGACAGCTTCTCGGCCCGCGTGCCGAGCAGGTAGCGCGGGTCGAACGGGGCGGCCTGGGCAACCAGGTTGGCCACCAGATCCCGGCCCTTGATGGCCGGGAATCCGGCGACATCGTGAATCAACTTCTCCGGGTACATCGCCGTGATCTGGCCACCGGGCTCGGGCAGCGCGTCCACCACTGCCACCGAGAGCCCGCGGAAGCCGGCGTAGTACGCGGCGAAGAGGCCGGCGGGCCCGGCCCCGATCACCGCGACATCGACCTCGTGCATGGGCGTACCGTCGCTTTCCGCTCCCGGCTCAACCGACGCTGATCCTGACGGTAGAGGTGCCGGAGCCGCCGGGCAAGGATGTCCGACAGTCGGTTGGCGCCGCTCCGGTCAGCCGAAGATGCGGGTCGAGTCGGAGTAGTGCGGGCCACCCAGGCCAGGTTGACGCCGCCGGAAGACGATCGCGGCGACCACGCCGCCCAGCAGCCCGAAGAGGTGCCCCTGCCAGGAGATCCGCTCGTCGGTGGGGAGAATGCCGACGAGTTGCCAGCCATAGAGGAGGCCGACCAGGAGAACCACCGCGAAGTTCCACCAGCTCCGCTCGACGATACCCCGGGTGAGCAGGATGCCGAGGTAGCCGAAGATGACGCCGCTCGCGCCGACCACGACGGAGTTCGGCGCTCCGGTGAACCAGACGCCGAGCCCGCTGACCAAAATGATGATCAACGTGGACCAGAGGAAGCGACGCGCACCCGCCGCGAGCACGAAGGTGCCGAGCAGGATCAGCGGAATGCTGTTGCTGTAGAGGTGATCGAAGCCGTGGTGCAGAAACGGTGAGAAGAAGACGCCGTCCAGGCCGTCGAGGCGCTGCGGGATGATGCCGGCCGCCGGGTCGAGCCCGAATGCCAGCCCCTGGTCAACGGCCTCGACGAGGAAGAGGAACGGCACCACCGCGCACATGGCGACGAAGGACCGGCCGATCGCGGCGTAGAACGCCTCGGTGCCGAACCGGTGCGGGTCACTGCCCTCCGATAGCAGGCTCACCCGTCAACAGCTATCAGGTAGCGGCGACCGCCGCTACCTGGGCCGGTGTCAAATTTGATTGAACGGCGGCGGGGTGTGACCAAGCACACCCCGTCGCCGTCCGATGATCAGCATCCGCGCCTGCTGGAACTCAGTACCAGCCCATGCGCTGCAGGTAGGCCCAGGCATTGCATGGCGTCTGGTAGCGGCCCTCGATGTAGCCGAGCCCCCACAGGATCTGGGTTTTCGGGTTCGTCTCCCAGTCGTCGCCTTTCGACGCCATCTTGCTACCGGGTAGCGCCTGCGGAATCCCGTAGGCACCGGATAACGGGTTTCGGGCCTTGTGGTCCCAACCGCTTTCCTTGGTGAAGAGCTTGTCCAGGCAGGGGAACTCGTCGATTTCGAAGCCGGCGTTGAGCATCTCCGCGCAGCCGATCTGCCGGTTGCCGGTGAACTCCGCACACGAGTCCGGGATCGGGCCGTCGTACGGCTTCTCCGCCTCGGCCTCGGCCTCGGCCTTGGCCTTGGCCTGGGCCTTGGCGAGCTCCGCTGCCGCGGCTCGCGCCGCAGTCCGGGAGGCCGCAGCGGCCTCTTCCCGGCGCTTCCGCTCGGCCGTCGCCTCGGCGACCACGGCGTCGTGCAGCTTCTGCTGGTATTCGGTAGCCTGCTCCTTCATCGGATGCACCCGCGGTGCTCGCAGCGCAACCTGCTCGACTCCGGCGGTCTCCGACAGGTGTTGGCCCTGATCCCGGTCGTCGCCCAGGTGGAAGCCGCCGACGACGCCCGCAGCGAGCAGCGCCAGCGCGGCCGTCCGGGCACCCAACCGGCTCCACAGCCGATTCACGAGGTGGTCCCTTCCTTTCGGGGCACGAAAACGGCGCTGACCACACCCGGATGGGGTGGGGTCACACCGCGAGCACTCCGACCGCGCGAGTCTCCCGGCAGCTCCGCCAACGGGGACGCGGGCGAACGATCGCCGACGATCCGCCGGATGTGCGAGCGCTCGGGGACACGATTGCGCACAGTAGAGCGGATGGGAAACCACCAGCCCATATTGTGAGCTGCGCCACTCCCGAACCCGCCTTTCGCCACTCAGGGTAGTCGAGAGCCTCCCGCCCGCCGGCTACTCACCCGCTCGCCGAACCAGCGTCCCGGTCGAATGTCGACCATCGGCCGGGGCCGCAGCCGTGCCGGTCGCCTGTCGGCCATCGGCCGGGGCCGCCGCCGTGCCGGTCGCCTGTCGGCCACCGACCGGAGCCGCCGCCGTGCCGGTGTAGGTGGTGCCGGACCGGGCCATCGGTGGCGCGTTGCGCTTGCGAACCGGGTCCACCGGTGGCGGACCGGCGAGCGCGGACGCGATCGCCGCCTGGGCGTCGCGCCGCCGCCGGTTCCAGGCGCCGCGGTCACCATCGAAGTAGCCCTGCCGATAGCCGAACCGGTAACCGATCCGGTAGCTGAGCTGACCATGCAGCCGGCCGGCGGCATAGCTGGTGGCGGTCAGGACGCAGACGAGGAGCAGGGCGAGGAGTGGGCTCATCCGGCCACTCCGGACCGCGGACTGTGTGGACTCATCGTTCCTCCGGCTCAACCGGGGTGGGGTCCACGACGAGCAGCTGGTCGAGGTCGGCGATGCCGACCTGTTCGACCAGCTCGACGCGGATCCGGCACCCGTCCAGGACAACCTCGGCCACCGACGAGCGGCAGATCTCACCGCCCGCGTCGTAGACGCGGACACGGAGCTCCGGACAACCGAGGTGGGTACGCCAGGCGTGCCACTCCGCCCGGTCCCCGACGCTGAGGGAGAGGTAACGGGAACCCCGGGCCAGGTAGAGGCACCAGGGCGCGCTCAAGCCGGTGGCTACCCCGGCGGCGATCAGGCCGAATGCCTGCGCTCGGGTGGCGAGTTCGGTCACCAAGTCCCCCTCGTGCCGGAGATATCACGCATGGGAGCAAGCAGTCATCGTCTCCTGCACGGACACACGGTAGAGTGTCCCGCGAACGTGACAGTATCAGCTTTTCGTCTGATTCCCCGCCAGCCGCGCTGGCACCCTATTAACACAGGTGAGGACCGGTGCCAGTAGCACCGAACCAGACAACAAAAGCCGAGAAAGTCGTCACATTCACGTGACAACCGCGTGCCAGGAGACCGTTCGAGGGCCCCATAGTCGTACGGTCACCAGGTGACCGAGACGGCCAACGCACGAAAGATCGCCTTCGCCACCTTCGTCCGGCGCGCGCTCGACGAGGCCCGGGCCACCCGCGCCTGGAGCGGCACTGAGGTCTCCCGGCGCACCGGCGTCTCCCGACAAACAGTCAACCGATGGGTCCGGGGCGACTGGGCCAGCGACCCGGAGGCGGAACGCGTCGTGGCGTTCTGTGAAGGACTCGGGCTCGACCCGGCAACCGCCTTCACCACGCTGGGCTGGGACCGGCGGAGCACTCTCCACCGAGCCGAGACGACCCCGCCCCCGATGGATCCCGACGTCGAGGCACTCCTGCGCCGACTTGTCAACCCCGAGGTATCGGATGCGGAGAAGTTCCACATTCGAGAAACTATCCGATACCTCGCGTATCGGCCCACTCTCCCCGTTGCAGCGCCAAACCAGGGCAAAAAGGCTGGATGATCCTCAGATGGCGAAAGAACAGCAGGTCAGACTCATTCGTTTCGCTCCCGGGCCCGGATCGGCACGCTAGCGTCCGTAATCGTACTGCTTGGGCTCGTCGTCGGCGGGGGGACGGGAAGGCCGAACCCAGCCCTGCGGGACAGAAGGAGGGGTCTGTCCATGACCCTGAAGTGGTTGGCAGTCGTGGTCGGCACCGCGTCCCTGACGCTGTGCGTGACCGGGAACGCGGTGACTCTGGCGGTCAACGGCGAGCAGCTTCCCCTGCTCGTCAACCTCGTCACGCTCACCGCCACCGGCACCGCCGTCGTCCTGGCCGTGCTCGCCGAGCTGAACGACCGACTCAACGACCGGATCAGCGCGCTCACCGAGTTCCTGGTGGCCCGGCTCAACGAGATCGAATCCGGCACCGGTGACCGAAATTCCGGCTTCGTCGAGGGCTACCTGCTCCGGCACAGTCGGGAAGCCACCGTCGTCCCGATCGGGCGTCGGGGACGGGAAGCCGCCGAACGCTGAACGCCGCCACAAACCCCGCATCCACCCCGCCACCAGGCCCGGTGGCCGGGCACCTCACGGCCACGATTGAGCCGCTCCAAGCGGGGTACGCTGTCGCGCGTGCCGCCGTTGAATCTGGGCAAGCAGCCGCCGAAAACCCCGTTCACCGCCGACCTCGCCTGGCAGGAAACCGCTGCCCGGGCGGCCGGAACCGTCCTCTTCTTCGACTTCGACGGCACCCTCGCCCCGGTCCGGGACGACCCGACGGCGGTGCAGCCCGCACCGAGGGTGCTCACCGCGATCGAGGCGCTCGCTCCCGTCGTCCGTCGGATCGCGATCGTCTCCGCACGCCCGGTCGACTTCCTCCGCGAGCGAATCGGTGATCTCGCCGGTGTTGACCTCTACGGTCTCTACGGGCTGGAGCACAGCCACTCCGGCGGCGAAACCGTCACCGAACCAGCGGCGCTGCCCTGGGTGCCGACCATGGCGGAGCTCGCCGGTCAGGCCCGCGCCGAGCTGCCCGCGGGCACCCTGGTGGAGTACAAACGGCTCTCGGTGGCACTGCACTGGCGGACCGCCCCGCAGCTCGGACCGGCGGTTACCCGGTGGGGTTACGCGCAGGCCGAGCAGCTCGGCCTGCGGGTCCAGGCCGGACGGATGGTCCTGGAGCTGAAGCCGCCAGTCGACCGGGACAAGGGCATGGTCATCGATGAGGTGGTGCGGGATGCGGAGGCCGCCTGGTACTTCGGCGACGACGTATCGGACATCAAGGCATTCGCGGCGCTACGCGCCCGGGCCACCGCCGACCCACGCTTCTTCGGCGTCTGCGTCGCGGTCGCCAACCCGGAAACCGGCGAAGAGGTTGCCGCCGCCGCGGATCTGACCATCGACTCGCCCGCAGACCTCGGCGACTTCCTCACCGCCGCCGCGCGCCGGCTGGCCTGACTCCCGGGCTGGGGCGATCAGATGCCGAAGCGACGCTGCCGGCTGGCGTAGGAGCGCAGCGCGCGGAGAAAGTCGACCCGGCGGAAATCCGGCCAGTTCAACTCGCAGAAATAGAACTCCGAATGGACGGACTGCCAGAGCAGGAAACCGGACATCCGCTGCTCGCCGCTGGTCCGTATGATCAGATCGGGGTCCGGCAGGCCCCGGGTGTAGAGGTGCTCGGTGATGTGCTCGACATCGAACGTCTCAGCCAGCCGCTCGATGCCGGTGCCGGCCTTCGCGTGCTCGTGCAGGAACGATCGCACCGCGTCGGCGATCTCACGCCGGCCGCCGTAGCCCACGGCGATGTTGACCTGTGCGCCGCCCACCCGGTCCCGGGTCCGCTCCGCCGCTGCCTTGAGCGCCGCCGAGTGCTGCGCCGGCAACACGTCGAGCGCCCCGACCAGCCGCAGCCGCCAGGGGTTGCCCTCCTCAGCCAGCTCGCTCGTCAGGTCCTCGATGATCTGCAACAACGGATCGAGCTGGGCGGCCGGGCGGGTCAGGTTGTCGGTGGAGAGCAGCCAGAGCGTCACATGCCCGACGCCGGCCGCGTCACACCACCGCAGCAGCTCCTTGATCCGCTCGGCACCGACCCGGTGGCCGTCGTTGGGGTCGACGAACCCCATCTCCCGCGCCCACCTGCGGTTACCGTCACACATCACACCGACGTGCTGAGGCACCGGCTTGCCCGCCAACCTGGCCGTGAGCCGGCGTTCGTACACCGAGTAGACAACGTCCCGCAGAGTCATCACCTGCCAGGGTAGCGACCGGAATGACGCCTCACGGCTCGGGATGCCGATCGCCGACGGCCAGACCACGCCCGATCATGGCCGGCGTCCGGATGTCCCACCGGCCGTCGCGATCGGGAAGGACCGGCCGCCGGGCCGGCCCCCACCATCACATCGAACTCGTCGCCCGTGGACCAGCCCGGTCGCCCCTCGCCGCCGCCGAGCTATTGCTCTCGGCTGCCGTTGCCGGGACCATCCATCGCCCGCGGCGCCGGCCCAGCCAAATCCGCTACTACCGCGGCTCCGCGTCGAGCCGGGCACGCAGCGCGTCCAGCTCGGCCCAGAGGACACCGGGCAGCTTGTCCCCGAACTTCGTAAACCACTCGGTGACCATCGGTAGTTCGGCCTGCCACTCGTTCGCGTCGACCTTCAGCGCGATCCGAATGTCTTCCGAGGTCATGTCCAGGCCCTCGACGTCCAGTGCGTCCGCGGTGGGAACCATGCCGATCGGGGTCTCCACGGCGTCGGCCCGGCCCTCGATCCGCTCAACGATCCACTTCAGGACCCGGGAGTTCTCGCCGAAGCCCGGCCAGAGGAAGTTGCCCTCGGCATCCTTGCGGAACCAGTTGACGTAGTAGACGCTCGGCAGCTTCGACTCGTCGCCGTCGACGCCCTTGCCCATCTCGATCCAGTGCCGGAAGTAGTCACCGGCGTGGTAGCCGATGAAGGGCAGCATCGCCATCGGGTCCCGACGCACGACGCCCACCGCGCCCGAAGCCGCGGCGGTGGTCTCCGAGGAGAGCGTCGCGCCCAGGTAGACGCCGTGCACCCAGTCCCGCGCCTCGGTGACCAGTGGAACGGTGTCCCGACGCCGGCCGCCGAAGAGGATCGCGTCGATCGGTACGCCGTTGGGGTTGTAGTAGTCCTCGGCGAGGATCGGGCACTGGGTGATCGGGGTGCAGAACCGGCTGTTGGCGTGCGAGGAGAGGTTTTCGCTCTCCGGCGTCCAGTCGTTGCCCTTCCAGTCGATAAGGTGCGCCGGGGGCTCGCCCATGCCCTCCCACCAGATGTCGCCGTCGTCGGTGAGGGCCACGTTGGTGAAGACGGAGTTGCCGCGGTCCAACGTCCGCATCGCGTTGGCGTTGGTCTTCCAGTCGGTGCCGGGGGCGACCCCGAAGAGGCCGTACTCCGGGTTGACCGCGTAGAGGCGCCCGTCCGGGCCGAACCGCATCCAGGCGATGTCGTCCCCGATGGTCTCGACCTTCCAGCCTGGGATGGTCGGCTCCAGCATGGCGAGGTTGGTCTTACCGCAGGCCGATGGGAAGGCCCCGGCGATGTGGTAGACCCTCCCCTCCGGCGATGTGATCTTCAGGATCAACATGTGCTCGGCGAGCCAGCCCTCGTCCCGCCCCATCACACTGGCGATCCGCAGCGAGTAGCACTTCTTGCCGAGCAGCGAGTTGCCGCCGTAGCCGGAGCCGTAGGACCAGATCTCCCGGGTCTCCGGGAAGTGCGAGATGTATTTTGTCTCGTTGCACGGCCAGGACACGTCCTGCTGGCCCGGTGCGAGCGGTGCGCCGATCGAGTGCAGCGCGTGCACGAAGTCCGCGTCGTCGCCCATCGCCGCCAGGATCTTCCCACCCATCCGGGTCATGATCCGCATCGAGGCGACCACGTACGGACTGTCGGTGATCTCGATGCCGAACATCGGCTTCTCGGCCTCTACCGGGCCCATGCAGAAGGGGATGACGTACATGGTGCGACCGCGCATGCAACCGCGGTACAGCTCCGTCATCGTCCGCTTCATCTCGGCCGGCGCCATCCAGTTGTTGGTCGGGCCGGCGTCTGCCTCGTCCACCGAGCAGATGTAGGTACGCTCCTCGACCCGCGCCACATCCGTCGGATCGGTCCGCGCGTAAAACGAGTTGGGCTTCTTCTCCGGGTTGAGCCGGACCAGGGTGCCCGCCTCGACGAGTTCGTCGGTGAGACGACGCCACTCTTCTTCTGACCCGTCCGCCCAGACCACACGGTCCGGGGTGGTCAGTTCCGCGATCTCACGGACCCAGGCAAGCAGTTTGGGGTGGGATGTCGGGGCCTGATCGATACCCCGAACAGTGGCCGGAGCAACCATGACACATCTCCTTGTGGTCGACGCTGACCGGTCTATGGGATGCACGAGGCTTGACGGCGCGTCGCGTCGCCTACGTGAAACCTGGGATTGGCCTCAGCGTAAACCGGCTTGCGTCAGCAGTCAGTGGGACTGGTTGTGAAGAACTGCACAAGCTACGGTCCGGCTGCGGCATCGCGAGCTAATACCCGCTTTCACGCGCAGTTTCACGCAAATCCAGTGACGAAACGGCCGGCCCGCCGTCGTCCGGTACGTCGGCGGTGTACCGGCGTGCGCTTGGCCGGATGGCTCGGGAGACCCGGCCCGGGGCTTGCTATCCCCTGCCCGTCACCACTGTCCGTACCAGCCATGCCGACCGGAGCTACCCGTGCCGTGGGCCGACACCCGGTACGCTCGCTCGGTGGCAGCGACGATGACCGGCGAGCCCGGCTCCCGGCGGACCCGGCCGGGCCTGATCCACTCCCTGCTGAACCGGTTCGGTCACCTCGTCCACGAGTTGAGCAAGTTCGCCACGGTGGGCGGCATCGCCTTCATCGTCGACTTCGCCCTCTTCAACCTCCTGACCTCGGTGCAGGACGTCGAGCAGGTGACTGCGAAGACCATCTCCACGGTGGTGGCGGCGACTTTCGCCTTCCTCGGCAACCGGTTCTGGACGTGGCGACACCGCCGGGGCGCCAACCCAGCCCGCGAGTACGCGCTCTTCTTCATCTTCAACGCGGTGGGCCTCGGTATCACCGTGGCGGTCCTGGCGATCAGCCGCTACGGCCTGGGCCAGATCTGGCCGGAGGTCTTCCAGACCCCGCTGGCGGACAACATCGCCAGCTATCTCGTCGGCACCGGGCTGGCGACCCTCTTCCGGTTCTGGTCCTATCGACGGTTCGTCTTCGTACCAGCGGGAACTCCCGCCGCACCGGAAGCGAAGCACGACCGAAACCGGGCGTGACCTGGCGCCCATCTCGCCAGGCCGGGACGATCCCGGCCCAGCCCACTCGCCTAAGGTGTTCTGCATGCGTCTGGTCCGTCTCCTGCCCGAGCGTTGGCAGAAGTTCCTGCATGAGGCGCTCAAATTCGGCATCGTCGGGGGCGTCAACACCGTCATCAATTACGCGGTGTTCAACGCCCTTGCACTCACTGTCTTCCAGGGTGGTGCACTGAAGGCGACGGTCGTCGCCACCATCACCGCGACGATCACGTCGTACCTAATGAATCGCCACTGGACGTACCGTGATCGCCCGAAAACGGCAGTTAGACGCGAGTATGTCCTTTTCTTTCTTTTTAACGGTGCGGGGCTCCTCATCGAGCTGGGGGTGCTGGCCGCGGCCAAATACGGCCTCGGCGTGACCAGCCTGCTCGCCCTCAACCTCGCCAAGACGATGGGTGTCCTGCTGGCGACGCTGTTCCGGTTCTGGTCCTACCGGACGTTCGTCTTCCAGCCCGCACCGGCGCCGGCCACCAACAACTGGCACAGCATCCCCCGCGACGAGTGGGACACGATGGCCGAGATGGACCCGGTCGCCGAGCTGGCGGAGTCGGTCTCGGAGCTGGAGGAAACCGCCCCGCCACCGGGCACCCGCCACCCCCTCCACGCACCAATCCAAGGGCTGACCATCCCGCTGGACGCCCGCCTCGACCTGGACCGGGAGCTGGCCGCCGAACTCGCCGCGGAGCTCCAACCGAGCACCCGCCGATCCCGTCGCCCCTGACCGCACCCGGGCTCCGGGGCTCCGGGGCGCGGCGCCGCGGTCGCAGCCCGCCCGGCTCCGGGGCGGGGCGCCGCCGGCGACCGGCCCAGCCCGCCCGGCTGCGACGGGACCCGCTCAGCCCGATTCCCCGGACGGCCTGCCGTCCCGGGCCTCGGTCAACCCCTCCCGAAGCTCGGCGTCGCCGGACAGCGGCCGGTCGTACTGCGCCTCCACCAACTCGTAGAGCATCGTCTGCACCCGCCCCACCTGCGGCACATCATCCAACGCCGACCGCCCACGCTCCCCCGCGGAGTCGATGGTCAGGGTTCCGCAGCCGAACAACCGCTCGCTGAGGCGCTGCTGCATCGCATGGTCGGTGACCCGGGTGAGCGGGATGTCCCGGCGGTCCCGGGAGAGCACACCCTGCTGGATGAGCACCCGCTCATTGGTGAACAGGTAGTGGGTCGCCTGCCAGACCAGCGCCGGCCAGAGCGCGAACCAGAGCACCCCCACCAGCGCCGCCCCGCCCAGCACCACCAACACCGCCGTCCCACCGGCACCGTCGGGGGCCAGTACCAGGGCGCCCACCACCACCGCGACGGCGAGAACCGTCACCGCGGCCGGCCGGACCAGGACCTTCCAGTGCGGGTGCAGATGCAGCACGACGTGCTCGTCCTCGGTGAGCACGTCCTCAGGAAACGCCACGGGTACCTCCAGCACAGATCGGACGCGCAGACCGTAACCGCTCACACCACCCCACGACATCAGCCGCGCGGGCTGGACGACGACAGCCGCTACCGAGCCCGGCCCCGCCGGGTCAGCCGTGGCCGTTCAGCGCAGGTGCAGAATGTCGCCGGCGGAGAGGTGCCGGGTGGCTTCCGGGGTGGCCACCACCAGCTGGCCGTCGGAGTCAACGCCGGTCGCCGTGCCGGTCAACTCGCCACCGTCCGGCAGCAGCACCCGGACCGGACGGTCCACGGTGGCACAGCCGGCCAGGTACGCCGCGCGCAGGCCACTGGCCACCGCATCGCCCTCCGCGGCCCGCCACCGCCCATACCAGTCGCCCAGCGACCGGAGCAGCGCCCGCAACAACGGATCCCGGTCGGTCGCCGCGGCACCGGCCAACTGCAGCGAGGTCGCCGGCAGGCCATTCGGGTTCGCCGGCAACTCGTCGGCACGAAGAGTCACGTTCAGACCGATGCCGAGGACGATCGCGGGAGGCGCCGCCGCCCCCGCCACCGGCACCCCCTCGGCCAGGATCCCGCCGCACTTCGCGTCACCGACGAGCAGATCGTTCGGCCACTTGAGGGTGGCCTCCAACTCGGCCAGCCGGGTCACCGCCTGCACCAGCGCCACTCCGGCCAGCAGCGGCAGCCACCCGTACGCCGACGGGGGCACCGGCGCCCAGCCCCGCTCGGGCACCGCTTCCCCCGGCCGAAGCAGGACGCTGGTCGCGATCCCCGCCCGAGCCGGCGACTGCCAGTCGCGGCCCCGCCGGCCCCGCCCCGCACGCTGCCGCTCCGCGACCAGTACCAGGCCCTCCGGCTCCCCGGAGCGGGCATACTCGGCCACGTCCGCGTTGGTCGAGCCGGTCTCGGCGCGCAGCTCCAGCCGGGCCCACGAACCGTGCGGCGCGACCAACGCGCGACGCAGCCGCGCCACCGACAGTGGTGGGCGATCCAGGTCGGTGTACGGGGAACCCAGCATCCCGCCAGCCTACGGCCCTTCCGATGAGCGGTGGTGAGGCGTACTGCACAGCGGCGCCCAGCTGAACCATCGTTATATTCCCTTGGTGACTACCGAGACCGGGACCAACATCCACAGCACCGCGGGCAAGCTGGCGGACCTGGAGCGTCGGATCGACGAGGCGGTGCACGCCGGGTCGGCGCGCGCCGTGGACAAGCAGCACGCACGGGGCAAGAAGACCGCGCGGGAACGGATCGAGCTCCTCCTCGACCCCGGCTCCTTCGTCGAAATGGACGAGCTGGCCCGACACCGGTCCACCAACTTCGGACTGGCGAAGACCCGCCCCTACGGCGACGGCGTCATCACCGGCTACGGAACCATCGACGGCCGCCAGGTCTGCGTCTTCGCGCAGGACTTCACGGTCTTCGGCGGCTCCCTCGGCGAGGTCTTCGGCGAAAAGATCGTCAAGGTGATGGACCTGGCCATGAAGACCGGATGCCCGGTCATCGGGATCAACGACTCCGGCGGGGCCCGAATCCAGGAGGGCGTCACCTCGCTCGGCCTCTACGGCGAGATCTTCTTCCGCAACGTACGGGCCAGTGGCGTCATCCCGCAGATCTCGCTCATTCTCGGCCCGTGCGCGGGCGGCGCCGTCTACTCGCCCGCGGTCACCGACTTCACCGTCATGGTCGACCAGACCTCACACATGTTCATCACCGGCCCGGACGTGATCAAGACCGTCACCGGTGAGGACGTCGCCATGGAGGAGCTGGGCGGCGCCCGTACGCACAACTCGCGCAGCGGCAACGCGCACTACCTCGCCACCGACGAGGAGGACGCGATCGAGTACGTCAAGGCGCTGCTGTCGTACCTGCCGTCGAACAACCTGGATGAGCCGGTCACGTACCCGGTCGACCTGGACCTCGAGATCAGCGACGAGGACCGGGAACTGGACACCCTCATCCCGGACTCGGCGAACCAGCCGTACGACATGCACCAGGTCATCGAGCACGTCCTCGACGAGGGCGAGTTCCTTGAGGTGCAGCCGCTGTACGCGCAGAACCTGATCGTCGGCTACGGCCGGGTCGAGGGCCGGCCGGTCGGCGTGGTCGCGAACCAGCCCATGCACTTCGCCGGCACGCTGGACATCGCCGCGTCGGAGAAGGCCGCGCGCTTCGTCCGCACCTGCGACGCGTTCAACATTCCCGTACTCACCTTCGTGGACGTACCCGGCTTCCTCCCCGGCACCAGCCAGGAGTGGGAGGGCATCATCCGCCGGGGCGCGAAGCTCATCTACGCGTACGCCGAGGCCACCGTCGGAAAGGTCACCGTCATCACCCGCAAGGCGTACGGCGGTGCGTACGACGTCATGGGCTCCAAGCACCTCGGCGCGGACCTGAACTTCGCCTGGCCGACCGCCCAGATCGCGGTGATGGGGGCGCAGGGGGCGGTCAACATCCTGCACCGGCAGGACCTGGCCGGCGCCGCCGACCCGGCGGCGCGACGGGCCGAGCTGATCACCGAATACGAGGACACCCTCGCCAACCCGTACATCGCCGCCGAGCGCGGGTACATCGACTCGGTCATCCCGCCGCACGAAACCCGGGCACAGATTGTCCGCGCGCTGCGGGTACTGCGTACCAAGCGCGAGACCCTTCCCCCGAAGAAGCACGGCAACATCCCGCTGTAGGTGCAGCGTCGGCGTGGCTCAGCAGGGCGGGCTGGCGGCGGTGCACATGCGACGGGCCGCCACGTCGGCGAGGCGGACCAGTTCCGCCTCGCCGGCCATGCTGACGAAGAGCACCGTCACCAGGTCATCGACGCGCAACACGACCCGCAGCTCCGGCGAGTTCGCCACGGCCTGCAGTTCGCCCGTCGTGGGGTTGGCGGACAGGGAGGACGAGTGCCGCAGCAGGAGCGACTCTGCACCGGCGAAGTCCACCCGCGTCACCGGTGAGCACGTACACGAAGCCGAGCAGCCGCTGCCGGCTCCCCCGATAGAACTCGTCACGCACCAGCGCCGGCCCCGGGTTGCCGGCGGTCCCGGCTCTTCCGCCTCGACTGGGCCATCCGGGACGGCCCGGTTCAGCCGACCAGCCCGTACCCGGTCCAGGCCGGGCCGGCCAACAGCGCCGCGCCGAAGCCCAGCACGACCAGGTTGACCAGGGCGAACACCGTGACCCAGAAGAACGCGGGGAAGGGGGTGATGCCGGCGAGTTGGTCGACGTCGGAGGCGGGCATCCGGCCGCGGGCGCGTAGCCGTTGCAGCTCGACCACCGGGCGGATACCGCCGAGCAGCAGGAACCACACCCCGGTGTACGCGAACGCCGCCTGCACCTGCGGTGCGGCGTACCAGGAGACGGCGAGTACGAGCCCTCCGGTGACCAGCAGCGACAGCACTCCGAAGATGTTGCGGATCAGGACCAGCATGGCCAGCAGCAGTGCGACGGCGATCCACAACAGCAGGGTGATCCGGTTGCCACCGAGGAGTCCGGCGCCGGCGAGCCCGACCAGCGGTGGAGCCAGGTAGCCGGCGAGCAGGGTGATCACCATGCCGGGTCCGGTGGGGCGACCGGCGGAGAGGGTGAGCCCGGAGGTGTCCGAGTGCAGCCGGATGCCGTGCAGGCGACGGCCGGTGAGCAGGGCGGCCAGGGCGTGCCCGCCCTCGTGGGCGATGGTGACCGCGTTGCGGGCGACCCGCCAGGGGCGCCCGGTGCTGACCACGACCAGCGCCCCCACCCCGGTCAGCAGCACCAGCAGCGGAGGCGGGTCCGGCTGCGCGCCGAGCAGTGTGTCCCAGATACCGGTCAGACCGTCGATCGACACCATGGGCGGGGAGCCTACCGCCCTCCTCCCGGCCGACCGCCGGCCCGATCTGGCCGCCCTCGGCCAGCCGGGACGAGATCAGCTACGTACTGGCACAAACCCGGCGGCGATGATCTCGAAAATCGACTCGTTCGCCGCCCAGTCGTCCTCCGGGCAGTCCCAGCGGATCGCGTAGCCCTTGTCTGGCGCGGTCACGAAGCCACGATTACGGACGTGCATCTGACGTCCGTGGTCGCCATCGAAGATCCACTCCCAGTCGGCGGCCTCATCCCAGTAGTCCACTGAAACGATCTTGACGTGCTGGTAGCCGCGGTAGCCGTCGCGTCGGGCAGCCTCCTGCTTACGCCAGTCGGCCACGGCATCGTCCAGTGGCGTCGTCGTCTGGTCGATGAGCAGGGCCCGCCCCTGACCGTCGGAGAACCGGACCCGATAGTCCTCCGGCCCCCGACCCCATTGCCGGCGGTAGTCCAGGTCGAACCCCGGCGGCACCGGCACCACAAACCCCGTGGCGTCCCGGTGTAACTTCCAGCCGGCCGGCAGGGCCGCGCCCGCCGCGCCACTCGGGGTCGGGCTGGTCGCTGCCGGGCTGGCGCTGGTCGGCGGGGAACTCGTCGGCGCCGTGGCGCTCGGAGCCGAGTTGGCCGGAGCCGTGCTGGCCCCGGCACCGGTCGCGACGGCACCCGGATCCGCTCCGCCATCCTCCGTGGCAAGGCGCGGATAGGCCACCACGAGACCAAGCAGGAGCAGGACCGCCACGGCACCGATCAGCAGGTTGCGGCGGGTGGCGTGACGCTTCGTACCGGCCTCGGGCCCACCGGGCGGGGGCACGGACCAGGCCGGGGCGACCGACAGCCCACCGAGCTTCGCCGTCGGGTCGGCGTCCGGTCGCTCCACCGGAGGATTGACCGGCGCGGTCGGGCCGGTACCCGTCACCTTCGCGGTGCGGGCGGCATCGGCCGGCGGCTCGACCGCCGGTGGTGGCCCACCGGGTGACGGCGCGGATGCCGGTGCCGCCGACGCCGGGGGTTCGGGCGGCTTCGGCGCCGGTCGCGGCGCCGGCACCGACGCTGGCGTCCGCCCTTGGCGACGGTTCGGCCCAGGCCGGCGTACGCCGGACAGCAGCGGGATGAGCTGCGAACGTTTGCCGCCGGCTCGGCGCAGTAGCCGCTCTGCCACCTCGGCGGTGATCCGCTGGGTCGGATCCTTGCGCAGCAGGCCGTTGAGCACCGGGCGCAGCGGGCCGGCGTTCTTCGGCGGCGGCGGCGGCTCGGTGGCCAGCGCCGCGAGAGTACCGATCGCCGAAGGGCGGGCGTACGGCGACTTGCCCTCCACCGCCGCGTACAACGTCGCCCCCAGCGACCAGAGATCCGCCTCCGGCCCGGCGGTACCGTCCCGGGCCCGCTCGGGGGCGATGTAGGCGGGGGAGCCGAGCACCATGCCGGTGCGGGTGACATTCGGGTCACCCGGCACCGTGGCGATTCCGAAGTCGGTCAACACCACCCGCCCGTCCTCGCCGAGCAACACATTGCCCGGCTTGACGTCCCGGTGCATCACCCCCGCCCGATGCGCCGCCTTCAGCGCACCAAGCACCCCCAGACCGATCTGCACCCCCTGAGCCGGCGACACCGGCCCCTGCTCGGCCAGCGTGTCCTGGAGGGACTTCGACGCCACGTACTCCATCACGATCCACGGATCACCATCGGTGCGCAGCACATCGAAGATGCGAACGACATTGACGTGATTGAGACGAGCGATCGCCCGCGCCTCCCGCAGCGAACGCTCCCGCATCTCGCGGCGCTCCTCATCGGTGAGACCGGGCGGCGGCACCAACTCCTTGATCGCCACAGTCCGGTGCAGCACCTCGTCCTGCGCCTTCCACACCCGACCCATGCCGCCCTGGCCGAGCGGCGACAAAAGCCGGTACCGACCAGCGACAAGTTCCGAGGGTACGTTCGACATCGCCTGAAACGGTACCCGGCGGCGGCGGCGGCAACTCGGGCGGCACGCCACCGCGCAACGAAGATCCAATACTCCACGCGTACGCTGACGCCATGTCTGCCGAGGAGCCACTGTTCCGTGTCGTTCACGGCACGCCGACCGCTGAGGAGTTGGCCGCCCTGGTGGGCGCGATCGTCGTTCACCCCAGGCCGGCGACAACCCCCGCCCCACCTACGGCTTCCGCCTGGGCACGCGGCGCCCGCCCTGCCAATTCCGGCCTCGCCGCCGGCCCGGACGCCTGGCGCGCCTCCGGCCTGCCCGGCTGACGACGACTGCCGCCCCGCACCGAGTTCTCCGGTCTACACCGAGGATCCCGGTACCGGCGAGCCCACCCCGGTTAACACCCGATCTAGCCGCCCTCAGCCGTCGAAGGTGCCCGAGCCGCGGTGGGCGCGGCGCCGGGTAGGACGGCATCCGGATCTACTCCGTCGTCGTCCGGGGTGCGCCGGGGGTAGGCCGTCACGGCACCGAGCAGCAGCAGGCCCGCCACGGCACCGATCAACGGTCGGGTGGCGAGTAGCCATCCGGATAGCAGCACGGCACCGAGCAGAAGCAGGCCCGCCATGGTAGTGAACAACCACCTGTGGCGGGTGGAGTAGCGCTTCGCACCGGCGCCGGGCACGACTGGCGGGGGCACGGGCGATGCCGGGACACCCGACTCGCCGGCCTTCGCCGCCGGCCCGGCGTCCGCTCGGGCCACCGGCGGGCGGACCGACGCGGCTGGGCCGCTGTTGGCTGGGCCGCTGTTGGCTGGGCCGCTGTTGGCTGGGCCGCTGTTGGCTGGGCCGCTGTTGGCTGGGCCGCTGTTGGCTGGGCGGACCTCGGCCGGACGGGCGTTGGCCGGCATCGCCGTGGCGGCGGCGTCGGCTCGGCGCAGTAACTCCTCCGCCGCCTCGGCGGTGATCCGCTGGGTCGGATCCTTTTGCAGCAGGCCGTTGAGCACCGGGCGCAGCGGGCCGGCGTTCTTCGGCGGCGGCGGCGGCTCGGTGGCCAGCGCCACGAGAGTACCGATCGCCGAAGGGCGGGCGTACGGCGACTTGCCCTCCACCGCCGCGTACAGCGTCGCCCCCAGCGACCAGAGATCCGCCTCCGGCCCGGCGGTACCGTCCCGGGCCCGCTCCGGGGCGAGGTAGGCAGGGGAGCCGAGCACCATGCCGGTGCGGGTGACATTCGGGTCACCCGGCACCGTGGCAATTCCAAAGTCGGTCAACACCACCCGCCCGTCCTCGCCGAGCAACACATTGCCCGGCTTGACGTCCCGGTGCATCACCCCCGCCCGATGCGCCGCCTTCAGCGCACCAAGCACCCCCAGAGCGATCTGCACCCCCTGAGCCGGCGACACCGGCCCCTGCTCGGCCAGCATGCCGTGCAGGGACTTCGACGCCACGTACTCCATCACGATCCACGGATCACCATCGGTGCGCAGCACATCGAAGATGCGAACGACGTTGCCATTGTTGAGGCGAGCGATCGCCCGCGCCTCCCGCAGCGAACGCTCCCGCATCTCGCGGCGCTCCTCATCGGTGAGACCGGGCGGCGGCACCAACTCCTTGATCGCCACAGTCCGGTGCAGCACCTCGTCCTGCGCCTTCCACACCCGACCCATGCCGCCCTGGCCGAGCGGCGACAAAAGCCGGTACCGACCAGCGACAAGTTCCGAGGGTACGTTCGACATCGCCTGAAACGGTACCCGGCGGCGGCGGCGGCAACTCGGGCGGCACGCCACCGCGCAACTAAAATCCACACCGCGGCAGCCCCGAACCGGTGGGGCGGGCTACCGGTTTCCGCGTCCACGATTCGCGTGGACACACGAGCGGGTGACTCCAACTACGAGGTCATCCAACTCAAGGTAGCTAATCCAATATGCACCATTCTAGGGCTGCGACCCCCCTCCCACACCCGCTACCCTCACTCCTGGAAATGGCGCGGTTACAGACAGGAGGGATGATGATCGAGGAGGGTGAGGGCCGTCCAGCGGCCCAGATTCCCAGCCTCAGCGGCCTTGTGGAGATACCCGAGGAGCACCAGGCGAAGCTCCAACAGGAGCGGCCGTACGAGTCGGAGGCGGCAGGCCCGAAGCCGGCTGTTCCCATGCCCCTTTCACCCCCGTCGCCCGGAGCCGCCCCCGAGCCAACGCCGGCCCCATCGAAGAACCAGACCACCCCCACCCCCACGCCCGGCAGCACCGACCCGAGCGCGGGAGCGGGCTGCCCCTCCCCCACCGACGGCCCACCACGCCGCCCCCGCGGCGGAGTGATCGGCGGCGGCGGCGCGGGCACCACACCGACCGGCGGCGCCGGTTCGCGCCCGGGGGGTGGCAGGGGCATCCCCGGCACGTCCACCATCCCGCCCCTCGGAGCCGCACCGGGGTCCTCGGCACCGACGGACCGCCCGGCGGGCCCGACCCACCTCAACTCCGACGAGACGCCGCGCACCGGGGATCCCGACCATCGGGGGGAGTCAGATCAGGGGTGAGTCCGACGCGGTGCTCCCACTGGCCGGCAGCTCAGCCTCCCAAGCGCCGGGGACGGATCGGGTAGCGTCGGTGTCGTGTCTGGATCTCTACCGCTTCGCCTCGTCCTCGCCTCCGCGAGCCCGGCCCGCCGCAAGACCCTCCGGGCAGCGGGGATCGAGCCGGATGTGCTGGTCAGCGGCGTTGACGAGTCCCTCGTTTCCAGCGACCGCGCGGATGAGCTCTGCCTTGAGCTGGCCCGGTTGAAAGCGCAGGCGGTCCTGACCCGGCTGCGCCCCGCCGAAGACCAGCGCACCGTGGTGATCGGGTGCGACTCGGTGCTGGAGTTCGACGGCCAGATCTTCGGCAAGCCCACCGATGGGGCCGACGCCATCGGCCGGTGGGAGCGGATGCGGGGGCGCAGCGGAATCCTGCACAGCGGGCACTGCCTCGTTGACGTGACAGCGTCCCGGCGGGCGGAGGCCGTCGCCGCCACGACCGTGCACTTCGCCGCGGTTAGTGACGACGAGATCGCCACGTACGTCAACACGGGCGAGCCCCTGGCCGTGGCCGGCGCCTTCACGATCGACGGGTTGGGCGGGCCGTTCGTGGAGCGGATCGAGGGCGACCCCGGCACGGTGGTGGGCCTCTCCCTGCCGCTGCTGCGCCGCCTCCTGGCCGAGCTTGGTCTACAGATCACCGACCTGTGGCACCGGGGCACGCCGAGCGCCCCAACGTCCGGCGCCCCGGCTGCCCCGATGCCGAACCCTGGATCCTGACCAGCGACAGTCTCGCCGTCGAGAGCACGAAGGAGCAGCGTTGACCACCAAATCCATCCCGTTGACGTCGGAGTTGCACGCGTACCTGGTCACCCACGGAAGCCCACCGGATCAGGTCATGCTCGACCTGATCGAGGAGACCCGGGCGCACCTGCCGGAGGACGCACAGATGCAGGTGGCGCCGGAGCAGGCCGCCTTCCTGACCTTTCTGACCCGGCTGCTGGGGGTGCGACGAGCGGTCGAGGTCGGCACCTTCACCGGGCTCTCCGCGCTGGCGATCGCCCGCGGGCTGGCCGAGGACGGGCAGCTGAACTGTTTCGACGTCTCGGAGGAGTTCACCGGGATCGCGCGGCGCCACTGGACCCGGGCCGGTGTGGACCACCGGGTGCAGTTGCGGATCGGCCCCGCCGGAGAGACGCTGCGGGAACTACCGACCGACCGCCACCTCGACTTCGCTTTCATCGACGCGGACAAGGTCGGCTACTCGGCATACTGGGCGGAGTTGGTGCCCCGGATGCGGCCCGGCGGAGTGATCGCCGTCGACAACGTCCTCCGCGACGGCCGGGTACTCGCCCCGCAGGACGCCGGTGACCGGGCCATCGCCGCGTTCAACGACGAGGTACTGGCCGACGTACGGGTTGACCCGGTGATGCTGCCGATCGCCGACGGGCTGACCCTGGCCCGGGTGCGCTGACCGGCCCGCAGCGGGACCCGGCGCCCGCCCTGGGCCATCCCGCCCGGGGCGAGGTCGGTGAACGGACAGTGCGGCATCCCACACTGAGCGCTCGTTAGGGAGCTTCGACAGGGCCGTTACACTCCCCGTCAACGAACACCCCGGGAGGAGCCCCCAAGGTGCGCAAGGTACTCATCGCCAACCGCGGCGAGATCGCTGTCCGCGTCATCCGCGCGTGCCGCGATGCCGGTTTGGCCAGCGTCGCCGTCTACGCGGACTCCGACCGCGACGCCCTGCACGCCACCCTGGCCGACGAGGCGTACGCGCTCGGCGGTGACACCGCCGCCGACAGCTATCTGCGCACGGAGAAGTTGATTGAGGTCGCGGCGCGGTCGGATGCCGACGCGGTGCACCCGGGCTACGGTTTCCTCTCCGAGAACGCCGACTTCGCCCAGGCGGTGATCGACGCCGGGCTGACCTGGATCGGGCCGAGCCCACAGGCGATCCGCGACCTGGGCGACAAGGTGACCGCCCGGCACCTCGCGCAACGCGCGGGCGCACCGCTGGTCCCCGGCACCCCGGACCCGGTCGGCAGCGCCGACGAGGTGTTGGCCTTCGCCGCTGACCACGGCCTGCCGGTCGCCATCAAGGCGGCCTTCGGCGGGGGCGGTCGCGGCCTCAAGGTGGCCCGAACCATGGAGGAGATCCCGCACCTGTTCGAGTCGGCCACCCGGGAGGCGGTCGCCGCGTTCGGCCGGGGTGAGTGCTTCGTCGAGCGGTACCTGGACCAGCCTCGGCACGTCGAGGCCCAGGTCCTCGCCGACCAGCACGGCAACGTCATCGTGGTGGGCACTCGGGACTGCTCCCTCCAGCGCCGGCACCAGAAGCTGGTCGAGGAGGCCCCGGCACCGTTCCTCACCGACGCGCAGCGCCAGCAGATCCACGACTCGGCCAAGGCCATCTGCCGGGAGGCCGGCTACCACGGCGCCGGCACCGTGGAGTATCTGGTCGGCGCCGACGGCACCATCTCCTTCCTGGAGGTCAACACCCGACTTCAGGTGGAGCATCCGGTGACCGAGGAGACGGCCGGGGTCGACCTGGTCCGGGAGCAGTTCCGCATCGCGGACGGGGAGCAGCTGCGGTTCACCGCGGACCCGGCGCCCCGCGGGCACTCCATCGAGTTCCGGATCAACGGTGAGGACCCGGGCCGAAGCTTCCTGCCCGCCCCGGGCACGATCACCGCACTGCGCCTACCGACCGGTCCGGGAGTACGGGTCGACACCGGGGTCTCCGCCGGCGATGTGATCGGCGGCAACTTCGACTCGCTCCTCGCCAAGGTGATCGTGACTGGCGAGACGCGTACCGAGGCCCTGGAGCGGGCCCGTCGCGTGCTGGACGAGATGGTGGTCGAGGGCATGGCCACCGCGCTGCCGTTCCACCGGCTGGTGGTCCGGGACGAGGCCTTCACCGCCGAGCCGTTCACGGTGCACACCCGGTGGATCGAGACCGAGTTCGACAACACCGTGCCGCCCTTCACCGCCACCGCCGGCCCCATCGAGGGCCCGGCGGAGCGCGACACCGTGGTGGTGGAGGTGGGCGGCAAGCGGCTGGAGGTCAACCTCCCGGCCGGCTTCGGCGCCGGTACGGCCGCCGCCACGCCCGCGGCGAAGAAGCCGGCCCGTCGGCGCGGCGGGGCGAAGGCCGGGGCCGCGGTCAGCGGCGACATGCTCACCTCCCCCATGCAGGGCACGATCGTGAAGATCGCGGTCGCCGACGGCGACGTCGTGGCCGAGGGCGACCTGGTCGTGGTCTTGGAGGCGATGAAGATGGAGCAGCCGCTGCACGCGCACCAGGCGGGCACGGTCAGCAGCCTCGCCGCCGAAATCGGCGCGGTGATCACCGCTGGTGGCGCGATCTGCACCATCGCGTGAGGGGCGCCGGCCGCCACGGCACACCGGCCCCGGCCCCTTCACCGACCTGATCGCCGCTGTCGGAGAGGCACACCGACGACCCTGCCGCCTTGGCAGCGGCGCTACGGGCACCGCCCGGGTGGACCAGCCGGCGGGATGTTGGCCGACCCGGGGAACGCGACTCGGGGCAGCCAGTCATGATGTCCAGGTGCGGTTCCTTCACGGCGCGGTCCCCGCGCACGACCTGACCTACAACGACGTCTTCATGGCCCCGGCCCGCTCCGAGGTGGCGTCCCGGCTCGACGTCGACCTGTCGACCGGTGACGGCACCGGCACCACCATCCCGTTGGTGGTGTCGAACATGACCGCGGTGGCGGGCCGCCGGATGGCCGAGACCGTGGCCCGGCGGGGCGGCATCGCGGTCATCCCGCAGGACATCCCGATCGAGGTGGTCGCGAACGTCGTCGCCTGGGTCAAGCAGCGGCACCTGGTGTACGACACCCCGATCACCCTGGGTCCGACCGATACCGTCGGCGACGCCATCCACCTGTTGCCGAAGCGGTCCCACGGCGCGGTGGTCGTGGTGGACGAGTCCGGCCGGCCGGTCGGGGTGGTCACCGAGGCGGACACGGTGGGCGTGGACCGGTTCGCGCAGCTACAGCATGTGATGTCGGTGGAGCTGCACACGGTTCCGGCGGACGCCGATCCGCGTACCGGCTTCGATCGGCTCTCGGCCGGCCGGCGGCGGCTGGCACCGGTGGTGGACGAGCAGGGACGGCTGGTCGGCGTACTCACCCGGTCTGGTGCGCTGCGCGCCACGCTGTACCGACCGGCGCTCGACGACCTCGGCCGGCTGCGCATCGCCGCGGCGGTGGGCATCAACGGCGACGTCACCGGCAAGGCGCGCGCCCTGCTGGAGGCCGGGGTGGACACCCTGGTCGTGGACACGGCGCACGGCCACCAGGAACGGATGCTCTCCGCCCTGCGGGCGGTACGCGCGCTCGATCCGGCCGTTCCGGTCGCGGCCGGCAACGTGGTCACCGCCGACGGCGTACGCGATCTCGTTGCGGCGGGTGCGGACATCGTGAAGGTCGGTGTGGGGCCGGGGGCGATGTGCACCACGCGAATGATGACCGGGGTGGGCCGACCCCAGTTCTCGGCGGTCCTGGACTGTGCCGCGGCGGCGCGGGCGGTGGGCCGGCACGTGTGGGCGGACGGCGGGGTCCGGTACCCCCGCGATGTGGCGTTGGCGCTGGCCGCAGGGGCCTCGAACGTCATGATCGGCTCTTGGTTCGCTGGCACCTACGAGTCCCCGGGCGACCTCTACTCCGACGCCGACGGCCGCCGCTACAAGGAGAGCTTCGGCATGGCCTCGGCCCGGGCGGTCAGCGCGCGGACGGCGGAGGACTCCACGTACGACCGCGCCCGGAAGGCGATCTTCGAGGAGGGCATCTCGTCGGCGCGGATGTACCTGGACCCGGACCGGCCGGGCGTGGAGGACCTCGTTGACGAGATCATTTCCGGGGTACGTAGCGCCTTCACCTACGCCGGGGCGCACAACCTCACCGAGTTCCACGAGCGGGCACTGGTCGGGGTGCAGAGCGCGGCCGGCTACACCGAGGGGATGCCGCTCCCGACGAGTTGGTGACCCGCAACGTCGCGTTCCGCGCTGGTGACGCAACTGGGTGACGTCGGGGGAGCCTATTACCGGGTTGGATCAAGAGCAAAGTCGACTGGCGGTACGGGCAACTGTCCTGTCTGGCGGAGTGGGGCGCGCCGACGGTGCGGCCCCGGGTGCTGTCGCTGTGCACCGCGTGCTGACGCCGCGGTACGAACAGGTGCGGGAGCGCGCGCGGCGGGACGCGGTGTTGGTGGACCCCGGCCGGGAGTTTGACCGACGTCCGCAAGCGATGCAACACCGCCCTGAACCGGCCACGGGCGGCGGTCGAGTGTGCCGTCGCACACCTGAAGTCCTCAGAACGGGCTTCCGGCGGCCCCTGGAGGAGCTCCCCGCAGTGCTACGCACCGTAACCAAACTGAAGACCTTCCGGGTCTACGGCCCGTCCTGAAAACCATTCAAATGGATTTTTCGAAGTGGTAGTACGATGTGGAGCCACGCCCAGGGGGTCACGCTCAGGCGTGGCTCCACATTACTAGCGGAGACGATCACGTGGCGAGTTTGGTGGCGAGCAACCTGTGTCAGGGCTACGGCCGGAAGCAGGTGGTGCACGACTTCACTCACGATTTCCGTCCGGGGGTAGTGGGGCTTCTCGGTCCGAACGGTGCGGGTAAGACGACGCTGCTTAACACCTTGGCGTTGTTGAAGGCCCCCACCTCCGGGTCGATCAGTTTGGGTGAGGAGCGGGTAGCTGACGTAAAGTCGGTGCGCCGGCTGCGGCGCAGGGTGGGGTTCCAGCCGCAGAATTTCCCCTACCCTGGCGGGCTCACAGTTACGGACTTTCTCCGCTATGCTGCCTGGCTTCGCGAATTTCCGCGGAACCGGACCGCGGCCGCTGTCGCGACGGCCATCGAGCGACTCGGCCTGCAGGAATATGCGAAGGCCAAGCTGCGTACCCTTTCTGGTGGCACGTTGCAGCGCGTGGGGGTGGCCCAGGCGATTGTGCACGACCCAGAGGTCGTCATCCTTGATGAGCCGACTGTCGGGCTTGATCCGGCGCAGCGTGTCGGTCTGCGTAATCAACTCCGGGAATCGGCGCAGTCACGGCTCGTTTTAGTAAGCACTCATATCGTGGACGATGTGATGCACACCTGCGACTCGGTGCTGGTTTTCCTGCAGGGCCGGGTGGTCTTCAACGGGACGCCGGCAGAGCTGGCCAATGCTGGCGATGCGAGTGCTGGGACTGAAGGTATGAGTGCGATCGAGTCGGGCTATCTGCAGCTCGCCACGAAGGCTGGGGTGTCGGCGTGAGTAGGTTGGGTTATCCCCGCTGGGTCGGTCCGGCGCTGATGGCGGGGGTGTTTGTGCTCGGTGCGCTGCTACTGCTGCCGTCTCGTCGTGTCTGGTTCGGGTCTCCGTTGCTGACCACGGGGACCATTCAGCAGATCACGCCTGTTCTGGCCGCTGTTTGCGCGGGTATCGCCGCGGCAGCGTTTCCTTCCCGTAACCGCCGCCGGACTGCGGCCCTTGATGTGCTCTCGAGTAGACCCGCGTGGCACTTGGTCCTTTTCAGAGCGGCGGCTATAGGTCTCTGGGTGTTGGCTGGCTACCTGTTTCTGGTGGTGGGCGCGGTCGCGGTGTCGGCGGCAGCCGACCCTGGGCACCGGCTCGGCGTGGGCAATGTTGTGCTCGGTGTGGCGGGCATCGTCTTGGCATTGGTGGCTGGCACCGTCGTCGGCTCGCTCTGGCCGAAGCCGATCACTCCGTTGCTCGTGCTCATCGGCGGCCTGGCCCTGATGATGACAGGTTTCGATGCGCCGGACTCGTTCCGTCACCTGTTTCTCTACTACGGCACTGGTCCGCTGTGGGGTGAGCCGAGGGTGGACGTGTTGGTCCTGAAGCTGGTCTGGGTTGCCGCGCTGGTCGCCATGTTCACGCTGGTCGCCGCCGGTTTCGGGTGGGGCGTGACGAGTCCGATGCGCTGGCGTCGGGTCGGCGTGGCGGCTGTCGGCGTCGCAGTGATGGGGGCCGCCGGCATCCCGATCGGGCTGGCGCTGTCCGACCTCGGAGGGGAGCCGATTGCCCGGTTTTCGTCAGCGCAACATCAGGTGTGCGGTGGGCAGCAGCCACGGGTTTGCCTCTGGGATGACCACCGGCGGCATCTGGACGATGTCGTCCGCATGGTCGAGACAGCTAAGCAGGTCAGCGGAGTCGTGCCCGGGGATGTGCGGCAGTACGAGGAGCTCGGCATGAGCGCGCCGGCCGGCAACCCGGACTGGTTCCGAGACGGCAATGGAGTAATTGGCATTGATGCCGGGTTCATGAAAGACGAGACGTTGGTCGAACAACTCGCCGGCCAGTGGCACAGCGCGCAAACTCTACGCTGCGGCACACCAGTGAAGGAATGGTCCACCGCTTACCCGGAGCTGGATGACCTGTACCAAGAATTGTTTACGGCCGCGCTCGCGGGCCCGGTTGACGACCTCGCTGCCTGGCGTGGCCGCCACGCCGCCGCCTCGGCGTGCTGACCGCGCCATGACGACGTCACATATCCGCGATGGCGCACCGCTGCCCCTACTGTGGCTTCGCGTGCACGGACTCGCCGGCTACCTAGCGGCCGGTGCCGTGGTGGCTGCCTGTTACCTGTGGCAGCGGCTCGAATCGGCCGACTGGCCCTTCCCCCTGAGCGACGACGTCACGTTTCTTCCAGCCGTCCTGGCCGTCGGTGCGCTGCTGGGCCTCGGAAGCGGGGTGGGGTTCCTCGAACGACGCCATCCCGGTCTGGTCGGCATCCGAGCCTTCACCGTGGCCACGTACGGCATTCTGGGCGTGATGATCCTGCTCCTGCGGCCGTTCTCTGTGGCCGAGGACCTACCCGGACCGATGCCCGCCATCCGGTCATTCATGATCGCCCTCGGAATAGGTTTGATCGTCCAGGTTTGGGCAGGCACCGCGGTGGCTTGCGGGCTCGTGATCGTTCGGGCACTGGTGGCCGGGCAGTTCCCCCAGAACGGGGACGATGGGGCGAACCTGCTGCTGTGGGATCTCGCGCCACTCGACGCCGTGCCGTACACAGTGGCCGCCGTCGTCCTACTCGGAGTGGGTACTGCCCTCCACGCGACCATCGGAGCACACCGAAACCCGTAGCCGAGTACGACTCTGCTTGTGCAACCCTGGCGCCTACACACGTTTTGAGTGGTTTCGAACGGTGAGGTGTTTGGCGAGGTTGTCGATCATGTCGTGGGTGATCGTGCTTGAGTGGAGGAGCTACGGCCGGCTTCTTCGGTTGAGGCACTTGCTACCGCTTTGGGCCCTCCGTCGCAGGACGGCCTTGCGGTGGCCGTCGTAGGCGGGCCAGCCAGCCGTCGACCCAGTCGAGATGTGGACAACCCTTGTTCACGCACCGGGGGCAGGTCCGTCCTCCCCAGTGGCTACGGATGATCATTTCGATTCCGCGAAACACCAGGTCCAGGTCCAGGTCTCCCGGCTCGAAGGCGCTGGTTGTGGGGTGTTCGGGTTCCGCTCGCCAGCACCAGTGCACAAACCTCTCCCTGAGGTCGGGCCTGGTGCCGTTGAGCCGGGATAGCTGATCAGATGCCTCGGCCAGGAGCTTGCCCTGGTGGGCCAGCAGCGCTGACCTCCGGCCGCGATACTCGGCCAGCAACGCGAGCCGCGCGGGCTGGCAGGGCCAGTCGGCGCCGCAGGCCCGGCACCGCCACAGCGGGCGCATGGGGTCGTGTGCCTTTCTCCTCACGGCCGGCTCCCGCGTGTGTGGTGGTCACGTAGGCAGCGCTTGAGGTCACCACAGCGGGGGCACCAACTGCCCGAACGGCTCTTGGTCACCAGGCCCAGGACCACCCCAACGACGAACCCAACGACGACGGCAATAGCAACGACAACCATCGACGTCTCCTCAGTCTCGCCTGTCGGCGCTCTGGGCAGGCGGCCGGTGCGCGGTCACCAGCGGCCTCCGTTGGCTCGCCACTGCTGGGCCGGGGTGAGCCAGCCGACGCGGCCTACCTGGGGATTGGCGACGGTGGGCTGGGTCATCCACGCCGGCAGATTGACCGGCCTGGCGCGCTGCACCATCACGGGGTACGGGACGTCGTTCCTCGGCTGCGGTGCAATCGCGGGGGGCGGCGAACTCTTCCTCTGCCGGCGGAACCAACGACTGGGGCGCATGTCTCCTCCTGCACGGCCGGGGGATGTGGCGACCTATACGGGGTTGCACATGGGGCGCTACGTCGGGTCCATCGTGCATCATGCACGCACGGTAATGCAATACCCCGATTCAAATCGTGCCGACCTTCGGGGTATCTGGACTCACGTCCGCGTGAGTACGATGCGATGCATGGCCAACTCACGGCGGTACCAACCAGGCAACATGGCGGGTCGACGGCTCGGAATGATGCTCCGGGCGCTTCGAGAGGCGGCCGAGCTAAGCACGGCTCAGGTCGCGGAGCACCTTGCCAGCAGCCAGCCGAAGGTCAGTCGGATCGAGAACGCCGTATCCCCTGTGTCCAAGGGGGATCTGATGCTGATGCTCAACCTGTACGGCGTCACCGACCCGGACGAACAGGATCGGCACTGGCAGCTTGCCCGCGCCGGACGAGAGCGGGGTTGGTGGGAGTCGTACCGGGACGTCATCACCGGCCCCCTCGGGTCCTACATTGGATTCGAGAACGACGCCACGTCCTTGAATGTCTGGTCCTTGGGAGTCTTCCCCGGGCTGCTCCAGACCGAGTCGTACGCTCGGGCGCTGTTCGCCTCAGACCCCGTACGAACGGAGCCCGAGGAGGTGGATCGGCTGGTGGCGGCTCGCATGCAGCGTCAGCAGCGGATCATGGAGGATGGGTTAAACCTGTGGGTCGTCCTGGACGAATCGCTGCTACGGCGCCGAATCGGGCCGGCCGATGTGCTTGCGGAGCAGGTTGAGCGAGTAGCTAATCCCGCGCCAGGGGTGACGGTTCAGGTACTACCGTCGGATATCGGCTGGCATGCTGGGCTAAACGGTTCGTTTACGATCATGGAGTTTGCGGAGTACCCCACGATCGCGTTCCGCGAGGCGCTGACCGGGGACACCCCGGTGGAGAGGGCCCGCGACGTCGGGCGATACACCTTGGCTTTCGATCACCTCCGAGCCTCTGCCCTGAGCCCGGTAGAGTCGCAGAAAGCCGCCGCGTCGGTGGCGCGGGAACTACGGAGGCAACAGCAATGAACCTCGACGGCGCCACGTGGCGCAAATCCACCCGAAGTTCCGGTTCTGGTAACGGGGACTGCGTGGAGGTCGCCGACAACCTTCCCGGCGTCGTCGGCGTCCGGGACAGCAAGGACCCCACCGGACCGGCCCTGGTGTTCGGTCCGGAGGCGTGGCAGGCGTTCGTACAGCACGCCCGGCGCTGACACGCAAGAACCTAAGCCCCCGGTGTTGGCACCGGACGCCACCCGGTGCCGGCGGCCCACCGCGGTCTAGCGGGGTCTAGCGGGCCGGGCTGCCCGCCGATGTCGGCGCCGGCTGTGGCGTCGGCGCCGGGTCTGCTGCCCCGGGGCGGTCCCGGGGCAGTCGGGCGCAGGCGATCAGCCCGATGAGCAGGAAGCCGGCGGCGGTGAAGGCCGCGTACCGGGTGGCGTCGGCGAAGGCGGCCTTCGCCTCCTCGGCGATCGGCGCGGTGCGGGGGTCGGCGGCGAGCCCGGCGATCGCCGCGCCGCCGCTCTCCCGGACCTCGGTCACCACCTGTTCGCGCTGGATGGAATCGAGCTCGGAGCGGTCGGCGAGCCGCGCGCCGAGGAGCCCGCTGAGCCCGGCGAAGAGGACCGTGCCGAGCACGGCGATGCCGAGGGCGGAGCCGACCTGCCGCGCGGTGCTCTGCACCCCGGATCCCTGGCCACTGCGCCGGACCGGCACCTCTCGCAGTGACACCCCGGTGAGCTGGGCGGTGGCCAGACCGACGCCGACGCCGTAGACGAAGAGCAGGCCGAGCGGAGCCCACCAGCGGGTGTCGGGGGCGACCACGAGGCCGAGTCCGGCGATGCCGGCGAGTTCCGCGGCCACGCCGAGTTGCACCACCCGGGTGGTGCCCCACCGCCGGACGAGAAACGCTCCGAGCGCGCTGGACAGGAAGCTCCCGACGGCGAGGGGCAGCAGCGCCAGGCCGGTGTGGAAGGCGCTGTAGCCGAGCACGTTCTGATACCAGAGCGGGAGCGCGAAGAGGAGGCCGAACTCGCCCAGGCTGACGATCGCGGCGGCGGTGACGCCGGTCCGGAAGGAGCGGATCCGAAACAGCGACAGGTCGATCAGCGCCGGCCGCCCGACCCGGTTCCGGCGCACCTGGTGGGTGACCAGAAGGGCGAGGGCGGCCAGGCCGGTCAGCCCGGCGACCGGCACCGGTGAGATCGCGGCGGGCCAGTCCAGGCCGAAGAGAGTGATCGGCTTCGCCAGCCCCCACCAGCCGTACGTGCGCCCCTCGATGAGGGCGAAGACGACGCCGGTCATGCCGAGTACCGACAGCAGCGCCCCGACCAGGTCAACGCCGCGCTCGGCCCGGTCGTCGCGGGATTCGGGGACCAGCGCGAGCGTGGCGACGACGACCAGCACGCCGATCGGCAGGTTGATGCCGAAGGCCCACCGCCAGGAGAGCTCGGTGGTGAGCCAGCCGCCGAGCAGCGGGCCGAGCGCGGCGGCCCCACCGATGGTGGAGCCCCAGACCGCGAAGGCGATCGCCCGCTCTCGGCCGGCGAAGTTCGCGTTCAGCAGCGACAGTGAGGTGGGCAGCATCATCGCGCCGCCGAGCCCTTGAAGCACCCGCGCCCCGATCAGCTCCGCACCGGAGCCGGCGGACGCGGCGAGCAGGCTGGCGACGACGAAGACCAGCACGCCGACGACGAACATCCGCCGGCGGCCGGCCCGGTCAGCGAAGCGGCCGGCGACCAGGAGCAGGGCGGCGAAGACGAGGGTGTACGCCTCCTGGACCCACTGCGCCCCGGCGGAGCTGACGCCGAGGTCGGCGATGATCGCCGGGATGGCGACGTTGACGATCGTCACGTCGACGATGATCGTGGCGACGCCGAGGCTGATGGCGAGCAGCCCCCACCAGCGGCCGCGTCCCTGCTTCGGCATACCCGCTCCGATCGCTAGTTTATCTAGCTACCTGAGCTGCTAGCTTCGTCCCGTGGACAGCGCCGCGTCAACCACCGTCGGCTCGCGTCGCGGGCCGTACAGCGAAGCGCCCTCAACCAGCCGCACCGCCCGGGCGCTGCGCGAGCTGATCCGGGCTGCCAGCGGCACCCCGGGGGCGCTGGCCCGCCGGCTCGGGATCGGGGTCACCGACGCCGCCGCCATCGACCACCTCGCCGCCAGCCCGGACCCGCTCGGCCCGGTGGAGTTGGGCAACCGACTCGGCATCCGGTCCGCCTCGGCCACCGCGCTGGTGGATCGGCTGGTCCGAGCCGGCCACCTGGCGCGCACGCCGCATCCGCAGGATCGCCGCCGGGTGGCGCTGCAGGTCACCGACGAGGGGTACGACGAGGTGTCGGCGGCACTGCGGCCGATGCTGGCCGGCATCGAACAGGCGGTCGACCGGCTCACGCCGGAGCAGGCAGCCGCTACGGCCACCTTCCTCCAGGAGGTGGCCGAGGTTATGCGGGAGTACGTGGCGACCGCGCCGGCGGAGCCGCCCGACCTCGCGCGTCAACGCGGGATCCGAACAGCCGACGGATGACGACCCGAGCGGCCTCGCGCGGATCATCCCCCGCCTCGTCCGGCAGGGCGCCCGCATTCCACAGGGTGGCGAAGCCATGCACGATGGACCAGGCGGCGAGCGCGTCCCCGGCAGCACCGCCCACCGCGCCCGGCCCCGGCGGCAGGTCAACCACCGCCGAGCGCAGGACCGCACGCGATCGTCCTCGGGCCGCCACCACCTCCGGCGCGTCGGCGCGGTAGAGGTCGGGGCGGTACATCACCTCGAAGTGCGCCCGACGCCGGACGGCGAAGTCCACGTAGGCCACCCCCATCTCGAGCAGACCGTCACCGGCCGGCAGGGCCGCGGCGAGCAGGTCGAAGCCCTCGACCGCGAGCGCGGTGAGCAGCCCCGGTTTGTCGCCGAAGTGATGGGCGGGCGCCGCATGCGACACGCCGGCTCGGCGGGCGAGGTCCCGCAGGCTCAGGGCGGCGGGCCCGGACTCCTCGATCGCCACCGCGGCGGCGGCGAGCAGGGTCCGCCGAAGATCGCCGTGATGGTAGCCACGTACGCCGGTCATCCCGAAAGCATATCTTGCCATTGACAAGATGCCGAGATGGAGGAGAGTCTTGCCACCGACAAGATCTACGGGGAGTCTTTCGTCGCCACCGCTGTCGCCATTTCGGTTGGCACCTGACGATCCGGCCACTAACCTGCCCGGGTGAACGTAACCCCCCGCCCGGACGCGCCGCTCGGGCGCTGGTCACTCTGACCGCCCGGGCCGACCGAGGCGAGCCCAACGGAGAGCCGGCGTGCTGATCCAACTACTCCGCACCTACCTACGCCCCTACCACCGCCCGCTGGCGGCCGTGATCGCCCTCCAGTTCGTCGGCACCATCGCCTCGCTGTACCTGCCGAGCCTCAACGCCGACATCATCGACCTCGGGGTGGCCCGCGGCGACACCGGCTTCATCCTGCGCACCGGGGGCTGGATGCTCGTCGTCAGCCTGGTCCAGATCGTCTGCTCGATCGCCGCCGTCTACCTCGGCGCCCGCACCGCGATGGCGTACGGCCGGGATGTCCGGTCGGCGCTCTTCGCCCACGTCAACACCTTCTCCGCGCGCGAGGTCGCCCACTTCGGCGCACCATCATTGATCACTCGCAACACCAACGACGTGCAACAGGTGCAGATGTTGGTGCTGATGAGCTGCACGATGCTGGTCGCCGCGCCGATCATGAGCGTCGGCGGGGTGGTGATGGCGCTCCGCGAGGACCTCGGGCTCTCCTGGCTGCTGCTGGTCTGCGTCCCCGTCCTGGCCCTCGGCCTGGGCCAGGTGATTCGACGGATGGTGCCCGGATTCCGGCTCATGCAGACCCGGATCGACACGGTCAACCGGGTCCTCCGCGAGCAGATCAGTGGCATCCGCGTGGTCCGGGCGTTCGTCCGGGAGCCGGACGAGACCCGGCGCTTCGCCGCCGCCAACACCGACCTGACCGCGACCGCCCTACAGACCGGCCGACTGGCGGCACTGATCTTCCCGATCGTGATGCTGGTCCTCAACGTCTCCAGCGTCGCGGTGCTCTGGTTCGGCGCCGGACGGGTCGACGCCGGCGCCATCGAGGTCGGCTCCCTCACCGCCTTCCTCCAGTACCTGATGCAGATCCTGATGGCGGTCATGATGGCCACCTTCATGCTGATGATGGTGCCGAGGGCGGCGGTCTGCGCCGAGCGGGTCGGCGAGGTGCTGGCGACCGAGACCTCGGTCACGCCCCCGCCGGAGCCGGTCACCGCACCGCCAGGCCGAGCCGAGGTGGAGCTGCGCCGGGTGCGGTTCCAGTACCCGGGCGCGGCCGAACCGGTGCTGCGGGACGTGTCGTTCCGGGCGACCCCGGGCACGACCACCGCGATCATCGGCAGCACCGGCGCCGGCAAGAGCACCCTGCTCGCCCTGATCCCACGACTGATCGACGTTACCTCCGGTGCGGTGCTGGTGGACGGGGTCAACGTCCGGGAGCTCGCACCGGAGGCGCTGTGGCAGCGGATCGGCCTGGTGCCACAGCGCCCGTACCTGTTCACCGGCACGATCGCCAGCAACCTGCGACACGGCAACCCGGACGCGACCGAGGCGCAGCTGTGGGCGGCGCTGGAGGTGGCGCAGGCACGCGACTTCGTCGCGGCGATGCCGGACGGGCTGGACGCACCCGTAGCGCAGGGGGGTACCAACCTCTCCGGCGGGCAACGGCAGCGGCTGGCCATCGCCCGGGCGCTGGTGCGCCGACCGGAGATCTACCTCTTCGACGACTCCTTCTCCGCCCTTGACCTCGGCACCGACGCGCGGCTGCGGGCGGCGCTGCGCCCGGTCACCGCCGACGCGGCGGTGGTGGTCGTGGCGCAGCGGGTCGCCACCGTGGCAGACGCCGACCGGATCGTGGTGCTGGAGGACGGGGGCGTCGTGGGGATCGGCCGGCACGCCGAGTTACTGACGACCTGCCCCACGTACGCGGAGATCGTCGCATCACAGCAGAGCACGGGAGTGACGGCATGAGCGCTCCAGCCGTACCGAAGAAGAACCCTCCCGGTGAGGAGCCCACCCCCCAGCGGCTACCAGCCGGCGGCCAACGCGGCAGCGGACCGTCGTGGCCGGGGCCCGGTATGCCCGCCGAACGGTCGATGTCCTTCGGGCCGTCGGCTCGGCGCCTCCTCGGCCGGCTACGCCCGCACCGCCTCCCCCTGATCGGGGTGATCGCCCTGACGGTGCTCGGTGTCGGCCTGAACGTGGTCGGCCCGAGAGTGCTCGGCCACGCCACCGACCTGATCTTCGCCGGGGTGCTGGGGAGACAGCTCGAACCCGGCACGACGACGGAAGCCGCCGCCGCGGCGGCCCGCGCGGCGGGCAACGACAGCTTCGCCGACATCATCACCCGGATGGGCGTGGTTCCCGGCGCCGGGATCGACTCGGCCGCGTTGGCCCGGGTGCTGCTGCTGGCGCTCGCCCTCTACGTCGCGGCGTCCCTGCTCATCTGGGGGCAGGGTTGGCTGCTCACCGGGATCGTGCAGCGGACGGTGCACCGGCTACGAGAAGACGTGGCGGCCAAGCTGAACCGGCTGCCCCTGCCCTACTTCGACCGACAGCCCCGCGGCGAACTGCTCAGCCGGGTCACCAACGACATCGACAACATCTCGGTCAGCCTGCAGCAGACCCTGAGCCAGCTGCTCACTGCGCTGCTCACCGTGGTCGGGGTGCTCGCCATGATGTTCTGGATCTCGCCGCTGTTGGCCCTGATCGCACTGGTGGCGGTGCCCCTGTCGGTTCTCGTCACCCAGCAGATCGCCAAACGGTCCCAGCCGCGGTTCGTCGCCCAGTGGACGCACACCGCTGAGCTCAACGGTCAGATCGAGGAGGCCTTCACCGGCCACGAGTTGGTCAAGGTCTTCGGCCGGCAGCGGGCCGTGCAAGCCTCCTTCACGGCCAAGAACGAGGAGCTGTTCCAGGCCAGCTTCGGGGCGCAGTTCATCTCCGGAATCATCATGCCGGCGATGATGTTCATCGGAAACCTGAGCTACGTGGCGATCGCCGTGGTCGGCGGGCTCCGGGTCGCCTCGGGCACGATGACCCTCGGCGACGTGCAGGCATTCATCCAGTACTCCCGCCAGTTCACCCAGCCGCTCACCCAGCTCGCCGCGATGATGAACCTGCTCCAGTCCGGGGTCGCCTCCGCCGAGCGGGTCTTCGCGGTGCTCGACGCCGAGGAGCAGACTCCGGAACCGGCCGCCCCGGCCCAACTGACCGCACCCCGCGGACGGGTCGCGTTCGAGCACGTCTGCTTCCGGTACACGCCCGACAAGCCGTTGATCGAGGACCTGTCGCTGACCGCCGAACCCGGCCAGACGGTGGCGATCGTCGGGCCGACCGGGGCCGGCAAGACCACGCTGGTCAACCTGGTGCTGCGCTTCTACGAGCTGAACGCCGGTCGGATCACCCTCGACGGCGTGGACATCACCGGGCTACGCCGGGACGACCTGCGCGGTCGCATCGGCATGGTGCTCCAGGACACCTGGCTGTTCACCGGCACCATCCGGGAGAACATCGCCTACGGCCGACCCGACGCCACCGAGGAGGAGATCCTGGCGGCGGCCCGGGCGACCTTCGTGGACCGCTTCGTACGCAGCCTGCCCGACGGCTACGACACCGTGATCGACGAGGAGGGAAGCAACATCAGCGCTGGCGAGCGGCAGCTCATCACCATCGCCCGCGCCTTCCTCGCCGAGCCGTCGCTGCTGATCCTCGACGAGGCCACCAGCTCCGTGGACACCCGGACCGAGGTGCTGCTCCAACGGGCGATGGCGGCACTGCGCTCCGACCGCACCAGCTTCGTGATCGCACACCGGCTCTCCACCATCCGCGACGCCGACCTGATCCTGATGATGGTGGACGGGCGCATCGTCGAACAGGGCACCCACGACGAGTTGCTGGCGGCCGACGGCCCGTACGCCGGCCTGCATCGGTCCCAGTTCACCCAGGGCCGGCCGACCGAATCCGAGCCGATCTCGGCTCCGTAGCCGGCGGAGGGGCACCGGGGACCACGGAAGAACGCCTACCGCACGGAAGGCGAGTCGACCGCCGGCAACCCGGATCACCCGGGTTTCCGGCGGTTCTCGGCGTGCCGCTCAGCCCGGTGGGAGCAGCTCCGGCGAGCGGGTCGCGACGACCCGGGTAACCAGGGCGAGGGCCTCGGCGGTGGGCAGCGGGGCCAGGTGTTGGCCGTCCCGCAGCCGCAGCGACACCCGTCCGGCGGCGGCCTCCCGCGGGCCGACCACCGCGGCGTACGGGACCCGGGCCTGCGCCGCGTCGCGGATCCGTCCGCCCAGCGAGCCGCCCCGGTCCACCTCGGCCCGCAGGCCGGCGGCGCGCGCCGCGGCGACGAACTCGTCAGCCGCGCCGTCCTGCTCGGCCGCGACCGGCAGGACCACCAGCTGAACCGGCGCGTACCAGACGGGGAAAGCCCCCTCGTGCACCTCGATCAGGTAGCTGAACAGCCGCTCCATGCTCCCGACGAGGCTGCGGTGCACCAGCACCGGCCGGCGCCGGGCACCACCGGCGTCGACGTACGACAGGTCGAACCGCTCCGGCTTGTCGAAGTCGAGTTGGATGGTGGAGAGAGTCCACTCCCGACCGGCGGCGTCCGCCACCTGGATATCGATCTTGGGTCCGTAGAAGGCCGCCTCACCCATGCCCTCGGTGTACTCCACCTCGTGCAGTGCGGCACGCAGCAACTCCTCGGCCCGCGCCCAGTCGGCCTCGTCGCCAACGTAGCGCCGACCCGGTCCCCGAAGCGACAGGCGGAAACCCGCCGGCCGTACGCCGAGGGCGGCGTGTGCCGCGCGGATCAGCCGGAGGATCTCCGCCACCTCCGCCCCGACCTGCTCCAGGGTGCAGAAGTTGTGGGCGTCGTTGAGCGAGATCGCCCGCACCCGGGCCAGCCCGCCCAGCACACCGGAGCGCTCGGCCCGGTACATCCCGCCCAGCTCGGCGATCCGCAGCGGCAGGTCCCGCCAGGATCGTCCCCGGCACCGGTAGACCAACGCGTGGTGTGGGCAGAGCGCCGGGCGGAGCAGGAGCTCGTCGTCGGCCGACAGCCGCATCGGTGGGAACATCTCCTCGGCGAAGTGGCCAAGGTGCCCGGAGCGTTCGAAGAGTTCCCGCCGACCGAGGGGCGGGGTGACGACGTGCTGGTAGCCGGCCTGGCGTTCGAGATCCCGAAGGTACTCCTCGACGGCGTGCCGGGCCGCCGCCCCGGCCGGCAGCCAGAGCGGCAGCCCCGCGCCGGCGAGCGGGTCGGAGGTGAACAGGCCCAGCTCGCGGCCGAGCCTACGGTGGTCGATCATGTCGCGCTCCTGGTTCGGGTACGGCGCTCGGAGCGATCGGTACCGGGAACGCAACCGAGGCCCCGGGGCGCTCGCCCCGGGGCCTCGTTGACAGTGAAAGTCAGCGCGGTATGCCGGGGTTCCCCGGCGTCGTGCTCCTTACCGCAGCCTGCATGGGGCGAGGTTACGGCGAGCAGTGTCGAGCCCGCACCTGAATTTGGCCCACCTCCGGTCGCGCCGACCCGGTGCCGACCTCACCGTCGAGCCCGCGAACGAGCGGAAGGCACCCAACAGCCCTGGCCAACCGAGGTGAGGTAGTCGTATGCGGTACTGGTCGGCCTACCCGGCCACCCACAGCCGCAGACCGGGCACTGGTCGACGCGTGGCCAGTGCTCGACGATGATCCGCCGAGCGGACAGGACGCCGCACGCCCCTGGATGTGGAACTGGCTACTCCGGCTCGTGCAGCATCAACTGCCGGGCGGCCTCGGTGACGGAGCCGGAGAGCGAGGGGTAGATGGTGATGGTCTGCGCCAGCTCGTTGACCGTCAGATGGTTCTCCACCGCCATCGTGATCGGCAGGATCAGCTCGCTGGCCTTCGGGGCGACCACCACGCCACCGATCACCTGGCCGCTGGCGGGCCGGCAGAAGAGTTTGACGAAGCCGTCGGGGACCTCGTCCATCTTCGCCCGGGCGTTGCCGGCGAGCGGCAGCATGACCTGCCGGGCCGGCACCTTCCCCGCGTCCACCTCATCCTGGGAGACGCCGACCGTGGCCAGCTCCGGGTCGGTGAAGACGTTCGCCGCGACCGTACGCAGCCGCAGCGGCCGAACCGCCTCGCCGAGCGCGTGCCACATCGCGATCCGGCCCTGCATCGCGGCCACGCTGGCCAACGGCAGCATCCCGGTGCAGTCACCGGCGGCATAGATGCCGGGCACGTTGGTCCGGGACACCCGGTCGACCGCGACGTACCCGCCCCCGGCCAGCCCGACGCCGTACTCGGCCAGCCCCAGGTCGGTGGTGTTGGGAATGGAGCCCACCGCGATCAGCGCGTGTGAACCGTGCACCCGGCGCCCGTCGGCGAGCTCGACCTCGACGCCGTCGGCGGTCCGGCGGACGGCGTTGGCCCGGGAGTTGTTCAGGATGCTCATCCCCCGGCTGCGGAACACCCGTTCGATCGCCATCGCCGCGTCGGCGTCCTCGTGCGGCATCACCCGGTCCCGGCTGGAGACGAGGGTGACCTCGATCCCCATCGCCAGGTAGGCGCTGGCGAACTCGGCGCCGGTGACGCCAGAGCCGACCACGACCAGGTGCCGGGGCAACTCGGGAAGGTCGTACACCTGCCGCCAGGTGAGGATGCGCTCACCGTCCGGGAGCGCGGTGGGGAGTTGGCGCGGGGTCGCGCCGGTGGCGATCAGGACGGTGGTGGCATCGATCCGGTAGTCCGTGCCGCCGTCCGCCGGTGTGACGATCACCCGGTGGCTGTGACCGAGCGTGTCCTCGCCGAGCCGGGCGCTGCCGGCCACGAACGTCACCCCGGCCTTGACCAACTTGGCGTGAATGTCGGCGGACTGCGCGAGCGCGAGCCGCTTGACCCGTGCGTGCACCGCCGGGGCGTCAACGGTGACCGCCGCCGGCCCGGCCGGGTGGACCCCGAACTCCTCCGTGTCCCGATACCCGGTCACCAGCTGCGAGCTGGCGATGAAGGTCTTCGACGGCACACAGTCGGACAGCACGCAGGCACCGCCGGCACCGTCTGCCTCGACCACGGTGACATCGGCGTCCAGTTGGGCGGCGACCAACGCCGCCTCGTAACCGGCCGGCCCCCCGCCGATGATCACGATCCGGCTCACAGCGCTCACTCCCTGTCCATACTCACAGTGTTTTTCTTCCCCCGAACGCATCCGACACGCACCGTCGTATTCTCCCCCACCCGCCGGCCGGGCTATCGTCATCGTTGTGCGTCATTACGCCGCCTACGGCTCAAACCTCGACCCTGCCCGGATGCGCGCCTACTGTCCGCATTCGCCGATGGTGGGCACCGGCTGGCTCGAAGGCTGGCGGCTCACCTTCGCCGGCGAAGGCGTGATCGGCTGGGAGGGCGCGGTCAGCACCGTGGTCGAGTCCCCCGGGGATCGCGTCTTCGTGGCGCTCTACGACATCCACGCGTACGACGCGGCGCAGCTCGACGAGATCGAGGGCATAACCTCCGGCACCTACCGGAAACTCCACCTGCGGGTGTCGGCCCTGACCGGCGATGTGACGGCGTGGATCTACGTCTTCGACGGTTACGAGGGGGGCCTGCCGACCTCGTGGTACCTCTCCGAAATCGCCAACGCCGCCGAGAAGGCGGGCGCACCGGACGACTACGTCACTGGACTGCGCTCCCGCCCCACCGGCACCGCTTCGGCCTGACGACCGGCAGTCTGTCGGGGGATGTCGCACGACCCACAGTCTGCTATCGCCCACGTTGGGGCAACGAGCCGCCCCCGCCGTGCGTCGTCAATCACACATTCGGGTGTCGACCGGCATCGCGTGGGTCGGCCTCCTCCTCGGCGAACGCCTCGGCCGCGGCCTCCACCTCGCCGGTCCGGCGCCGCGCGACGGTGACCGCCCGTTCGGCTGCCCGCCGCGCCGACTTCGCCCGGCTCAGCTCCGCTTCGGCAGCAGCCCGTTGCCGCTCCAGCTCGGCGATTTCCGTCTCGATCGCAGCGAGGCCGTCCACCCCGCACCGCTCGGCCTCCGCGGCGCCGGCCAACTCCGCCTCAGACCGTTCCTGATCAGTGCGGGCCTTCGCCAACTCCGTCGCCAGCGCCCGACGTCGCCGTTCCCGCTCGGCGCGGGCGGCCCGCTCCGCCTGCCGGGCACGGGGGGCTGACCGGTCGCCACCCGGTGCCCGGGACGGCGGCGCCGGCTCCTCGGTGACCAGCCGCAGCTGCGGTCGCGGCACCTCGCCGAAGCCGGCGTAGCTGGCGGCCCGGAGCAGCCGGCCGGAGCGCACCTGCTCGGCGACCTCGGCGTCGGAGAGCGCGGCGTTGAGGGTCGACTCCACCGCGCCGAGCGGGAGTTTGCCGGGCGGTGGGGCACCGGGCACCGCGGTCGCCAGACTGCGGACCTCCGCGAGCAGCGCGCCGACCACCGCCCGCCGTTGGGTGGAGAGCTCCCGCAGCTGTGCGCCGCGCAGTTCGCGCTGGGCCGACCGGAGTGACTCCGCGAGTTGACCCAGGTCGGCGACGAGCTCCGGTCGCTCCAACGCGAGCAGGTTCACCAGCCACGCCGCGACCGTGGGGCGACGAAGCCGGGCGATCTCCCGCGCGGCAGGTACGTCGCCCGCTCGCCGCGCCTCGGCCACCGCCTCGTCCCGGGCGGCCACAAACCGGTCGGGTGGCGTGCGATAGAGCTGCCGCAGCAGCTCCCGGGACGGACCAGACATGCGGTTCAGGCATCCACCAGGGTGCCCGGTACGAGCCGCTGGTAGTCCACGTCGGAGAGCCGGACGAAGTTGTTGTTCAGCACGTCCAGGCCGCGGTCGTTGAGCAACCCGTCGTGCAGCGCGTACGCCCGGCGGGGCCCGACGGCGCGAAGGAAGTCCAGCGACTCGGCGAACTTCGCCCAGGGCGCGTGGATCGGCAGGAACAGCGTGTCGACCGGCACATCCTGCGGCACGACGAAGGAATCGCCGGGGTGGTAGACCACGTCGTCGATCAGGTACGCCAGGTTCTCCACCACCGGAAGATCGGAGTGGATCACGGCATGTCGACCGCCGTAGGCGCGGACCGGAACGCCGGCGGCGGTGAATTCCGCGCCCGCCTCGACCGGGACGAACGCGGCGGTCAGGTCGTTTAGCACGGCCGCCAGCGACGGCGGCCCGTACACGATGAACGGCCCCCGGTCGCGTTGCTCGGTCAGGGCTGCCACGTCCACGTGGTCCGGGTGCTCGTGGGTGATCAGCACAGCGTCCACGCCGTCCAGCGCGACGCGCTCGCTGTAGACGCCGGGATCAACGACCAGCACCCCGCCTTCGTCCTCCACCCGGATGCAGGAGTGCGTGTACTTGGTCAGCCGCATTCGTGACTCCTCGAGAATCGAAACGTGACCTCCTCAGCGCAGTCTGCCGGAAGGGACACCGCACCACGTCCCGACTGACCGATCGTCCCTGCCGTCCGGGTCACGCCCCGGGCGGGAGCAGATGAATGTTACGGATCGGAGCGGACATGTCTCGATGTGCAGCGCGCCGCCGAGGGGCGGCGCTGGTAGCGATGCTGATGGGGGCCCTGCTCGTCAGTGGCTGCGGTGCGGGCACTGACGAGAACGTCGGTCCGGGCACCGGCGACGACACGGCGGCGACCGAGGCGGGTGCCGGCCAGCCGGACGGGCCAGCTGAGGGGGACGCCCCTTCGGCGGACCTCCGGGTCGACCAGCGTGCCATCGTCTACACCGGTTCGATGCGCGTGCAGGTGCCCGACGTCGAGCAGGCCGCCCGCCAGGCGATCGCCCTGACCACGACGGCCGGCGGTTTCGTCGGTAGTGACCAGCGACGCAGTGCGGCCGGGAACGCCACCGCCGAGCTGACGCTCCGGGTGCCGGCCGCGAACTTCGCCACCGTGGTGGAGCAGGTCGCCAAACTCGGTAAACGGCAGCGACAGGAGATCTCCACCGAGGACGTCACCGAAGCGGTGATCGACTTAGACGCCCGGATCACCACACAACGGGCCCGGGTGGAGAACGCCCGGCGACTGCTCGGCGAGGCGCAGTCGATCAGCGATCTGGTTTCGCTGGAGAACGAGTTGGCGCGCCGCGAGGCCGATCTCGCCTCGCTGGAGGCGAAGCAACGCCGGCTGGCGGACCTGACCGCACTCTCCTCGATCACTGTGTTGCTGGTCGGCCCGGACGCCACCACCGAGGACGACACTTCCGCGTTCGGCTTCGTGGCTGGCCTCAAGGGCGGGTGGAAGGTCTTCCTGATCTCGTGGACCGTCCTGCTGACCGTGCTCGGAGCGGTACTGCCGTGGCTGCTTCTAGTCGGCGTGCCGCTGGGCACGTTGGTGTGGTCGCTGCGCCGCCGCCGCCCGCGGCCGGCCCTGGTCGCTCCCCCCGCGAACAGCACCGGGCGGGGGCCGGGCGACCCCACCGGCGGCGGGGTCGCTCCACCCGCGGTCAGCCCGCCGCCGCAAGCGCCTGGAGCGCGGTCTGCACCATGAGCCGAACGCCGACCGGGATGGCCCGCTCGTCCGGGTCAAACGACGCGCGGTGGAGGTCAACGTTCGGGCCCGAGCGGCCGACACCGAGTCGGGCCAGGGCACCGGGGACGTACTCCAGATACCAGGAGAAGTCCTCACCCCCCATGCTCTGTGGGGTCTCCGCGATGCCGGCCGGCCCGAGCGCGGCGGTGGTCGCGGCGGCGAGGACCTGAATGGCCTGGGAGTCGTTGCTGACCGGTGGTCGGCCACGCTGATAGTCCAGGTCCACGGTGGCGCCGGTGGGGGCGATCACGTCCTGGACCACCTGGGCGACGACCTTGGGGGCCATCGCCCAGGTGTCCCGATCCATCACGCGCAGCGTCCCGGAGGCGCAGGCCTCCGACGGGATGACGTTGTAGCGGGTGCCGGCCGAGGCGTGGCCGAACACCAGCAGTAGTCCGCTGTTGGCCGGCACCCGCCGGGCGACCAGGGCCGGCACCTCGGTGATCAGCCGGCCGAGGGCGTCAACCAGATCGACGGTGAGGTGCGGGCGGGCGGTGTGCCCGCCGGGGCCGGTCAACCGCACGCTGACGTTGTCGGCGGCGGCGGTGATCGGACCGACCCGGAGGCCGACCTCGCCGACCGGGAGGTTCGGGTCGCAGTGCAGCGCGAATATCTGCACCACCTCGTCGAGACCGCCGGCCTCGATCACCTCGAGCGACCCACAGGGCAGGATCTCCTCGGCCGGCTGGAAGATCAGACGCACCCGGCCCGGCAGTTCACCCGCTTCGGCGAGGCGGGCGAGGAGCATTCCCAGGCCGAGCAGGACCGTGGTGTGCACGTCGTGGCCGCAGGCGTGACAGACCCCGTCCACCGTGGAGCGGAAGGGCACGTCCTTGCTGTCGGTCAACGGCAGCGCGTCGATGTCGGCCCGGAACGCGATCACTGGGCCGTCTGGGCGACCGTCGATGTCACAGATAACTCCGTTGCCCTTGGGGAGCAGCCGGGGTCGCAACCCGACCTGGGTCAGCTCCCGGGCGATCAGAGCGGCCGTCTCGAACTCCTCGCCGGAGAGCTCCGGATGCGAGTGGATTCGCCGGCGGGTGGCGATCAGGCCCGACACCCGGAGCGCAAGGAACTGGTCCAGGTCGAGGGGTAGGGGCTGGGAGCCGGCGGGCGCCTCCGTCCAGGACGACGCCAGCTGGCCATTACTTGGCAGCGTCAACGCACTCGTCACGTCGAATTCTCGATCACTAGAAATGGATGAATCTTCCGGAACCGCCGACAGCCTAGACCTCCGACGGTGACGCTGCGCAACCTCGTTCTGGTAGCGGTCGGGCCGCTCTGCGTCACGTACGCCCTGCTCGGGGCGCTCGTTCATCGGCGGGACAGCAGGTAGATCGCGGTTGAACGCTGCCATCTGCCCCACACCTCCTACAACGCGTAACCGATTCACGAGTGCAGAATTTTTACCCACCACTCGAGACCGTCATCCGAATTGTGGCATTAGTCCGTTCTATTAACGGACACTCCGGCAACTAGCAACCACACTCACGAGCGGGCCCGCAGACGGTCACACGTTCACCCGGCAACCGACCACACACGGTGTGCGTCTACTTCACTCGAACGGGTTACCCACGATTGCTGCCCGCTACGCGCCCAGACCGCCACCCAGCCCGCGAACGGGCAGGGGGCGGGGGCAACAACCGCTGGCGGCACCGGCAACGGCAGCACCGCGGGGAGGCCGGGACGCCGGGACGGAGGACGCCGGGACGCCGGGACGGAGGACGCCGGGACGCCGGGACGGAGGACGCCGGGACGGGGTCAGAAACGGTCAGCGGGGCGGTACATCCCCCAGACCTCACGCAGCGTGCCGCAAACCTCGCCAACCGTGGCGCGAGCCCGCAACGCCTCCTTCATCGGGTAGAGCACGTTACCGCTCCCCTCGGCAGCGGCCCGCAGCTGCGCCTGGGCCCGCTCAACCGCACCCGAGTCCCGCTCCGCCCGCAACTTCGCCAGCCGCTCGGCCTGCGCGACCTCGATCGCCGGGTCAACCCGCAGCGGCTCGTACGGCTCCTCCTCGTCCACCGCGAACCGGTTGAGGCCCACCACGACCCGCTCACCGGAGTCGATCTGCTGCGCGATCTGGTACGCCGACTGCTCGATCTCCCGCTTCTGGAACCCGACCTCGATCGCCTCAACCGCCGAACCGTGCTCGAAGACCCGCTGCATCAGCCCCTCCGCCGCGGCCTCGATCTCGGCCGTCATCGCCTCCACCACGTACGAGCCGGCGAACGGGTCAACGGTGTCGGTCAGGTCCGTCTCGTAGGCGAGCACCTGCTGCGTCCGCAGCGCGAGCCGGGCGGCCTTCTCCGTCGGCAACGCGATCGCCTCGTCGAAGCTGTTGGTGTGCAACGACTGCGTTCCGCCGAGTACGGCGCCGAGCCCCTGCACCGCCACCCGGACCAGGTTCACCTCCGGTTGCTGGGCGGTCAGCTGCACGCCGGCGGTCTGGGTGTGGAAGCGGAGCATCATCGACTTCGGATTCTTGGCCCCGAACTCGTCCCGCATCAGCCGGGCCCAGATCCGCCGGGCGGCACGGAACTTCGCCACCTCCTCCAACAGGGTCGTCCGGGCGACGAAGAAGAACGACAGCCGCGGCGCGAAGTCATCCACGGCGAGCCCGGCGGCGATCGCCGCGCGCACGTACTCGACCCCGTTGGCCAGGGTGAAGGCGATCTCCTGAACGGGGGACGCACCCGCCTCGGCCATGTGGTAGCCGGAGATGGAGATGGTGTTCCACTTCGGTACCTCGGCGCGACAGTAGGCGAAGGTGTCCGCTACCAGGCGCAGCGAGGGCTTCGGCGGGAAGATGTACGTCCCGCGGGCGATGTACTCCTTGAGGATGTCGTTCTGGATCGTGCCGTTCAGTGCCGCCCCCGGCACGCCGTTCTCCTCGGCGACCAACTGATAGAGCAGCAGCAGCACCGAGCCCGGCGCGTTGATGGTCATCGACGTGGAGACCTTGTCCAGTGGGATTCCGTCGAAGAGCAGCCGCATGTCCTCGATTGAGTCAATGGCGACACCGACCTTGCCGACCTCACCGTGGGCGATCGACTCGTCCGAGTCGTACCCCATCTGGGTGGGCAGGTCGAAAGCGACGGAGAGCCCCATCGTGCCCGCCCGAAGCAGCTGGTGGTAGCGCGCGTTGGACTCCGCGGCGGTACCGAAGCCGGCATACTGGCGCATCGTCCAGGGGCGCGCCGTGTACATGGTGGGGTAGACCCCGCGGGTGTACGGGTACTCCCCCGGGTTGCCCAGCCGGGAGTCCAGGTCCTCCGGGAGGTCGGCCGTCGTGTAGACGCCCTGAATCGGGAAACCGGACTCGCTTGACCGCCGTTCGCTCATTACCGGATGGTAAGACGACCAGCACCGGCACCGGATGAGGGATTGGGCACACACCCCACCCGGCCACCCCAGCGTGCCCGCCTGGACACGCATCGTCGACTTTGCCAAATGTCCGCCGCGTCGGCTTTCGCAACCGGCATCCGACCAAGCAAGATAGAGGGGTTGTGTCCCAGCCCCCCTCGAAATCCCCGGTGGCTCTTCAGTGACTCAGATCCCGACGTGGAGCGGCGGACCTGTCAGTCCTCCCAGCGACCGCGCAACACCCAACACCATCATTGGCGGGCGCTACTCATTGCGCTCGGCGGTGGGCAATGGCGGCATGGGCACGGTCTGGCGTGCCGCAGACACGCTCCTGCGCCGAGACGTGGCCGTCAAGGAGGTCGTCCTACCCCAAGGGCTGGCCCCCTCCGACCGCGACGCCATGTACGAACGTACTTTGCGCGAGGCCCGCGCCGCGGCGGCGATCCAACACCCCGCTGTCGTCCAGGTGTACGACGTCGTCACCGAGGGTGGCCGGCCGTGGATCGTGATGGAGCTGCTCGACTCCCGCAGCCTCGCGGACATGGTGATCGAAGACGGCCCGTTGGCCCAGCGGGTGGTAGCCAAGATCGGGGTCTCGCTGCTCGGCGCGCTGGAGGTGGCGCACGCGATCGGCGTACTGCATCGTGACGTCAAGCCCGCCAACGTGCTGATCTGTTCGGACGGCCGCTGCGTGCTGACCGACTTCGGGGTGGCCCGGATGCCCACCGACGTGCAGCTCACCACGCCCGGCATGGTGCTCGGCTCCCCACACTTCATCTCCCCCGAACGGGCGATGGGCCAGGATTTCGGGCCGCCCAGCGACCTGTTCTCCCTCGGGGTGACCCTCTACACGGCCGCCGAGGGACGCCCGCCCTTCGACAAGGGCGATCCGATCGAGACGATGCACTCGGTCGTCGAGGACCCGCCGGCCCCGCCCCAGCGCAGTGGCCCGCTGGTGCCCGTACTGATGGGACTGCTGGAGAAGGACCCGGACCGCCGGCTGCCGGTGCACACGGCCCGGGCCATGCTCCGCGAGCTGCTAGCCGGCCCGCTGACCAGCAACGCGGCTGCGGTGCACTCGGTGACCGACCCGTACTCGGTGGTGCCGGTCCAGCAACAGCCAGCCGTGATCCCGCAGCCGGCCCAATCGACCCAACCGACCCAACCCGCCCAGCCGGCGCAGCCGGCGCAACCGGCGCAACCGGCGCAACCGAGTGGCACGATCGGCGGGCGCGCGATGCTCGCGGCCGGTGAGTCGCTCACCGACCGACTCGCCGCGCTGCGCCGGGGCGAGCGTCCCGCAGTGGAGTCCCGGGCCACCCCCGCTGCCCTGGCGGAAACCAGCGCCAACGCGCTCGCCGGTCCGTTGCACACACCGACCGGGGCGATGCCGGCGCCGAGCCGCACCTACGGCGGGGATGTCACCCAGCGCCTCGGCGGCTACCCGGCCCCGGCCGCTCCACCGGCCGGGGCCCAGTGGTCAGTTCCGGGCACCGGTCAGGCGTGGACCAACACATCGCAGCCACCGACACCAGCACCAGCACCAGCACCAGCACCAGCACCGGGCGGCGGCCTCGCCGGTCAGGCCCGGGCCAGCGGCAACCAACTCGTTCACCGGGTGAAGAGCTGGCCGGGCAAGGTCCAACTCGCCGTCGCGGGCGGGCTGGCCGTGGTGCTTCTGGTCGGCATCCTCACCTTCACCGGCGGAGACGATCCGGAGCCACCGGTAGCACCACCGGCGGCCCAGCCGACGTCGGCCGCTCCCACCGTCGAGCTTCCCGAACTCATGGAGTATTCGGCGCGGGGGGTGCGGGTCCTGGTGCCGCAGGGTTGGGAAGAGAAGGTCGGCGGGCTGTACACCGACTACGTTGACCCGGCGGACCAGGGCCGCCGGGTCCGCGTCATCACCGAGAAGTGGAACAACACCTCAGCACGCTGGGCAGAGATCGCCGCGGACGGGCTGCAGACCAACTCCTCCTGCGCGAAGCCGTACCGTCAGATCGCCCTGGACGTCGGGGTCGAGCTGGCCGGCAAGCCGGCGGCCCAGCTTGAATACACCTGTGGTGAGGGCGCGGAGATGCGGCACGGCATCTGGCGTGGCGTCGCCCACGAAGGCCAGTCGTACTCGTTCTACCTGACCGCCAACGACGCCCGGTTCGAGGAGAGTCGACCGATCTTCGACGAAATGGTCAAATCTTTCCAGCTGACCGCGGCCAGCTGAGCCTGGGCGACCCGACGCGGTGATCCGCCGACGTGCTATCAAGAGGCATGTCGGCGGATCACCACCACCTCAATGACCTTCGTGAGCAGGCCCAACGTTGGCTCGACGACGATCCGGACCCGGCCGGCCGCGCCGAGCTGCAGGCGGTACTCGACCGGCTTCCGGCCAGCGCCCCGGAGCTGGCCGACCGCTTCGCCGGCCCGCTGACCTTCGGCACCGCGGGCCTACGCGGCCCGTTGCGCGCCGGCCCGAACGGAATGAATCTCGCGGTGGTCACCCAGGCCGCCGCCGGGCTGGTCGCCTGGCTGACCGCCCAGGGTGGCGCCGGCCCCCTGGTGATCGGGTACGACGCCCGGACCGGCTCCCGCGCCTTCGCGGAACGAACCGCGCAGGTCGCCACCGGCGCGGGCCGCCCGGCGCTGCTGCTTCCCCGCCCACTGCCGACGCCGGTGCTGGCCCATGCGGTGCGCCAGCACGAGGCGGTCGCCGGAGTGATGGTGACCGCCAGTCACAACCCGCCCCAGGACAACGGCTACAAGGTCTACCTGGGCGCCCAGCTCGGTGGTGAACTGGGCGCGGGCGCGCAGATCGTGCCGCCGGCGGACGCCGAAATCGAGTCCGCCATCCGCGCGGTCGGCCCGCTGGCTGCCGTACCGCTGGGCCCACCCGGGGAGCTCCTCGACGACACCCTGGTGGCGTCGTACGTGCAGCAGGCCGTCGCGGTAACCGCACCGGGCGGGCCGCGGGACCTGCAGGTCGCGTACACGCCACTACACGGAGTTGGCGCCGCGGTGCTCACCGCGGCGTTCACCCACGCCGGTTTCCCCACCCCACAGCTCGTACCGGACCAGGCTGAGCCGGATCCGAAGTTCCCCACGGTCGCCTTCCCCAACCCGGAGGAGCCCGGCGCCGTTGACCGGCTCACCGCTTTGGCCGACGCGACCGGCGCGGACCTCGCGATCGCCAACGACCCGGACGCGGACCGGTGCGCGGTGGTGATCCGGGAAACGGCCGAATCCGCGGCGGACCGGGACACTCCGGGTTGGCGGATGCTCCGCGGTGACGAGGTGGGGGCGCTCCTCGCCGACCACCTGATGCGGCGCGGCCGAACCGGCCTCTACGCGACCACCATCGTGTCGTCGGCGCTGCTGCGCGCGATGTGCGCCGCCCGGGACCTGCCGTATGATGAGACCCTGACCGGGTTCAAGTGGATTGTCCGGGCTGGTGGGGGGTCCACCCCGCTGGTCTTCGGCTACGAGGAGGCGCTGGGCTACTGCGTCGCCCCCGACCATGTCCGGGACAAGGACGGCATCACGGCGGCGCTGACCATCGCCGAGCTCGCCGCTGGGCTCAAGGCGCAAGGGCGTGGCCTCGCCGACCGGCTGGACGAGTTGGCGGCCGAGTTCGGCGTGCACCACACCGACCAACTCGCGGTCCGGGTGGACGACCTACAGGTGATCACAGACGCGATGGCCCGGATCCGCGCCGCTACCCCGAGCACGCTACTCGGAGAAGCGCTCATCGAATCCCAGGACCTGCTCCCGGCGGCCGATGTGGTGATCCTGCGCAGCGCCACCGCCCGGGTGGTGATCCGACCTTCCGGCACCGAACCAAAGCTCAAGGCGTACCTGGAGGTGGTGCAGCCGGTCGGGGCGGGTGACATCGCCACGGCCCGACGCCGCGCCGCCGCGGCCGTCGCCGAGTTGCGCACCGAGATCGCTGCCAGCTTGGGGGTGTAGGGCGGAGGCGACGCCAGCCGCCGCCCAACACCGACCGTGGACCGTCGCGGTCAGAAGCGGGGCATGCCGCCAAACTGCCGGTCACCGGCGTCGCCCAGGCCGGGGACGATGAACCGACGTTCGTTCAGGCCCTCGTCGACTGCCGCCGTGACCAGGCGCAGGGGCAGGCCGGAGCGGTCCAGCCGGTCAATTCCGACCGGCGCGGCGAGCACGCAGAGCACCGTGATGTCGGTGCACCCCCGATCGGCGAGAAGCCGGCAGCAGTGCTCCAACGAGCCCCCGGTGGCGAGCATCGGGTCCAGCACCAGCACCGGCAGTCCGGTGAGGTCGGGCGGGAGCGACTCCATGTACGCCCGGGGCTCGAAGGTCTCCTCGTCCCGGGCCAGACCGACGAAGCCCATCGAAGACTCCGGCAACAGGCCCAGCGCGGCGTCGGCCATGCCGAGGCCGGCCCGCAGCACCGGCACCAGCAGCGGCGGATTGGCGAGTCGGGTGCCCTGCGTGCCGGTCACCGGGGTTTGCACCGGGTAGCGCTCGACGGGGAAGGAGCGAGCCGCCTCGTACACCAGCATGGTGGTGAGTTCGTGCAGCGCGGCGCGGAACGAGGCCGAGTCGGTCCGGGCGTCGCGCATCGCGGTCAGCCGCGCCTGGGCGAGCGGGTGGTCAATGACGTGTACTTCCACGGTCGCTCAACCTACCCGCCCACGGCCCTGGGCACCCTCGGTGTGGCCGGACCGGCGGTGCTGGCGGGCGCCACCACCATGGCCAAGATCACAGTCTGGCACTCCGGCGTAGACTCCGGTTCATGACGGCGACAGCGATGTCGGCCCGGTCGGACCTAACCGAGCTGGGACGATCCGAGACCACGCTCCGGGCGTTCCTCCACGGCCTGCCCGGCGTGGACCAGGTCGGTGCCGAGCAGCGGGCGGCGCAGCTCGGCACCCGTTCGATCAAGGCCACGGCGAAAGCCTGGGCGATCGACCTAGCCATCCGGATGGTCGACCTCACCACCCTGGAGGGGGCCGACACCCCCGGCAAGGTACGGGCCCTCGCCGCCAAGGCCCTGCGCCCCGACCCCGCCGACCCGTCCTGCCCGCACGTCGGCGCCGTCTGCGTCTACCCGTCGATGGTCCCGTACGTGGCCGAGGTGCTGCGTGGGCCCGCCGGCGGGGCCGGACCGGCCGGCGCCGAAGCAGCACCAGCCGGAGCCGGCGCGGTCCATCTGGCCAGCGTGGCGACCGCCTTCCCCGCCGGCCAGGCGCCGCTGGAGGTCAAGCTCGCCGACACCCGGGCAGCGGTCGCCGCCGGCGCCGACGAGATCGACATGGTGATCAACCGGAGCGCCTTCCTGACCGGCCGGTACCAGCAGGTCTACGACGAGATCGTGGCCACCCGGGAGGCCTGCGGCCCGGCCCACCTCAAGGTGATCCTGGAAACCGGGGAGCTCTCCACCTACGACAACGTCCGGCGCGCATCCTGGCTCGCCATGCTGGCCGGCGCGGACTTCATCAAGACCTCCACCGGGAAGGTCCCGGCGGCGGCCACCCCGCCGGTGACGCTGGTGATGCTGGAAGCGGTCCGGGACTTCCGTGCCGCGACCGGACGGCAGGTCGGCGTGAAGCCGGCCGGCGGCATCAAGACCACCAAAGACGCCACCAAGTACCTCGTGCTGGTCAACGAGACGGTCGGCCCGGACTGGCTGGACCCGGACTGGTTCCGGTTCGGCGCCTCCAGCCTCCTCAACGACCTGCTGATGCAGCGCACCAAGCTGACGACCGGCGACTACGCCGGTCCCGACTACTTCACCCAGGACTGAGCGCGATGTTCGAATACGCCCCCGCCCCCGAGTCGCGCTCGGTGGTACGGCTCCAGCCCGCGTACGGGCTCTTCGTCGGCGGCGAGTTCGTTGACCCGACCGACGGCGACAGCTTCCCGTCGATCAACCCCGCCTCCGAGGAGGTCCTCGCCGGCGTCGCCGCCGGCGGCGTCGGCGACGTCGACCGCGCGGTCCGCGCCGCGCGCACCGCGTACGACCGGGTCTGGGGCCCGATGCCGGGCCGGGACCGGGCCAAGTACCTGTTCCGGATCGCCCGCCTCATCCAGGAGCGTTCCCGCGAGTTGGCGGTGCTGGAGTCGCTGGACAACGGCAAGCCGATCAAGGAGTCCCGGGACGTCGACCTTCCCCTGGTCGCCGCCCACTTCTTCTACCACGCCGGCTGGGCGGACAAACTCGACCACGCGGGGTTCGGGCCCGACCCCCGGCCACTCGGGGTGGCCGCGCAGATCATCCCGTGGAACTTCCCCCTGCTCATGCTGGCGTGGAAGATCGCCCCAGCCCTGGCCACCGGCAACACCGTGGTACTCAAGCCCGCGGAGACGACCTCGCTCACCGCGCTGCTCTTCGCCGAGATCTGTCAGCAGGCCGACCTCCCCGCCGGAGTGGTGAACATCGTCACCGGTGCGGGCGAGACCGGCCGGGCCCTGGTCGAGCACCCCGACGTGGACAAGGTCGCCTTCACCGGCTCCACCGAGGTGGGCAAGGCCATCGCCCGCGCCGTCGCCGGCACCGACAAGAAGCTAACCCTGGAGCTGGGTGGTAAGGCCGCCAACATCGTCTTCGACGACGCCCCGGTGGACCAGGCGGTGGAGGGCATCGTCAACGGCATCTTCTTCAACCAGGGGCACGTCTGCTGCGCCGGCTCCCGCCTGCTGCTCCAGGAGTCGGTCGCCGACCAGGTGCTGGCGGCACTCAAACAGCGGATGGCCCAGCTGCGCGTCGGTGACCCGCTGGACAAGAACACCGACCTCGGGGCGATCAACTCGGCGGCCCAACTGGCCCGGATCAGCGAGCTCGCCGACGCCGGTACGGCCGAGGGCGCCCAGCGCTGGTCGCCCCCGTGCGAGCTTCCCGACCGTGGCTTCTGGTTCGCGCCCACCATCTTCACCGGGGTCGCCCAGGCCCACCGGATCGCCCGCGAGGAGATCTTCGGCCCGGTGCTGTCCGTGCTGACCTTCCGCACTCCGGCGGAGGCCGTCGAGAAGGCCAACAACACTCCGTACGGGCTCTCGGCCGGCGTGTGGACGGAGAAGGGCTCCCGAATGCTGTGGCTGGCCGACCGGCTCCGCGCCGGCGTGGTCTGGGCCAACACCTTCAACAAATTCGACCCCACCGCGCCGTTCGGCGGTTACCAGGAGTCGGGCTACGGTCGCGAGGGCGGCCGGCACGGGCTGGAGGCGTACCTGAATGTCTGAGCGGGTCGCGGTACGAAAGACGTACAAGCTCTACATCGGCGGGAAGTTCCCGCGCAGCGAGTCGGGACGGTCGTATCTCGTGCAGTCAGGTGGGAACAGCACGGCCAACGTGGCGCTCGCCTCGCGCAAGGACGCCCGGGACGCGGTCGTCGCGGCCCGGTCCGCCGGCTCGGGTTGGGCCGGCGCTACCGCGTACAACCGGGGTCAGATCCTCTACCGCGCCGCCGAGATGCTGGAGGGCCGGCGCGAGCAGTTCGTGGCCCTGGGCGTCCCCGGCGACGAGGTGGACGCCGCGACCGACCGGTGGGTCTGGTACGCCGGCTGGTCGGACAAGCTGCCCCAGGTGCGGGGTGGCGTGAACCCGGTCGCCGGCCCGTATCTCAACCTGTCGACGCCGGAGCCGACCGGGGTGGTGGCGGCGGTGGCCCCCGCGGCGCCGGCGCTACTCGGCCTGGTCAGTGTGATCGCCCCGGCGATCGTGAGCGGAAACACCGTGGTCGTGGCGGCCTCGCCCACCGACCCCCTCGCCGCGGTGACCCTGGCCGAGGTGCTGGCCACCGCCGATCTTCCCGCCGGGGTGGTCAACATCCTGACCGGTCGCATCGAGGAGACGGTCCCGTCCCTGGCGGGCCACCGGGATGTCAACGCCCTCGACCTGACGGGCGTGGCCGACGCCGAGCTGGCGACGAGGCTGGAGGTCAGGGCGGCGGAGAACCTCAAGCGGGTGCTGCGCCCGGTCCCGGCCCACCACAACTGGTACGCCGATCCCGGCCTGGCCCGGATGACGGCACTGCTGGAGACGAAGACGGTCTGGCACCCCAAGGGCGGGTAGCGGGCACTACTACGCGAGGTAGGATTACCGGGTGACCCGGCTCGGCGAGCTCGAACGCGCAGTGATGGATGTGCTGTGGGACCTACCCCCCGGCAGAACAGACGGGCTAATGGTGCGGGAGGTCGTCGACGCCCTCGCCGGGCGCGAGCTGGCCTACACCACGGTGCTGACCGTGCTGGACCGGCTCGCCGGCAAGGGCATGGTGCGGCGGGAACGCGAGGGGCGGGCCTGGCGGTACCAGGCCGCCGCGAGCCGAGAGGCGTACATCGCCCAACTGATGCTCGACGCGCTGGACCTCGGCGGTAGCCGGGACGCCGCCCTGGTGCGCTTCGCCCGGTCGGTGACCGGCACCGAGGCGGAGGTGCTGCGCGCCGCCCTGATCGCGTCCGGCGAGCCAAGTTCCCCGGCGGACCCCGCCACCCCGGCGGACCCCGCCACCCCGGCGGACCCCGCCACCCCGGCGGACCCCGCCGCCCCGGCGGCCAAGACGCCGAAGTACTAGGGCGGCGAGCATGACGTACGCGCTGCACTTCGGGCTCACGGTGCTGGCCTGCTGGCTCACCGCGCAGGTGTTGGCCCGGTCGACCTGGACCTGGCGCAGTCCGCGGGTGGCCATTCTCTGCTGGCAGGCGGTCGGCCTGGCGGCGGGCCTGGCGGCGATGGGTCTCCCGATAGCCATCGGCCTGGCCGGATACGACCTACCGACCGGCAGCGCCCTCTGGGCCCTCGCCGGGGAACTGCGGCGCGGCACGTGGCCGGCTGGGGTAACCGCGCTCCAACTCGGGCTCGTCGGTCTCGGCTGCGGAATCGGCGTGGTGCTGTTCACCACCACCCTCCGCAGCCTGCACGGCGCCGTCCGAGCCCAACGCCGGCACCGGGATCTGCTCACGCTGGTCGCCCGGCAGGATCCGACGGTGCCCGGCGCGCTGGTGCTCGACCATCCGAGTGCGGCCGCGTACTGCCTACCCGGTGTACGACCCCGGGTCGTGATCAGTGCTGGCACCCTCGAGCTGCTGGACCAGGCCGAACTGGCGGCTGTGCTCACCCACGAGCGGGCCCACGCCCAGGAACGGCATGACCTCGTCCTGTTGCCGTTCACCGCGCTGCGCCGGGCGCTGCCCTGGCTCCGCTGGGTACGGGACGCACACGAGCGGGTCACCCTGCTCGTCGAGATGCGCGCCGATGACAAGGCCCGCGAGCGGCACGCCGAGGCGCCCCTGGCCGGCGCGCTGCGCCGGTTCGCCGCCGCTGGTGACCGGCTGACTCCGGCCGGCACCCTGGGCCTCGGCGACCACGACCTCGAACTGCGGGTCCACCGGCTGCTGGAGTCGGGACGACCGCCCCGGCTGGTCGGCGCCGCGGCGCTGGCGGTGACGACCACGCTGGTCGCCCTACCGGTCTCGCTGTTCCTGAGCTGATGGCCACGGCACCACCGAAGTCCGGTCCGACTAGGCTTTACGAAATGTGCTGGCGGGAGCTCCGGGGACGGACCGACGGTAGGGCACCGGGACAGCGATGAACCGTCGTCCCTTCGATCCACGTCTGCTGCGACAGGTCCCCGCGGCCCGGCGCGACCTCGCCGTACTCGCGCTCCTCGGCGTACTCGCCGCGGGCCTGGTGCTGGCGCAGGCGACCGCGCTCGCCGCACTGCTCGCCACCGCCTTCGACGGGCAGCTCAACCGGCCCGCGTTGGCCGGCTTCGTCGCCGCGATCAGCGCCCGGTCGCTGCTGGTGTGGGCGCAGGGAACGGTGTCGGCCCGGGTCGCCGCGACGGTCAAGGCAGCGCTGCGGGCCGAGCTGCTCGCCGCGGTCGGTCGGCACGGCCCGACCTGGGTCGCCGGGCAGCGGGCCGGACAGCTGGCAACGCTGGCCGGGCGGGGGCTGGACGCGCTGGACGCCTACTTCACCGGGTACCTGCCGCAGCTCGTACTCAGCGTCACCGTACCGATCGCCGTACTCGCCCGGATCTTCGTCGCCGACTGGAGCTCCGCCCTCATCATCGCGGTCACCCTCCCCCTCATCCCGATCTTCGGCGCGCTGCTCGGCTGGCAGGCGCAGGCGGCGACGGAACGTCAGTGGCGGCGGCTGGCGCTGCTCGGCGGGCACTTCCTGGACATGATCGCCGGGCTCCCGACGCTGCGGACGTTCGGCCGGGCCCGGGCCCAGACCGAGGTGGTCCGCCGGATGGCCGACGGGCACCGGGTGGCGACCATGCGGACGCTGCGCATCGCGTTCCTCTCCGCGCTGGTGCTGGAGTTGGTCGCCACCCTCTCCGTCGCGCTGGTCGCGGTGCCGGTCGGGGTCCGGCTACTCGGCGGCGGGCTGACCCTGCAGACCGCGCTGCTGGTGCTACTCCTCACCCCCGAGGCGTACCTGCCGCTGCGGACTGCCGGCAGTCGCTTCCACGCCAGCATGGAGGGGCTCACCGCGCTGGACGAGGCGCTCACCCTCTCCGCCGGGGCGCCCGAGGCCGGCACCGGGGCGGGCCGGGCCGAGCCGAACGGCCGGGGCGTGATCCGGTTCGAGGGTGTCACCGTCGCCTACGACCGGACCACGGCGCTGCGCGATGTCACGCTGACCATCCGGCCCGGCGAACGGATCGCGGTGGTCGGGCCGAGTGGTGCCGGCAAGAGCACCCTGCTGAACCTGCTGCTCGGATTTGTTCGGCCCACCTCCGGTCGGGTCACCGTGGACGGCGTCGACCTGGCCCGGGCCGACCTGGACGCCTGGCGCCGCAAACTCGCCTGGGTGCCGCAGCGGGCCCACCTCTTCGCCGCCTCACTGGCGGACAACATCCGTCTCGGCTCCCCCGACACGCCCGACGCCCGGCTGGCCGACGCCGTGCGCGACGCCGCGCTGACCGAGGTCGTCGCCGCGCTCCCGGACGGGCTGGCCACCCGCCTCGGTGAGCGGGGGCACGGTCTCTCCAGCGGTCAACGACAACGGGTCGCGCTGGCCCGTGCCTTCCTCCGGGACGCCCCGGTGGTGCTCCTCGACGAGCCAACCGCCCGCCTGGACGCGGGGAGCGAGTCCGCCGTCCTCAAGGCCACCCGCACATTGGTGGCCGGCCGCACGGCGCTGCTGGTGGCCCACCGTCCCGCGCTGCTGGCCGACGCGGACCGCGTGCTGCGGGTCGCCGACGGGCGGGTTACCGAGCTCACCCCGACCCCCGCCGGGAGGACGACCTGATGCGTGTCTCCGACCCGACCGGCCACCCAGGCACTCCCCCGGCCGACGGCACCGAGGGCGATGCGGCGCCGCTGTCCACCGGTCGTGCCGGCGCGCCGGAGCGGGTGGTGCTGCGGCTGGCCCGACCCTATCTGAACCGGCTCCTCGGGGCGGGCCTACTCGCCGCCGCCACCGAGTTCGCCGCGCTGGCCCTGATGTCCACCGCGACGTGGCTGCTGATGAGTGCTGCCGGCCGCCCGCCACTGGACCGGCTGACGGTGGCGATCGTCGCCGTCCGTGCGCTTGCCATCGGGCGCGGCGTGCTCCGCTACACCGAGCGCCTGGCCGGGCACGACGCGGTGCTGCGGCTGGTCACCGATGTCCGTACCCGGGTCTTCGCCGCCCTGGCGTTCCGGCGGGACCACACCGGGCAGCGCTCCGGCGACGCCCTGAGTCGGCTGGTGTCCGACGTCGAAGCCGTCCAGGACCTGCTGCTACGGGTCCTCGTTCCGGCTACGGCAGCGGGGCTGGTCGGCGTGGTGGCCGTCGCCGTCACCACGTTCGTCTCACCGGCCGCCGCCGGAGCGCTCGCCGTTGGACTGCTGCTTGCGGGGGTCGCGCTACCGGCGCTGGCCACCGCGCTGACCCGACGCGCCGCCGCCGAGCTGGCGCCGTTACGCGGCGCCCTGGCCACCGACGCCGTTGACCTCACCCACGGCGCTGCCGACCTCGCCGCCTTCGGGGCCACCGATCGGGCCCGAGGCGCGGCGACCGGCCGGATCCGGCGGCTGGCCCGAATCGAACGGCGGCTGGCCGCGGCCGGCTTCGCGGTGGACGCGCTGGGGGTTCTGGTGGCCGGGCTGACCGCCGGGGCGGTACTGCTGGTGGCCCTGGCCGACGGCGTGGACGGGGTGCTGGTCGGCGTACTCGCCGTCGGCACGCTGGTCGCCGTCGAGGTCGCGCTCGCGCTCGTCGGCGCCGCCCGGCAATGGACCGGCCTCCGCGCCGGCCTCACCCGGATCGCCGCGCTGCTTCGGGAGGCGCCGGCAGTATCCGCGGCCACTCCCGCGGTGCGCCCCGCCCCCACCGCCGCGGAGATCCGGGCCAGCGATGTCACCGTCCAGTACCGCGGCGAGGGGCCGCCCGCCCTCGACCGGTTCCGCCTGGACCTACCCCCCGGCCGACGAGTCGCCGTGGTGGGGCCGAGCGGCGCCGGCAAGAGCACGCTCGCCGCCGTCCTGACCGGCAGCGTACCGCCGACCACCGGACAGGTCGTCCTGGCCGGACAGGAGCTCTCCGCCTACCCGGCGGAGCTCCTCCCCCGGCTCGTCGGGGGCCTACTCGCCGAGGCGTACGTCTTCCACGCCACGGTCCGGGAGAACCTGTTGCTCGGTCGCCCCGGTGCGACCGAGGAGGACCTCGCCGCCGCGGCCGCCACCGCCGGGTTGGCAGGTTGGGTACGGGAGCAGCCCGACGGCTGGGACACGGTGGTGGGGGAGCAGGGCGGTCAGCTCTCCGGCGGCCAGCGGCAGCGTCTCGCGTTGGCCCGGGCGCTCCTCGCCGAGCCGGCGGTGCTGGTGCTCGACGAGCCGACCGAAGGGCTCGACCCGGTGGCCGCGGACGACGTACTGGCCGCCGTACTGGCCGCCACCCCGGCCCAACGCTCCGTGCTGCTGATCAGCCATCGGCTGCGCGGCCTCGACGCGGTTGACGAGATCCTGGTGCTCGAGGCTGGTCGGGTGGTCCAGCGCGGCCAGCACGCCGACCTGGTCGCCAGCCCTGGCTGGTACCGGGATCAGTGGCAGCTCCAGGAGGCTGCCGAGCGCGGCTATCTCGCTCTTGGCCCGCTGCCCTGACCGGGCTGGGCCAAGGGCCGGGGCCATCCGCCCCGCCGGCCATCGCGCCTCCGGCTGCCTCCACCCCGCCGTCGATCGCCCCGCCGACTGCCTCCATCCGCTCGCACGTCCGCAATTCCCAGTCACCGCCGGGGTACCGACACCACAGTCCGGCGCCGCCCACTAGGGTATGTGCGCGTAGTCACCCGCCAGGTCGACCTGGTGGGTGGGCAATCCGAAGCACACGGAGGTCAGCGTGGCCCGCCAGTCGCCTCAACGACCCGATTCCGACGAGCCCGAACTCGACGACTCGGCTGTCTCCGGCACCGCTGCCGCGTCGACTGAGGTCGCCCGCGCGCTCTGGTCGGAGCTGCGGATCGACCCGGTGGAGATCGCGCTACCCGCCGGCAGCGGCTACACGCTGCGCGCCTACCGTCCGGCTCGGGAGCTGACCCCGACCGACGTCGAGGAACGCGACCAGGACGACCCCTTCCTCGCCCGACGACAGGTGGTGGCCGAAGAGGACGACGAGAAGGTCGTCATCCTCGACGAGGAGGTCGCCCAGGAGTTCGCGGAGAGCGACAAGGAGGGGCGCGACGCCCACGAGGACTCCGGGGACGAGGCGGATGCCTCCGCAACCGAGTCCACCGACGACGCGGGCGATGAGGAGGTGCCGGTCTTCCTCAGTCACAAGGGCCGGCTGCTGCTCTTCAAGACGGCCGAATCCCTGGTCAGCTTCGTCCGCTCCGGCGCACCCAACGATCTGTCCCAGCTGGACAGTTGGGGCGAACTGGCCGAGCGGGTGGAGCCGAGCGATGTCACGCCGCTCGGCGAGGACACCTACGAGCTCGACCTGGTCGTGGAAAACCTGCGCGGCGGGCACGACGCGTGGGACTCGACGCTGCTCATCGAGGCCGGCGAGGTCGCCCGGGACCTCTCGTACGCGCTGCGGGTGCCCGCCGTGCTGGACATGCTCTCCGCTGGCTCCAGCCTTGACGACCTGGACGAGGCGTTGCGGGCCGCGGCCAACGGGGGAATTGGCGGGTTTCGCGGCCGGCGCCGGCTCAAGAAGATCGGGGCCCAAACCGCAAGCCTTGGTTGGCGCACCATTGTCGGCAAGATCTCTGCCGTTGTGGACTGGCGCGACTGACCCACACCAGGGAGCATCATTCTCTGGCAGAGAAGACCTGTGTCCCGGGAGGAGGACGACGCCGTGGCGCTCGTGCGCGTGTACTGCGGTCTGGCCTCGGCAGATCCGGCTGAGCGGCCGGCCTCGGTCGGTTCGACGCTGACATCCGCTGTAGTTGACGACGCTGGTCGTCTGCTGCACGTCTGCGAGATCAGCGACGACCCCGCCGGCTACGCCCAGTTGGTCACACTGCTCGTGAAACGATCGGGCGGAATCAGTGGCGCGGCGATCGCCGCCGACAACGACGACCACACCGTCACCTCCCTCGTCACCGCCGCTGGTCGTCCGCTGGCAGTCGCCGACGACGACTCGGTGGACGACTTCGCCGAGCGATTCGCCGACGACGACTCTCTGGAGGAGGTGCAGGCACCGCCGGTGCAGCGACGGGCCATCGGCCTCGCCCGCGCCCTGCAAGCCGGTGCGCTCTCCGCCGTCGCGCTACCCGCTCCCCGGGACCTGGCCGGTTACCAGCCGGTCCTCGCCGCGCACGCCGCGCTCGCCAGCGGCCGGCATTCGGCCGCGGTCGCGCTGCGAGAGGTGCTACGGGAGCTCTTCCCGGCGGCCCTACAGGCATACCCTGATCCCGCCGAGCCGGTTGCGCTGGCAGTGCTCGACGCCCTCCCCGAGCCCGGGATGTTGGCCGGCGCAGAGCCCGACGGGCCGGCCGACCGGGTCCTCGCGGACCTCGCTGCCACGGGTGTCGCCGCACCTGAAACGATCGAGGCGGCGATCACCTCCCTCCGGGTCGCGGTCGCCGAGACCCCGCGCCGCGCCGCGGTCAGCCGAGCCCTCACCTCGGCGGTCTCCACCACCGTCCGGCATGCCGTCGCCGCGGTCCGGGCCGGCGATGTCGGCTGCGAGGCGCTGGTCGGTGTGCTCCATGACCGGGCGGGCGCTCCCGCGCCACGCCGCCGGTCTACCGCCCGACACGGTGCGCCGAGCCACGAGCCAGCGTCCGCTGGCGCCACCCTGCCCACCCGGCTGGAGAGCGCCCGCCGACCCCAGCCAGAGCCGGCGCCGGGCCAGACCGCACCGCCGTCCCCGCGCCCGATGGGACCACCACCGGTCGCACCGATGCCGGTCGCACCCCCACCAGTGGCCCCGGAGCCGATTGCCCCGGTAGCCATGGCCGGTTCGCCGGCCTCGGTGGAACCGACTCAACCGGAGGCGACGCCGAGCCGCGTCGACGGCCCGACGAACCGCCCCATCTCGTCGGCCGCCAACGCCCCAACCCCGCCGTCGCAGCGCGGCTCGAGCTCACCGGCAGAGGCGGGTGAGCCGTTCCGGGCGACGTTGACCACCGCGGCGATCCAGAGTGCCCGCGCTGAGCGGCAGCGCACCATCATCCCGCCACGACCCAACCCGGAACCCGAACCGGTGACGCCGAGCGGCGGGTTCAGCGTGACCGATCCCAGCGTACCGGTGCCGAACCCCCGTCCCGGCCGGGAACCCGCTCCCCCGGGCTCGCGGGCGAACTGGCCGCTGGTCAACAACCCGGACCCGGCGGACGGTGCTACGCGTAACCCTACGACCGACTCGTACGGCGGGCATGGGGTGGACGCCCCGACTGATCCAGGTGCGGAGAATCGAGTGCCACCGCCGTGGTTGGCCGACGACATGCCGCAAGAGCCGCCGGTGCTGCGCTTGGTCGAGCCGCCACCGCTGGCCGACCGCGCGCTCCTCGACGGGGTTGGCCAACAGCTCGACACGCCACCGCTCCGCCTCGTTGATCGGGAGGGGCCCCGCAGTCACCACCACCCCACCGAGCGCCCCAACCGGCCGCAGTTGCCACCGGTGGAGCACCGTCCCCCACCGGTCGCCGACGACGGGGACGGGGACCTGCTCATCTTCGCCCAGGCTAAATCGGCCTGGTTCGTCGGTCACAGCGAAGACGACGAGGTGAACTGGTCGTCGCTGAACGACACCGGTTGGCAGGCGGCCGAACAGGCGGCGGAGCAGGCGGCGAAACCGACGGCCTCCGAGACAGCAGCGGGCCTTCCGGTCCGGGTGCCACAGGCCAACCTGGTCCCTGGTTCGCCGAAGCGGGACGATCGGCCACTGCGGATTGTTCGGGACGCGGCCAGCCTCGCAGAGAACACCACCGGTTACTTCCGCGGCTGGCGTCGCGGTCAAGAGATCGGGGGGTTCGCGGTTGGTGGCCGTCCAGGGCGCGAAGCCGCTGGCGGCTGGGACTTCACCCGGGACACCAGTGACCGCGACGAAGAAGAGTACGAGTACCGCTCGGTCGGATACCGGTCCTGACTCCCGGGACCCGGCCTCAATCAGCGCCAGCTGAATCGCGAACAGCCCCCGGCAGTTGGCCGAGGGCTGTTCGGCTTCTTTGTCCGAAAGGGCTTAGGTATCCGGCTACGGCCTGGCCGTAGCCGGATACCGGCACGTCATTCAGGCCCGGGCGACAGCCCGGGACCGACGCATGGTGAGCACGTACTCGACCAGCGAGATCAGCACGTGTTTCGTGGACTCTCGGTTGCGCGCGTCACACGCCACCACCGGCACGCGGCTGGAGATTGCCAGCGCGTCCCGGACCTCCTGCGGGTTGTGGTACTGCAGCCCATCGAAGCAGTTGATGGCCACCAGGTAGGGCAGCTGCCGGTGCTCGAAGAAGTCAATCGCCGCGAAACAGTCAGCGAGCCGACGGGTGTCGACCAAGACAACCGCACCGATGGCACCACGGACCAGTTCGTCCCACATAAACCAGAAGCGAGTCTGACCGGGCGTACCGAACAGGTACAGAATCAGGTCTCGGTCGATCGTGATTCGACCAAAATCCATGGCCACCGTGGTCGTCGACTTCCCCGGCACCTGCCGATTGTCGTCAACGCCCACACTCGCGGAGGTCATGATCGCCTCAGTTGTCAGCGGCGTGATCTCCGAGACCGAGCCGACCAACGTCGTCTTACCGACGCCGAATCCACCGGCAATGACAATCTTCGCCGATGTCACGCGGCCGCTCGCGGTCGGCGGACGCGCCACGTCAGAGCCTGCGAAGTCCACTCAGCACCCTTTCCAGCAGTTCAGTGCCTACCATGTCGTCCGAGTCGTCCAGGATGGTCGGCTCATGGACCGCGACCAAGCCATCGGTCGCCATGTCGGCGATGAGCACCCGGGCCACTCCGAGCGGAAGCTGCATCCGCGCCGCGATCTCGGCTAACGACTGCACACGTCCATCACAGAGCGCGGCGATGTACTGGTGCTCACGGCCGTGCCCGCCGTTGCCCGTGGCAACGGCCCGCCCGCGCACCGTTGTCTCGATAAGCGCTTCCATCGCGATATCGAGTCGGGGACGGGTGCGACCCCGGGTCACGGCGTACGGACGGACCAACGCGCCGGTCGGTTCGTCCCGATCAGTCATGTCACCGCTCACCTCCTTCGCACCCGGGGCCGGCGCGGGCCGCTCCCACTTTGTTGTCCTTGCCCGCCGGCCATCATCCGGTCAACGAAACGTCAGCCCGGCATTCCCGCTGCCGCACGCGGCTGCGGGGTCAACGCATCCCCCACCCGGTCAACCAGGAGGGCCATCTCGTAACCGACCTGCCCGACGTCAGAGTTGCGGGCAGCGAGCACCGCGAACGACGAGCCATCCGAGATCGACATCAGGAAGAGGAAACCGTTGTCCATTTCCACCACGGTCTGGAGCACGGCGCCGCCCTCGAAGCAGCGGGCTGCACCCTGGGTAAGGCTCACCAGTCCGGATGCGATGGCAGCCAACTGGTCGGCTCGGTCCCGCGGAAGGTCCCGTGAGGCCGCGAGGAGCAGGCCGTCCGCCGACACGGCGACCGCATGCGCGACTCCCGGCACCCGGTCGGCGAAGTTGGCGAGCAGCCAGCCGAGGTCCTGCGTAGTAGTCATCCTTCTTGCTCCTTCTGCCCGTTCCCAGCCATTGGGCCTGAGCCAGATTGCGAGGACTGCCCACCCGGATTCCCCTCCGGGCTGGTCGGGTTGCTGTCCGAGGGACTATTACGCCCTCGCTGGACTCCACGGTGATACGCAGAGAGCAGCCCTCGGACCGACTCAGGCGTTCGCCGCTGAACCGCTGCCGACGGTTTTTCCACCGCGCCAGGTACCAGCTGCGCCATCGGCGTACGCTTCGGCAAACCAGTTGAGGTGGTCGCCGCCACCGGTACGTCGCTGGCCGCGGTAGCGGCCCGCCAACCGTCGTCGGCGGCGGTGCTCCAACCCTCACCGGCTCTTCCCTGTGATGGGGCGAACCCGCCGGTGGGGAAGGTGTTCCCGTTCGCGGTCGGGCCGTTCTGACGCGACGTACCGCCGTTCGTCGGGCTTTCTGCCATTGGTGTGTTACCTGTCGTTGCGGGTGGTGCCTGCTGCTGCCGGTCCGCATCTACCCTGGCGAACTGCTGGGTCGCGGCACCACCCTGCCCCGTGGCGCCGCCGCCCCCGACAGTGTCGGCATTCTTGGCAGTCTCCTCGGAGCCGGGTCGGCGGGTGCGGAACCAGGCCGACTCCAGCTCCCGGAAGATCGGCAGTTCCATCGTCGCGTCGGCAGGCAACTGCTCGTTCTGCGGCGCGGCTGACGACTGCTGGCTCTGCGGCGCGACTGGCCGCGCCACCGACGGCGCAAGCGGCGGGGAGCCCGGCACCGGAGCGGCTGGGCCGGCCGACGCGGGCGCAGCGGGGTATGCGGCGGGCGGGGAGCCGGCCGAAGCTGCTATCCGAGGCAGCTCGGTAGTCAGGTCAGGGACCGTGGGGACCTGTTCGGAGACCGAGGCAGCGGTGCTGGGCACCGGCGGCCACGCCGGTGGGGCGGCGCTACTCGGGGCCGTGGTGGCCGGCGACGGCGGCAACTGCGCCGCGTACGGCTGGCCCGAGCTCGGCGCCGCGTACGGCTGGCCCGAACTCGGCGCTGCGGAGGTCGGCGCCGCGTACGGCTGGCCCGAGCTCGGCGCTGCGGAGGTCGGCGCCGCGTACGGCTGGCCCGAGCTCGGCGCTGCAGAGGTCGGCGCCGCGTACGGCTGGCCCGAGCTCGGCGCCGCCGACACCGGCGCCGCGGAGGTCGGCATGCCCGCGGTGGGCTGCCCGGAAGCCGGCCACCCGGAGTAGGGGGTCGACGGAGTGCCGTGCGGCTGGGCTTCTGGGCTACTCGGCAGTTGTCGCGGAATCCCCGGCTGCTGCCCGGGGGCATCCGCCTCACTCGAGGAACGCCGTTGCGGCAACATGCCGTTCGGCTGCCCGTTCGTGGGGTACGGGGCGTCCGACCCACCGCCGGTGACGGCGCTGGTCGCACCGGTGAGATCGGACCACGCTGGCATTGCCGGCGGCGAACTCGAGGGCGTGCCCGCCCCGTTGCTGTGGGCCGGATCGAAGGGCCGGCCACCGAGCGTTACCTGGTTACCAGACTCGCCCGGGCGGGGGCCAGAGATTGAGCCAGCCGGCGCGGGAAGGGCGTCGAGTGACGCCGCCGGGCTGGGGTTCGGCACTGGCGGCAGGCCGGGGGGTAGCTGCTGCCCGGCGCCGAGCCCCCGGGGCACCAGCACACCAGGCGGAAGGCTCACCTCCGCGACGGCTCCCCGATCGGTGCCGGCGCGTAGTTCCACCTTGACCCCGTGCCGGGACGCCAGCCGGGCAACCACGACCAAGCCCATCATCCGAGAGACCGCCACGTCCACCTGTGGCGGGGTGGCGAGCTTCTCGTTCAGCTCCCGCAGCTGTTCCGGACTGATGCCGATGCCGCGGTCCTCCACGTAGAGGGAGGCACGGTCGCCGGCCCGACGGGCCTCCACCACGACCTGCGACTCGGGCGGCGAGAACGCGGTCGCGTTGTCGAACAGCTCGGCGATGAGGTGCACCAGGTCGTTGACGGCAGCGGCGGCGACCTCGATATCGCGGTCGATGATGCCGAACTCGATCCGCGTGTAGTGCTCCACCTCGGACTGGGCGGCCCGGAGCACGTCGATCAGGGCCGCCGGCTCCCGCTGCACGCGGGTGGAGTCCGCAGCGGCGAGGACCAGCAGGTTCTCGTCGTTGCGGCGCATCCGGGTGGCGAGGTGGTCGAGTTGGAACAACTCGGCCAGCCGATCGGGATCCTCCTCGCCCCGTTCGAGGCGGTCGAGTTGACCGATGAGTCGGTCGACCAGGATCTGCGACCGGCGGGCCAGGTTAACGAACATGGTCGCCACGGAAGCCCGCAGGGCGGCCTGCTCCGCCGCGGTACGCACCGCCTCCAGGTGAACCGCGTTGAACGCCTCGGTCACCTGACCGAACTCGTCCTTGCTGCGCACCGGCAGCGGCTCGGCGATCTGGTTGGCGAGTTGCACCGGAGTTTGCTGGCTGCCGGTGGCCTGCGTCTCCCGCAGTCGGGCGACGGCCTGCGGCAGCCCGTGCCCGGCGATCATAAGAGCGCCCTGCCGCAGTTCACGCAGCGACCGCGCCATCGAGCGGGCGACCAGGTACGCGAAGAGGACGGCGAGCAGCAGCATGCTGAGCAGCAGCCCGGTCTCCAGGAACACCTGCATCCGCACGGCCGACCGGCGCTCGTCGGCGAGCCCGACGGCATCCCGGTCAAGCTTCGCCTCCACTTTCCGAACCAGGGCGGCGTATTCGGCCATCGCGCTATCCCACTGGTCGGGTGTGAAGCCGGCGGCCGCCAGGTTCCTGGCGTCGGAGAGGCCGCGCAGGTTGCTGTTGTAGGAGTCCGCCTCGCGGGCGTCGGGACCGGCGACCGTCTGGTCGAACAGCTCCTGGTCGGCACGGTCGGCGACGGCGGCGAAGGTCTCCAGCCACTGTTGCTGGCCGGTCCAGGTGGAGATGTAGGTGTTCCGTAGTTCGGGGGTGAGCTGCTGCCGGTTGAGGGCTACGTGAACCACGTCCCGCTGCTGGGACAGGTACTCCTTGTTCCGGGTTAGGGCGGCCGCGGCCCGCATCCGGTCGCTCAGCTCGGAGTCACCGGCCAACTGGGCGGCCGAGTCCCGCAGGTTGATCAGGTCGGCGAGCAGGCTGTCGTACTGCTGCTGCGCCTGGGTGGTGCTGAGTCGACCGTTGAAAACCTGGCTTCGTGTTCCGGGCAGGTCGGTGAGGGTCTGGTCAATGAAGCGGAGCTGGTTCTCCAGCGTGTTGGGTAGGCCCGTAACCTCGCCCCGCCGCTCGGCGTACGGCTCCTTCGCCTGGTCAACCCGGTCGGACGCCGTGTCGTACGCCTTGCGGCGCTCCTCCCGCTCGGCCGGCCGATCTTCGCCCAGCAGCCGGATCGCTTCCGTCCGCTCGGCCTGCAGCTGGCTAGCCAGGTCGCCCGAGAAGGCGACCAGGCTGGCGAGGTCGCCGGATCGATTGGCGTTGTCAAGCGTTTGCAGGTGGTCAACGATGCCACTGGTACCCACGACGACCGTTGCAACGGTCGGCACGATCAAGATGAGACCGAGCTTGGACCAGATCGGCAGGTCGCGGAGCCGACCTGCAGGCCGGCGCAGACGCGACAGGGGAGAACCTGCCGTCTTCGGTCGTTTGCTCACGTCACCGCCTCGCGATTGCAGCCTTCTTGTTGCCCGCGGGCAACACTGGGTGACCCACCCACTGGGTCAGACCATCCGAGATTCCACCACGCCGCCCGGGAAAGAGAAAGCCCGGCCCGGGCGGAACCCCTGACGCGGTGGGATGTTTCAGCAATTCGGTTGCGTTGAGTACGACCAGGATCACCCAATGCAATGAGTGACCCTCCACGTCGTCCCGTTAGACAACCCTCCGGCCGACGAAAATCGCATATAGCTCGATGAAACGGACTTCCCGGCCTGACGTGAACAACGGATGCACATTACTCCGCGCACCCGCTGCAGCTACCACGGAAGACCACGTCGACGGGGAGGTGCCGACCCCGCACGCGCGGACACGGCAGGGGAACGACGCTCCAGCCCAACACCCATCGAATCGGTCCGACATTATAAGCAATCAGCTGCTACTTTTGTACAGTCATTCGGACAGAAAATGTAGTCAGCTTGCCAATCTTTCACTCCGAACGGGTGTTGTTGACGGAGGTAACGCGCATCGCCAAGGGTGGAGTCCCCCTACTCGCGAGTAGGGGGACTCCACCCTACTGCTGCTCCGCACCGGCCAACAGTCGCCCGTACGCCGGCTTGATCACCTCGTCGATTATCTGCAGTCGTTGGTCGAACGGGATAAAGGCGCTCTTCATGGCGTTGATCGTCAACCACTGCAGTTCCCGCCAGCCGTACCCGAAGGCGTCCACCAGCAAGGCCATCTCCCGGGACATCGAGGTGCCGCTCATCAACCGGTTGTCGGTGTTGACGGTGACCCGGAACCGCAGGTCCCGCAGCAGCCCGATCGGGTGGTCGGCGATCGACGGGACCGCCCCGGTCTGCACGTTCGACGAGGGGCACAGCTCCAACGGAATCCGCTTGTCGCGCACGTACGCGGCCAACCGGCCGAGTGCCGGCTCCGAACCGGGCATGATGTCATCCACGATCCGCACACCGTGGCCGAGCCGGTCCGCTCCGCACCACTGGATGGCCTGCCAGATCGACGGCAGCCCAAACGCCTCGCCGGCGTGGATCGTGAAGTGGAAGTTCTCCCGCTGCAGGTACTCGAAGGCATCCAGGTGCCGGGTGGGCGGGAAACCGGCCTCGGCCCCGGCGATGTCGAAGCCCACGACGCCGACGTCGCGGTACCGTACGGCCAGTTCGGCGATCTCCTGCGACCGGGCGGCGTGCCGCATGGCGGTCAGCAGCGTACCGACCCGAATCGGCGTGCCCTGCGCCGCGGCGAGGTCGCTGCCCTCGGCGAAGCCGGCGATCACCGCCGCGACCACCTCGTCCAGGTTGAGGCCCCGCTCCAGGTGCAGCTCCGGCGCGAACCGGACCTCCGCGTAGACGACACCGTCAGCCGCCAGGTCCAGCGCGCACTCCCGGGCCACCCGCCGCAGCGCCGACTCGGTCTGCATGACCTGAACGGTGTGTGCGAAGGTCTCCAGGTACCGCTCCAACGAGCCGGAGCTGGCCGCGTCAACGAACCAGTGACCCAACGCCTCCGGATCGGTCGTCGGCAGCTCGTGCCCCACCTCGGCAGCCAGCTCGACGACCGTCGCTGGTCGCAGGCCACCGTCGAGGTGATCGTGTAGCAGGGCCTTGGGTACCTTGACGATGTCCTCGTACCGGATAGTCGCAACCATGTTCAGACCCTAGTCGGCACCCAGGTCCACCCGGCTTCAGCCCGGTTGGCGCGTTGTCCGGGTCACCCGCCAGCCGGACCTGGCAGTGCGCGACGCGGCAACCGGTTCGTCCGCGGCAACCGGCTCGCCCGGGGGTCGATAGGATGCCGGTCCACCGGGTGACCGCCCGGCTCGCCACCGACCGGCCCGGAGCCCGACATGGATCCCCGCATCCGCCACCGGCTGCGCTGCCCGATCTGCGCCCTCCCGCTGGCCGAGGCGACCGCTGGCACCACCCGGGCGCTGACCTGTCCGCGCCGGCACAGCTTCGACGTGGCCCGACAGGGCTATGTGAACCTTTTGGCCGGCCGGGCACCACACGTCGGGGACACCGCCGAGATGGTTGCCGCCCGCACCCACTTCCTCGCCGCCGGGCACTACGACCTGATCTCCCGGGCGCTGGCCGAAGCGGCCGCGGTCGCCGCGGCCCGCTACCGCGCCGCGCGCCCCCAGCTCGGGCCGACCTCCGCGACGTACCCCCTGGTGGTGGAGCCCGGCGCCGGCACCGGCCGGCACCTCGGCGCGGTGCTGGCGGCGCTGCCGGACGCCGTCGGCCTGGCCCTGGACGTGTCGAAGCCAGCGCTACGCCGCGCGGCCCGCGCCCACGAACGAGCCGGAGCGGCGCTCGCCGACACCTGGCAGCAGCTGCCCCTGCCCGACGCCTCGGTCGCCGTGTTGTTGAACGTCTTCGCCCCGCGCAACGGAGCGGAGTTTCACCGGGTGCTCGATCCGGCCGGCGCGCTGCTGGTCGTCACGCCGGCCGCCGACCACCTCACCGAGTTGGTCGGTGCGCTCGGCCTGCTCCGGGTCGATCCGGCGAAGTCCGACCGGGTGGCCGGGCGCCTCGGAACGCGTTTCGCCACCGAGTCGGAGACCGAACACCGAACCCGGCTGACGTTGACCCGCCCGGAGATCGCCACTCTGGTGGGGATGGGACCCAGCGCCTGGCACACCGATCCGGCCCGGCTCACCGAACGGATTGCCACCCTGCCCGACCCGGTCGAGGTAACCGTGGCCGTCCGGCTCGACGTCCACCGTCGCCGCTAGGTAGAGAGATCCACCTCTTCCCAGCCGGGGGGCTCGTCGTGGTAGGGGCCCCGGAGGACCACCGCCCACTCCAGTGCCCACCGACGCTGCCCGATCGCATTGGCGTCCACCAGGCCGGGCAGGGTTCGGTGGGCGTGCTCCACCTCGAGATAAGCCCAGTCCAGGCAGTAGTGCAGGTCAAGCAGGGCCGCCGCGTCCGCCGGATCCCGGGGGGCGGTGAGGGTCCGGGACCGCCAGCGCCGAACCGTCTCGCCAGCCAGGATGTTCGGCATCCGCTCCACCAGCCGCTCGTCCACCGGCAGCGTCGGGTCCAGCTGCCGAGTCAGGCCAAGCACCCAGGCCAGGGCGTACAGCGCGTCGTAATGCAACACGAACGAGCGGTGGTCACCCTTGCCGCCAGTAACGAACTGCCACTCCGGCGGGGTGACTGTCTCCACCAGGTGCGAGGCGAGCAGCCAACTCATCGCCGCCTGCGGCGGCATGCCGAAACAGCGGGCCAGGATGAGGTGCAGCACCGCGACCCGCGTCTCGATCTCACCGGTCGGGCGCAGCTCGATCTCGTCACCGGGCTCCCACACCAGGGGAAAGTGCGCCGGCGGCAGTGGCAAACCCAGCCGAGACAACTCCTCCAGGCTGGCCGCACGCACCATTCGGGGGTTTGGGGCAGGTACCACCACGACAGTTATCCTCGTCTGTGTGGACTGGCTGGCCGGATCGTCCTCCTGGCCAGGCAGGATAGCCCTCCGCTGAGGGGGAACGGAACGGACGGTCAGCTGATTCGCTCGAGCACCAACGGCTGCTGTTCCGGGGCAGCCGCCGCGATCCGCACCGCCCGCACCGCCTCCGTCCGGGCCGCCGGAATCCGGTCGGCCTCCTCGGCTCGCAGCTCAAAGAGGGGCTCACCAGCCCGGACCCGATCACCGGGGCGCTTGTGCAGCAGCACCCCCGCCGGCGCGGACACCGCGTCCTCCTTGCGGGCCCGGCCGGCACCGAGCCGCCACGCGGCCAACCCCATCCGGTACGCGTCGACCTGAGCCACCACACCGCTCTCGTCCGCGCGGACCACCTCGACCTCCGGCGCGGTGGGCAGTGGGGCGTCCGGGTCCCCACCCTGGGCCCGGAGCATCGCCCGCCAGGCGTCCATCGCCCGGCCGTCGCGCAACGCCGCCGCCGGATCGGCGTCCGGTAGCCCGGCCGCGTCCAGCATCTCGCGGGCCAAGGCCAGGGTCAGCTCCACCACGTCGGCCGGGCCGCCGCCGGCCAGCACCTCCACGGATTCGGTCACCTCGACCGCGTTGCCGATGGCCAGCCCCAGGGGGGTGGACATGTCGGTCAGCAGGGCGACCGTGCGGACACCCTGCGCACCACCCAGCTCGACCATGGCGCGGGCCAGTTGCCGGGCCTGGTCGACCGACTTCATGAACGCGCCCGAGCCGACCTTGACGTCGAGCACCAGCGCACCGGTCCCCTCAGCGATCTTCTTGCTCATGATCGAGCTGGCGATCAGCGGGATGGCCTCCACCGTGCCGGTCACGTCCCGCAACGCGTACAGCTTGCGGTCGGCCGGCGCGAGACCGGCACCGGCCGCGCAGATCACCGCGCCGATGTCGCGGAGCTGGGCGAGGAACTCCTCGTTGCGAAGCGATGCCCGCCAGCCCGGAACCGACTCCAGCTTGTCCAGCGTGCCGCCGGTGTGCCCGAGGCCCCGGCCGCTCAGCTGCGGCACGGCCGCACCACAGGCCGCCACCAACGGAGTCAACGGCAGGGTGATCTTGTCTCCGACGCCGCCGGTCGAGTGCTTGTCCACCGTCGGCCGGTCGACCGCCGAGAGGTCCAGCCGCTCCCCGCTGGCGATCATCGCCGCGGTCCACCGGGCGATCTCCGGCGTGGTCATGCCGTTCAGCAGGATCGCCATCGCGAGCGCGGCCATCTGCTCGTCGGCCACCTGGCCCCGGGTGTAGGCGTCCACCACCCAGTCGACCTGTGCGTCGGAGAGGACCGCGCCGTCCCGCTTGGCCCGAATGACATCAACCGCCGCAAAATCCGCCATGAGCTAACTCTCTCCCCACGTCCTCAGCCCGGGCTGGCTACCCGCCCGCTCCGATGTACCCCGCCGGCCGTCGACCCTCAGCTCGAATGCTCAGCCCGGCCACCGGATCGGAATCTCCAACGGCGGCTCGCCCTCACCCGCCCAGAAGATCGTGCCCGCCGCGTCCACCACCACGACCCGGGGTACCCGGGCCAGCCCCCAGGTGATCGCCTCCGCTGGATCATCCCAGCTCGGCCCCTCCTCGAGAACGCCGGTCTCGCCGTCACCGGCCTCCCCCGCCGAGCGTTCCCAGTACGCCGTCCACACCTGCTGCCCCGCCGACAGGTCCGGGTGCACGAAGACCGTCCCGCGCCCCCGCCAGGCAGCCAGCCGCTCCGGCACCACCGGAACCGGGTCCGCCCCGGTCACCGCCTCCAGATCCGCGACGTCGAAGGCGTGCGGCAGCAGCTCGGCCATCCGTAGCGCTCCGTTCTTCGCCTCGATCAGGCACTCCGGGCCACCGTGCTCCCAGAGCAGCTGCCGGCACCGCCCGCACGGCATCAGTGGCTCCCCGGTGGCGTCAACGCAGGAGAGCGCGATGATCCGCCCACCACCGGTGGCGTGCAGTGCGGAGATCACGCCGCACTCGGCGCAGAGCCCCACACCGTACGACGCGTTCTCCACGTTGCAGCCGACCACGACGCGACCATCGTCCACCAGGGCGGCCGCCCCTACCGGAAACTTCGAGTACGGCACGTACGCGTGCCGCATCACCTCGGTCGCCGCGGCGCGCAGCCGCCCCCAGTCGAGCTCCATCTGGTATCCCCATCAACCCTTGATGTACGGCTTGCCATCGGCGGCCGGCGCCCGGACCCTACCCACCAGCCCCGCCACCGCCAGGATCGTCGCCAGGTACGGCAGCATCGCCAGGAACTGGCTCGGAATGACGCTGTTAATCGCGCTCAGGTAGGTGGCGAGCTGGTCGGCGAAGCCGAAGAAGAGCGCCGCGAGCAGCGCGCCGGTCGGGCTCCACCGGCCGAAGATCAGCGCTGCCAGGGCGATGAAGCCCTTACCACCGATCATGTTCTTGGTGAACGAGAAGAGGGCGAGCGTGTAGGACGCACCTCCGATGCCGGCGACCGCCCCGGCGAGCAGCACATTGCGGTAGCGCAGCCGCAGCACGTGGACGCCGAGGGTGTCGGCGGCGGTCGGGTGCTCACCGACCGAACGGGTGCGCAGGCCCCATCGGGTCCGGAACAGCCCGATGTGGATCACCAGGACCAGGAGGAGACCGAGGTAGAGGAAGATGTTGCCGGCGAACAGCGCCGGCCCGAGCACCGGAATCTCCGACAGCAGCGGGATCTCCCAGTCGCTGAACCGTGGGGCGCTGTTGTACTTCACCGGGTCGGGCTGCATCAGCCGCTCGTAGAGGAAGCCGGTGACGCCCACCGCGAGCAGGTTCAGCACGATCCCCATCACCACCTGGTCCACCAGGTAGCGGATGGCGAAGACCGCCAGCAGCAGGGAGATGAGGGTGCCGCCGATCGCCGCGGCGACCAGGCCCACCCAGAGGTTGCCGCTGAGGCTGCCGAAGAGGGCGCCGCTGAAGGCGCCCATCAGCAGCTGACCCTCGATGGCCACGTTGACCACGCCGGAGCGTTCGCAGAGCACCCCGGCCAGCGCCCCGAAGATCAGCGGAAGGGCCAGGATGAAGGTGCCCCGGACGATGTTGACCAGGGGCATGAAGTTCTGCCCGGCCGGGGCGGTGGAGACCTGCCAGCAGAGAAAGCTCACCACGAAGCCGACCAGGCCGACACCGAGCACGAGGGTGAACCAGCGCGTCGGCAGCCCGGCGAGAATCGCCACGCCGGCGGCGAGGGCGACCGCCCCGAAGAGGGCCGCGCCGACCGTACCGTTGATCTTCAACGCGGCGCCGCTGGCGTCCTCGCTGAGGGTGAACCGGGCCGGCTCACTGGTGGCGAGCGCGGTGAAGAGCAGCACCGCCAGCAGGCCGAGCGCGGCCAGCACCAGGCCGGCCTTCCGGTTCCGGGTCCAGAACCCCGCGTTGACCGGGGCGACCGCGACGTCGTCTACAGCCATGGTGGACATGCGCGTCACCAGCCCTTCGCGAGGCTCGTCTGCGGCCGGGCGGCCCGGGCGGCCCGAAGCTGGAAGACCGCCTTCACCAGGGCCGGTGCGGCGATGAAGATGACGATCAGCGCCTGGAGCACGGTAACCAGCTCCAGCGAGACGCCCGAGTACGACTGCATCCGGTTACCGCCGGCCTGCAGCGCGCCGAAGAGCAGTGCGGCGAGCAAGACGCCCCACGGCTTCACCCGGCCGAGCAGCGCCACCAGGATGCCGTCAAAACCGATCTGGGCTACGACCAGCGGGGTCAGCGCGGCGGCGGTGGTGCCGAGCACCATCTGCGAGCCGCCGAGGCCGGCCAGGGCACCGGCGAAGACCATAATCAAAACGTAGGTCCGGGTGACACTGATGCCGGCGGTGCGCGAAGCCGCCGGGTTGCTCCCCACGGCCCGCAGCTCGAAGCCGAGGGTCGACCGGTTCAGCAGCCAGGCGACCGCCCAGGTCACCAGCACGGCGAGGATGATTCCAGCGTGCGCCCGCAGGTTGTCGCCGAAGAGCCGGGGAAGCTGCGCGGAGGCGTCCACCGGTCGACTGATGGCATTCGTACGGTTCGGGTCCTGAATCCCGTTCTGCACGATCAACCACACCAGGAAGTACACCGCGACGTAGTTGAGCATGATCGTGTTGATCACCTCGTGGGCGCCGGTGCGGGCCTTGAGGATCCCCGGAATGAAGCCCCACACCGCACCGCCGACCGCACCGGCGAACACCGCGACGAGCAGGTGCAGCCCGGCCGGCAGCGGCAGCAGGAACCCCGCCAGCCCGGCCGCGATGACGCCCATCGTGGCCTGCCCCTGGGCACCGATGTTGAACAGGCCGCCACGGAAGGCGAGCGCCACGGAGAGACCGGTAAAGACCAGCGGGGCGGTGTAGGTCAGCGTCTCCGAGATCGGGCTCAACGCCGCGGTGAGGCCGACCGCGTCCGGGTCGAGGACCGCGCCCTTGAACAGGTTCACGTACGCGTCGCTGACCAACGCCCAGCTGGCGTTGAGGGCGTCACCCGGGCGGGCGGTGATGTAGCTGTAGGTGGCCAGTACGTCCGGATCGGAGACGATCATCAGGATCCCGCCGACAATCATCGCCAGGACCAGCGACAGCAACGTCACCGTGAAGGTGTTGGCGGCCCAGAGATTCGCCATGAAGAGCTGCCCGAACGCAGGGCGCTCCGGCGGCTGCTGACTCGTCGGCTCGGCTCGCTCGGTGTTGTCGAGCGTCATCCTGGCCGCCTGGTCCGCGGTCGCCGGTTCCTTGTCCGGGGAGCCGGACTCTGCGTTGGTCATGCCTCGTCCTCGCTCCCGGGGCCCGATGGGGCGGGCGCCCCGGCGTCGGTACCCGCCGTCGCTCCGTTCGCCCCGGCGTCCGCCGGGTCCGGAGTGATACCCGCCATCAGCAGGCCGATCTCCTCGCGGGGGGTGTCCGGGCCGACAATGCCGATGATCCGGCCGCGGTACATCACCGCAATCCGGTCGGCCAGGCCGATCACCTCGTCGAGTTCGCTGGAGACGAGGAGGACGGCGGTTCCGGCATCCCGCTCGTGGATGACCCGACTGTGGATGAACTCGATGGAGCCGACATCGACACCACGGGTCGGTTGGGCGGCGATGAGGAGTTTCAGCGGCCGGGACAGTTCCCGGGCGACGATCACCTTCTGTTGGTTACCGCCGGAGAGCGTGCCGACCGCCGCCTCCGCCGACGGGGTCCGGACGTCGAACTGGGCGATCCGCTCCCGCGCCGACTTCCTGATCGCATCCGGTCGGAGCGCGAGCCCCCGGCCGAACGGCGGTCGGTCGTACAGGTCCAGCACCAGGTTCTCCGCGATGCTGAGTTCCTTGACCAACCCGTCGACACTGCGATCCTCGGGCACGTAGCCAACGCCCGCGCGGAGGATCTCCTTGGTTGACCAGTCGTCGATCCGCTCCCCGCCCAGCTGCACCGAGCCGGCGAGCAGCGGACGCAGCCCCATGACCGCCTCGACCAGCTCGGTCTGGCCGTTGCCCTGCACGCCGGCGATGCCGAGCACCTCACCGGCGCGCACGGTCAGGTCAACGCCGTCCACCGCACGTACCTGCCGGTCGTCGTCGGCCACCAGCCCGGAGAGCTCGAGAACCGGCTCGCCCGGCGTGGCGGGTTGCTTGTCCACGGTGAGCCGGACGGTGCGGCCGACCATCAGGGCGGCGAGTTCGTCCCGGCTCGCCTCCGGCATGGCGGTGCCAACGGTCCGCCCACGCCGGATCACGGTGATCCGGTCGGCGATGGCCTTCACCTCGCCGAGCTTGTGGGTAATGAAGACGATCGACCGACCAGCGGCCTTGAGCTCCCGCATGACGGTGAGCAGCTCCTCGGTCTCCTGCGGCGTGAGCACCGCGGTCGGCTCGTCGAGGATGAGCAGGTCAACATCGCGGGTGAGGGCTTTGACGATCTCGACCCGCTGCTGGGTGCCGACCGGCAGATCCTCGATGATCGCGTCCGGGTCAACCTGGAGGTTGTAGCGGGCGGAGACCTCCGCGACCTCGCGCCGGGCACGTCGGCGGTCGAGGAAACCGAGCATGCCGCCCCGGACCTGCTCAGCCCCGAGCATGATGTTCTCGGCCACGGTGAGGACCGGGACCAGCATGAAGTGCTGGTGCACCATCCCGATCCCGGCCGCGATGGCGTCCGCCGGGCCGCGCGGCTGCAGCGGCTTCCCGTCCACCAGGATCTCGCCCTCGTCGGGCTGGTAAAGCCCGTACAGCACGTTCATCAGGGTCGACTTACCCGCGCCGTTCTCCCCGAGCAGGGCGTGGATCTCCCCCGGCTCCACCGTGAGATCGATGTGGTCGTTGGCGACCAGGTCACCGAAGCGTTTGGTGATGCCGCGCAGTTCGAGTCTCAGCGCAACCTCCCGGGGGTACGAAGCGATGGTGCGGGGAGTTGCCGGTACGCCGGCAACGGCACTCGTGGTGGAGCCGATCGGCCGCCCCGGCGCCAGCGGGAGGTCCCGTGGCGCCAAGGCGGCCGGATCATCGCGCGGTGCCGCTCGCCGAACGGCGTGGCAGGGCACCCCGGCACGGCGAGCTGGCATCAGCTCACTGCGGTTGGGACGGCGACTCAACCTTGATCAGGCCAGCGGCGATGTCCGCCTTCAGCTTGTCGACCTCGGCCTTCAGCTCGGCCGGGATCTCGCTGTCGAACTCGTGGTACGGCGCGAGCGAGACGCCCTCGTTGGCCAGCGTCCCGGTGAAGCCCGGATTCGCCTCCAGCTTCTCGCCGGCGGCGGCCTTGAGCACGGCCTCCTGAACGGCGCCGGGGATGTTCTTCACCACGGTGGTGATGATGGCCGGGCAGTTCGAGGTGCTCTCGCAGCCATCGACGTCGACCCAGATGGTGTTGTACTTGCCGGCGGAGGACTGGGCCGCCGCGGTGGTGCCGAGACCCGCGCCCCCGGCGACCGGCATGATGATGTCCGCGCCCTGGGCGACCAGCGTGTCGCTGACCTTCTTGCCCTCGTCCTGCTTGACGAAGCTGTTGGCGAACGAGCCGTCCTGGCTGGCCTTGTCCCAGCCCAGAACCTGGACGTTCTTTCCCTTGGCCTCGTTGTAGTGGTCAACCCCGTCGGCGTAGCCGTCCATGAAGATGGTCACCGGCGGGATCTTCTCGCCACCGTAGGTACCCACCTTGCCGGTCTGGCTGAAGCCGGCGGCCAGATAACCGGCGAGGAAGCCGGCCTGGGCGGTGTCGAACTGCATCGGGTAGACGTTGCTCTCCGACAACTTCGTGTCCACGATGCCGAACTGCTGGTCCGGGTTGGCCGCCGCGATCTTGGAGGTGGCCTCCCCCATCAGGCCACCAACGGCGAGGATGAAGTCGCAGTCCTGGTTGACATACTGGGTCAGGTTCGGCTCGTAGTCGGCCTCGGCCTTCGACGCGACGTACTTGATGTCGATGTCCTTGTTCTCGTCCTTGGCCGCCTCCAAGCCCTGCCAGGCCGAGGTGTTGAAGGACTTGTCGTCGATCCCACCGACGTCGGTCACCATGCAGGCACTGAACTTCTCGCCGCCGTTGCCGGCATTGTTCTCCTCGGGCGCCTCACCGCAGGCGGAGGCGGCCAGCACGAGGCCGCCCACCGCGAAGACCGAGGCGATCCGCATCCCACGCACCGAGCGCAAGACGACTCCTTCCGTTGCGCACCGCGTCCACCACGGTGGCAGCCCTTGTGAACCGGCCTGCACTGTGCCGCCGGTGTCCCACGTTCCGGACGCCGAGCGTACGCCCCGGCTCCTACCCCGGCCGAGAAGCATGCGTGACTGTTGAGCGCCTGTTACCCCGACGTGATCCTGAGGTATTCGGTCACTCGACATGCCGGCCAAAAGGGCGCGGGTGGGACGAGTTCTCCCGCGGTGGGGAGGCTCCTCGCACTGGGGAGGTTCCTCCGTCGGAGGCTACCGCCAGAAGACCGCCACCGCAGCGTTGACCAGGGTCAACCCGATGATCGCGAGGAAGTGCCCGCGGTTGACCGCTTCCCGCTTCCGCGAGAAGAAGACCATGACGAAGATGAGGAGCGCGAGCGTCAGCTTGGTGACGAGCTTCGCCGGGTCCGGCTCACCCCCGTCCCGCAGTGGGGCGGAGAGGCCGATTCCGGTCAGCAACGTGAGCGAAGCACCCCAGAGCATGGCCGGGTTGATCCGGAACCTGCCCTTGAGGTACTGCACCACCGCGCCACCGAGCAACAGCGCGAACCCGATCAGGTGAATGTAACGGAGAGTGAGTCGTAGAGCTTCCACGCGGCCTATCCTCCCGCACAACGACGGGTCGTAGTAGAGGGGCTCGGTCAATCGGTGCCTCAGCCCTTCGTACCACCCGCGGTCAGACCCGAGACCAGGTGCCGTTGGGCGATCATGAAGACCAGCCCGGCCGGGACCGTCACCAGCACCGCCGCCGCCGTCAGGTACTCCCACTGCGGGTTGTACTGCGGCACGAACTGCCGAAGCCCGTACGCCAGGGTGAACTGGTTGTCGGTCTGGATGAAGGCCGACGCGTACGCGACCTCCCCCCACGCGGTGAGGAAGGTGTAGAAGGCGGTGACCGCGACGGCCGGACGGGCCAGCGGCAGCACCACCCGCCAGAAGGTGGCGAACGGACCGCAGCCGTCCAGCGCCGCCGCCTCGTCCAGCGAGGTGGGGATGGAGTCGAAGTAGCCCTTCAGCATCCAGGAGCAGAACGGAACCGCGATGGTCAGGTAGGCGATCACCAGCGACGGCAGCGTGTTGATCAACCCGAGCCGCGCCATGATCGTGTAGATCGGCACGATCAGGATGGCCACCGGAAACATCTGGGTGACCAGGAAGACCATCATCAACGGCCGGCGGCCCGGGAAGTTGAACCGGGAGACGGCGTAACCGGTGGTCGCCGAGAGGAAGATGCCGATCCCCATCGTGCCGGCGGCCACGATCACCGAGTTCAGCAGCCACCGCAGAAAGCTGGTGTCGAAGAGCACGTAGCGGTAGTTCGTCAGGGTCGGATCCTGAACCAGGGTCAGGTTGCTGCTCTGCACCGCGTACCCGGGCTTGAACGAGGAGAGCAGCACCCAGACGATCGGACCGATCGCGACCAGCGACGCGACGATCAGGGTCCCGTGCAACAGCAGCGACGTCGCCGGGCTGCGCCGGCTACGGCCGGCCCGCCGCGCGGTCTCGGCCGGGGCGGTCGGCGTGGCCCCGGCCTCGATCGGGGCCGCCGAAGTCCCCACCGTGGCCGTCCCGGAGCTGGTCGACTGGCTCATCACCACACCTCGCCTTGCTTACGCAGTGCCCGCCGGTAGAACACGGAGAAGACCAAGAGAATGGAGAGAATCAGCACGCCGTACGTGGAGGCGAGCGAGTAGTTGCGGATGCCCTCGAAGGCGGCCCGGTACGCGCCGGTCACCAGGATCTCGGTCTCGCCGGCCGGCTCTCCCTCGGTCACCAGGAAGATGACCGGGAAGAGGTTGAACGTCCAGATGGTGCCGAGCAGGATCACGGTCATGCTGGTCGACCGCAGGCCCGGCAACGTGATGGCCCGGAACCGCTGCCACGGCGACGCGCCGTCGATCTCCGCCGCCTCGTAGAGCTCACCGGGAATGGTCTGCAACCCGCCGAGCAGCGCCACCATCATGAACGGCACGCCGAGCCAGACGTTGGTGACGATCGCGGTGAACAGTGATGTCCACCGTTCGGAGAACCACGGGAGCGGGTCGGCCCCGAGCCCGGTGAGCACCGAGTTCGCCAGGCCAAAGCGCTCGTTGAAGATGAACTTCCAGGCGAAGGCGCTGACGAAGGCCGGCACCGCCCACGGCAGCACCAGCAGCACCCGGTAGAGGCCACGGCCGCGGATCGGGCGGTTGAGCAGGACGGCGAGGCCAAGCCCGAGACCATAGTGGAAGGCGACACCGACGGAGGTCCAGATCAGGGTGATCCCGGTCCACTCCCAGAACCGGCCGACCTGGCCCGTGAGGACCCGGACGTAGTTGTCCAGACCCGCATACTCCCACCGGTTGGGGTTCTCCTCGCAGACCTCACCGCCGGTGATCGACTTGGTGCAGATCTCCGCCACCTGGTTGGCCTCGTTGAGGTTGGTGAAGGAGAGCCAGATCCCCCGGCCGAGCGGATAGAAGATCAAGACTGCCAGGACGATCACCACCGGCAGGACCATCGCCCAGGCGTACCAGTTCCGGTCCCAGCTACGACGAAGTCGGGACGGGCGGGCGGGGCGACGGTCCGGCGGCGCGGACGCTGGCGCGGCGGTCACGGTGCGCATATCAGCTGAGCTCCAGGAGGTGAGCCGACCGGCCGGCGACCGGAGCGGTCGCCGGCCCGGCCGGATGCCGAGGGACGAGTGGTCGCCGGCCTCTGCCCGCCGGCAGGTGGATCAGAAGCCGTACGCGGTGACGACCTCCGCCTGGTACCTCTTCGCGAGCTCGTCGAGCGCCTCCTTCGGGTCCCGGTTCTGGATCAGGACCTTGGTGGCCATCTCGTCCAGCGGTTCGAAGAACTGGCCGGCCTCGGGGATCCAGGGGCGGCTGACCGCGGCCTCGACGGCCGGCTGGTACGCGGTCACGATCGGATTGCTCCGTACCGTGTCGAGGTCGTAGGCCGACTTGCGCGTCGGCAGCAGCCCGAGCTTCTCAGCGAGAAACGCCTGGGACTCGGCGGAGCTCATGAAGGCCACGAAGGCGATGGCGGCCTCGACCTTCTCCTCTGGCATACCGGACCAGACGGTGTAGTTGTGCCCACCGATCGGACCGCCGGCGCGGGCCGAGCCGCCGGGGACCGGGGCGATGCCAAGGTTCTCCACGCCGCCGAAGGTCGGCGCCTGCGACACGTTGTTGACCTCCCAGGGACCATTAATGATCATGGCGACCTGCTCTTCCTTGAAGAGGGTCATCATGGTTCCGTAGGAGTCCGTCGCGGGCGGCGGGACGGCCGCGCCGCTGTCGATCAGATCTTTGGCGATCTTCAGCCCGGCGACGTTCTGGTCCGAGCCGACGACGATCTTCTGGGCCGGGACATCCACCAGGTCCCCGCCCTCGCCGTAGAGGAACGGCAGCAGGAAGTAGCCCTCCGGATTGAGGTAAAGGCCGTCCGCGCCGGTCTTCTCCTTGACGGCCTGGGCGGCGGTCTTCAGCTCGGCCCAGGTCGTCGGCGCGGCGGCGACACCCGCCTCGGCCAACAGCTTCTTGTTGTACATCAGCGAGAGCGTGTCGGTCACCTGCGGGACGCCGTAGGTCTTGCCGTCGTACTTGTTCGAGGCGAGCGGAGTGGGCAGGAAGTCCGACTCGTCGGCGAGCAGTTCGGAGCCGTCCAGCGCGTAGAGGTAGCCCAGCGAGGCGAACTCCGGAACCCAGGCCACCTCCGCCCGCATGATGTCCGGCGCGCCGGTCTCGGCCTGTGCTGCCGTCTTGAACTGGTTCTGCGCCTCACCGAACGGGACCGACTGATAATTGATCTTCACGTTCGGATAGGTCTGGTTGAACTTGGCGATCAGCTCCTGGAAAACCGGACCCTCGTTCTTCGGGTCTGAGGTGTCCCACCAGGTCAGCTCGGCCTTCATGGCTGCGGGGTCGGTCGTTGACCCTTCCCCCGCGCTCTGCTCGTCCTCGCCACAGGCGACGAGGGTCAGAGCAAGGGCGGCGGAGGCGAGTACGGCGACTCCCTTGGCTGTGCGACGCATGTTCGCTCCTAGATTGCCTGCCGGTGTCGGCGGGACACTAGCAAGAGTTTTCTAAGTTAGAAACCCTTTGCGAACGGTCTTGCAACAACCGGCGCCATCTTGTCATCCAGACCCGTCCCATGTCGGGCTTGCGCGACAAACCGGCAGGCCCGGACATCGACCGGCCATTGCCCTCCACCCCTCGGCGGCCGACACCCCGGCCGCGTTGATGCTGCTCGATGCGATGCCCCTGGGGCCACACCGACCGAGCACCGTCCTCCGCCCAGGCCGGCAGCCCCGGAAGCCACGACTGCAAGAACTTGCCCGGAAGCGCAAGAACGATCCGGTGAGCTACAGTGCCGCCATGCGCGCTCGACTGTCCGACATCGCCCAGCAGGCAGAGGTCAGTGAGGCCACCGTGTCGCGGGTGCTCAACGACCGACCCGGAGTGGCACCCGAGACCCGACAGGCCGTCCTGACCGCCCTCGACGTGCTCGGTTACGAACGTCCGGCCCGGCTACGCAAACGCTGCGCCGGACTGGTGGGCCTGGTCGTCCCGGAACTCGACAACCCGATCTTTCCCGCCTTCGCGCAGATCATCGAGTCGGCGCTGGCACCGACCGGCTTCACCCCCGTGCTGTGCACCCAGACCCCCGGGGGCATCCGGGAGGACGAATACGTCGAGATGCTGCTCGACCGGCAGGTCTCCGGCATCGTCTTCGTCTCCGGCCTGCACGCCGACACCGCCGCCGACCACGAGCGGTACCGCGCACTGATCGCCCGCCCCCTCCCGGTTGTCATGGTCAACGGCTACGCACCGAACCTCCCCGCGCCCTTCATCTCCTGTGACGACCGGGAGGCCGCCGAGCTGGCCGTCACCCACCTGGTCGCGCTGGGGCACCGCCGGATCGGCCTGATCACCGGGCCGAACCGGTTCGTCCCCGTACAGCGCAAGGTCGCCGGCTACCAGGCCGCCATGCGGCGCTGCACCGACGTCTCCGAGGCCGAGCTCACCGAACTGACCGAACTCTCCCTCTTCGGCGTCGAGGGGGGCGAGGCCGCCGCCACCCGCCTGCTGGACCGCGGTGTCACCGGCCTGGTCTGCGGCTCCGACCCGATGGCGTTGGGTGCCATCCGCGCCGCCCGACAGCGCGGGCTCGCCGTGCCCCGCGACGTCTCCGTCGTCGGATACGACGACTCCCCGCTGATGGCCTTCACCGACCCACCCCTGACCACCATGCGCCAGCCGGTCGCCGCGATGGCGGTTGCCGCCGTCCAGGCACTGGTGGACGAGATCAACGGGCATGCCGCCCCACACTCGGAGTATCTGTTCCGGCCCGAGCTGGTGGTGCGCGGCTCGACCGCGGTCGCCCGGACGCCCGGCGTTGACCCCGGTGGACCCACCTCCGCCCCGCTGGCGGTCTCGGTCTGAACGCCCGCCGTCCACCCCGTCCGGATCCCGACCGGGAGGAAAACCCGAGTCGACCTTGCGCAAGGGCTGCTTGACTCTTGCAATGTTCTGCCGGCATCCTGCACAGCAACCGGCGCCACCACCCCTGCCCGCGCCGGAGACCGCCGTACCGCGCGAGATCGGGGAACCCCTCATGACCGTCCGCAACCCCACCCCGCCGACCTCCGACGATGACTGGTGGCGCTCCGCCGCCATCTATCAGGTCTACCTCCGCAGCTTCGCCGACGCGAATGGTGACGGGATCGGCGACCTGGCGGGCCTGCGGCAGCGCCTGCCCTACCTGCACGACCTCGGGGTGGACGCGCTCTGGTTGACCCCCTTCTACCCCTCACCCATGATTGACGGCGGCTACGACGTCGCCGACTACCGCGATGTCGACCCGATGTTCGGCACCCTCACCGAGTTCGACGACATGATCGTCGACGCGCACGCACTGGGCCTACGGATCATCGTCGACCTGGTACCCAATCACACGTCGAGCGAACACCCCTGGTTCCAGGCCGCCCTCGCAGCGACCCCCGGCTCCCCCGAGCGGGCCCGCTACCACTTCGCCGCCGGGCTCGGAGCGGCGGGCGAACTGCCACCGAACGACTGGGAGAGCATCTTCGGCGGACCGGCCTGGACCCGACTGCCCGACGGACAGTGGTACCTGCACCTGTTCGACTCGGCACAGCCGGACCTGAACTGGCGCAACCCCGAGGTCCGCACCGAGTTCGAGGAGGTGCTCCGGTTCTGGTTGGACCGCGGCGTCGACGGCTTCCGGATTGACGTAGCCCACGGAATGATCAAGGCGGAGGGCCTGCCGGATGTCGGCTTCGGCCAGCACACCGGCCAACGACAGGTCGAACTGCTCGGCAAGAGCCGACTGCCCTACTTCGACCAGGACGAGGTACACAACATCTACCGGGCCTGGCGGCCGATCCTGGACAGCTATCCCGGGGGCCGGATGGCGGTGGCCGAGGCCTGGGCGGAGACCCCGCAACGGCTCGCCCGCTACATCGGTCCAGACGAGCTGCACCAGGCGTTCAGCTTCGACTTCCTCGACGCCCACTGGTCGGCCGACTCCTTCCGCAAGGTCATCGACAGCTCGCTCGCCGAATCAGCGGTCATCAACGCGCCCACCACCTGGGTGCTCTCAAACCATGACAAGCAGCGACACGTCACCCGGTACGGGGACGGGCCGGCCGGACTACGCCGCGCCCGCGCCGCAGCCCTGCTGATGCTCGCGCTGCCCGGCTGCGCCTACGTCTACCAGGGTGAGGAGCTGGGCCTACCCGAGGTCCTCGACCTCCCGGACGACCTGCGGCAGGACCCGCAGTACCTGCGGACCGGCCAGAGCCGGGACGGCTGCCGGGTGCCGATCCCGTGGAGCGGCGAACTCGCCCCGTACGGCTTCGGCCCCGCCGGCAGCGCGCTGAGCTGGCTGCCCGCCCCGGCTACCTGGCGGGAACTGTCGGTGGCTGCCCAGCACGGCGTCCCCGACTCCACGCTCGAGCTGTATCGCACCGCGCTCCGGATCCGCCGAGCGCACCCCGCGCTCGCCATCGCCGCGGCCCAGCTCGTCTGGCAGGAGGGCCGGCCGGGCGTCCTCGCCTTCACCCGTACCGCCGCCGACGGTACGGCGCTCACCTGTGTGGTCAACATCAGCGACGCACCCGCCGTCAGCACCGGGTACGGCGAGCCGCTCATCGCCAGCGTCCCGCTCACCCGGGAGGAATCCGGTTACCTGGTCCCGGTCGACGCGGCCGCCTGGTTCGAACGGCGCTGAGCGGGTACGCCCCAACCAACCCGGTCGTTCGGCGTGCCCCGGGCCGCCGGGCGGCTGGGCAGCCGACCGGCCCGGGATCAACGCTCGAGGCCGGGCAGCTTCGCCGCGATCCGGGCAAAGCCCGCCCGGATCGCGGCCTCACTCGGCGGCATCGCCGACTGGGCATCCCGGTCCCGTTCCCCCTCCGCCAGCTCCTCGTCGAAGGTGTCGTCGAAGTTGCCGTAGAGCTCGGCGCTGTCCGCCTGCGCCGCCACCTCATCCTCGGCGGCGGCCTGAGCCGCGGCGATCTCACCACGGATCTGCTCCGCCGACACCGCCGGCAGCAGCGGCTCCACCACTGCCATCAGCGCCTCCTCCGCCACCATCACCTCGGCCAACGCCAACGCGGGCGCCCGCTCGTACGGGCCGCACACCACCGGCTCCCACTCGTCGGCGTCGCCGAGCGGGCCGAAGGTAATAATCCACGGCAGGTCCAGCAGCGGCGAATCGTCCGGCAGATCGAGTGTCACGAGAGTGCCCACCCGCCCATCATCGTTCCCCGGCCGTGGGCGGATCCCCGGTTCGACGCCCCGTCCCTGGTTCGGGTGCCGTCGGCCCGTTCACGCTCGGCTGCCCGGGGGGCGGGGAGCCCGCCTCCTCCTGGTCGGCCGCCACCCGCTCCGCCGCGAGGTCCACCACCTGCCCCCGGCTGCCGGTGGCCACCAACGCCGCGCCGAAGAGCACGAGTTGGTTGAGCAGATAGAGGTAGAGCAGCAGCCCCACCGCGCCCGCCACCACCGTGTACGCCGGGTTCCGCTCGGTCCGCACCACGTAGTACCGCCCGATCGTGTTGAGCAGGGTGATACCCACCGCCACCAGCAGCACCGCCGGGCGCAGCCGGACCCGGCTGGGCCGCAACCGGGGCACCGCCGCCAACAGTAGGGTCGCCAGCACCGCGTTCACGAAGACGCTGAGCACGGCGCTGATCGTGGTGAGACCGACCGAGCCGGCACTGCCCAGCAACCACCGCAGCAGCGACTCCAACGTGTCCACCGCCGCTACCGAGACGCCGAGCAGCACGAACACCACCAGCAGTACACCCAGGTCGACCAACCGGCGAACGACAAAGTTGCCGGGTTGTTGGTCGAGGCCGTACAGCAACCGCTGGGAGGAACGGATCGCCTCCACCCAGCCGACCCCGGTGAAGACCAGGATGGTCAGACCGACCACGCCGACGGCCCCGCTACTCTCGGCGACCTGCACCGGGTCAAGGAAGGGCAGGTTCTCCCGAAGGAAGTCCGCCGCGGCGGCATTGACCTCGGCGTTTCCCTCCAGGATCGCCCCGAAGACGGAGTAGGCGACGAGGGCGAGCGCGAAGACCGCGAAGAAGCCGTAGTAGGCGATCGCGGCGGCGAGCCGGCTGCCGAACCGGCGGTTGTAGAGCAGGACCGCCCGCAACCCGTGGTCGAAGGACGGATAGCGGCGCCGCGTGGTGGTAATCCGCCCGTGGGCACCCGCCAGAATCCGGCGGAACACGTTCACCTCGCCATCCTCGCCGACCTGTCGCCGGGGCACCTGCTCAGCCGCCGAGCCGAAAGTCCCGCCGGGGCTGCCACCGCGTCTGGCCACTGTGGGAGAAGAGCGTGAACGCCTCCACCCCGAACATCGCCGAGAAGTCAGCCAGGTCCTCGTACGCCTGGTCCAGCGCGTCCGGTGAGACATCCTGTGCCACCGTGACGTGCGGATGGTACGGAAAACGGGTTTCCCGGTGCAGTTCCGGGGCGGCCCGGATCGCCGCGGCGAGCAGCTCGCACTTGCTGATCCCGGTCGCCACCGTTACGAAAACCACCTGGGTGACCGGCCGGAACGTGCCGGTCCCGCGCAGGTGCAGGGTGAACGGAGGGTGCGCGGCGGCGACCGCGGTGAGGTGCCGTTCGACAGCTGGCAGGGCGGCGCCCGGAATCTCGGTCGGCCCGAGCAGCGTCACGTGCGCCGGGACGGCCTGCTGGTCACCCGCCGCCATCCGCCGCCGGGTCAGCACACTCCCCCAGGGCTCGGGGACGTCCACCGCGATGCCGATCTGGATTGTGCCGCCGGCCGTCGACGACCCGTCCCGCAGGTCCACGCCTCGTGCCACCCCTTTGGCCACCGGTTCCATCCCGCTCACCCGCACGCGTCGCGTCGCTGCCTACTCGCCGCGCACCGGCGGGAAGAAACCCACCCGCTCGTACACCGCCTGCAGGGTCGGTGCTGCCACCGCCCGCGCCTTCTGCGCCCCCGCGGCGAGCAGCTTGTCGAGCTGGGCCGGGTCGTCCAGGTAGCCGCGGACACGTTCCTGGATCGGCGTCACGAACTCGCGTACCACCTCTCCGAGGTCCTTCTTCAGGTCACCGTAGCCCTTGCCGGCGTAGGCGCCGACCAGATCGTCAATGCTCCGGCCGGAAAGCGCCGAGTAGATCGTCAGCAGGTTGGAGACACCCGGTTTCTGCTGGACATCAAAAACGATCTCGCGTCCGGTGTCGGTGACCGCAGAACGGATCTTCTTGGCCGACCGGGCCGCGTCCTCCAGGAGCAGGACGATACCCGCCGGTGCGGAGGACGACTTCGACATCTTCGCCGTCGGGTCCTGCAGGTCCGTGATCTTTGCCGTGTCCTTGACGATGTGTGCCGCGGGAACGGCGAAGGTCGAGCCGAACCGGGTGTTGAACCGCTGCGCCAGATCGCGACTGAGCTCCAGGTGCTGCCGCTGGTCCTCGCCGACCGGCACCGCCTCCGCCTGGTAGAGGAGGATGTCGGCCGCCTGCAGGACCGGGTACGTGAACAGGCCGACGCTGGCCCGCTCGTTGCCCTGCTTCTGCGACTTGTCCTTGAACTGGGTCATCCGGCCCGCCTCGCCGAACCCGGTGATGCACCCCAACACCCAGGCCAACTGCGCGTGCTCGGGCACCTGGGACTGCACGAAGAGGGTGCAGCGCTCCGGGTCCAGCCCCACCGCGAGCAGCTGCGCGGCGGCCATCCGGGACCGCTGCGCCAGCGCCCGGGGGTCGTGCCCGGCGGTGATCGCGTGCAGATCAACCACGCAGTAGGTGGCGTCATGCGTCTCCTGCAACGCCACCCAGTGCTGGACCGCGCCCAGGTAGTTGCCGAGATGGAACGAGTCGGCGGTCGGCTGAATGCCGGAGAACACGCGCGGTCGAACGGGTACGTTGGACATGCTGGCAATTCTGTCAGCAACCGGGGGCATCCGTCAGGACGGGCCGGCGGGTTGACCGCGACCGGCCTGGGTGGGGAGCCCCGTCTCGCGTCGCGACTCGGCGGGCCGGGCCGCGGCTACCGCCACCCGGGCCACCCGACGCCCATCCAGCGTCAGCACCCGCAGCCGCCAGCCCCCGGGCGGCGCCCGCACCGGCTCCACCGGGGCGGCCGGCGCGGCGGCCACCGACACCTCGTCCCCGGCCACCGGCAGCCGGCCCAGTTCGGCCATGACATAGCCACCAACCGTCTCGTAGGGTCCATTCGGCAGGCTCACCCCGGTCCGCTCGGCGAAGTCGGCCAGGTTCAGCCGACCGTCAACGGTGGTGGGCAGGCCGGCGTGCGTCGGCTCCGGCGGCGTGTCGTACTCGTCGTGCAGTTCGCCGACCAGTTCCTCAATCAGGTCCTCACAGGTGACGATGCCGGCGGTCCCCCCGTACTCGTCGACGACCACCGCCAGGTGATGCCCCTCCCGGCGCATCTCGGTCAGGGCCGGAAGCACCCGTTTACTGCCGGGCAGCCGCTTGACCTCCCGGGCCAGCTCGCCCACTGTGACCAGTGGGTCCTCGTCGGTACGAAGCAGCACGTCGTGTAGGTGCACGAAGCCGACCACGTCGTCGTGGGTCCCGTCCACCACCGGGTAGCGGGTGTGCGGCTCGACCCGGACCAGGCGCTGCGCCTGGTCGATGGTCAACGCGGTGGAGAGGAAAACCACCTCGGTGCGCGGCATCATCACCTCGCGTACCAGGCTGGCGCCGGCCGCGAGGACCTCGTCGATGATCCGCCGTTCCACCGGGTCCAGCACGGTCGCCGCGGCGACCAGGTCGCGTAACTCGTCCTCGCTGATCCGTTCCCGGCCGGCCACCGGACTGGTGCCGAGTAGCCCGGTCACCAGGCGGGTGGCGGCGGTGGCGGTGCGGACCACGACCCGGGCGACCGCCCAGGACAGCGGGCCGGGTTCGCGGCGGGGTCGCCCCCGCGCACGGCGCCGGAGCCCGGGACGACCCACTTCCCGCATGAGATGGATGGTAGACACGCATCGCGGTGGCGGAACAGCACCGCGCCAGTTCTTCCGGCCCGCGGGCGGCGACCCGCCCCGCCGATCGCCTCGCAGCGCGGGCACAGCAAGCCGCCGTAGGGTGACCACCGAAGGTCGCTGGTGGGGCGGCCCGGCAGGAGGAGATCGACGTGAAACTGCTCGTCACCGGCGGCGCCGGCTTCATCGGCAGCGTGGTGACCCGGATGCTGCTCGACGCCGGCCACGAGGTGGTCGTTCTGGACGATCTGCGGACCGGGCACCGCATCGCCGTGGCACCCGACGCCACCCACGTCGTCGCCCCCCTGGACGAGGTGGCACAGGTGGTAACCCCGCAGGCGGGCTTCGACGGGGTGCTGCACCTCGCCGCCCTGATCGCCGCCGGCGAGTCGATGGTCAAGCCAGAGCTGTACTGGCACACCAACGTCGTCGGCTCCCTCGCCCTGCTCGACGCCGTACGCGTCGCCGGGGTCCCGAAGGTCGTCTTCTCCTCCACCGCCGCCGTCTACGGCAACCCGGTCGAGCTACCCATCTCGGAGGCGGCGATCACCGCCCCCACCAACACGTACGGCGCCACCAAGCTCACCGTCGACATGGCGCTCACCTCGGCGGCGGCCGGAAACGGGTTGGCTGCCGTCTCGCTGCGCTACTTCAACGTCGCCGGCGCGCACCTGGCTGCCCCGGTTCCCCTCGGGGAACGGCACGATCCGGAGACGCACCTCATCCCCATCGCCTTCGACGTCGCCGCCGGCCGCCGGGAGAAGCTCCAGCTCTTCGGCGACGACTACCCGACCGTTGACGGCACCTGCGTCCGCGACTACATCCACGTCACCGACCTCGCCCGGGCCCACCTACTCGCGCTCGACGCCGCGGTCGGCGGCCAGCACCGGATCTACAACCTCGGCAACGGCAACGGGTTCACCAACCGTCAGGTCATCGAGGTGGTCCGCGAGGTCACCGGCCGTCCGGTTCCGGCGGTGGTCGCCCCCCGCCGCGGCGGCGACCCCGCCGAGTTGGTCGCCGCCGCCGACCTGGCCCGTACCGAGTTGGGCTGGACACCCGCCAAGCCCACCCTGCACGACATCATCAGCGACGCCTGGACCTTCTACCGCGACCACCTGCCGGAACGGGGGTAGCCAGCCGTCGCCGGCGGCCAACCTCGATCAGCGGCGCCCCCCGGAGCGCCCGCGCCGACCGGGTGGGGTCAGCCACCCGGTCGGGTGGCGTCAGCCCGCCTCGACGATCATGCCGGCGCCAACCGTCCGGTTCGTCATCTCATCGATGATGACGAAGCCGCCAGTGGTGCGGTTCCGGCGGTACTCGTCAACCAGCAGCGGGACCATCGTCCGGAACCGGACCCGGCCGATCTCGTTGAGCTTCAACTCCCCCGCCGACTCGTCCCGGTGCAGCGAGTTGATGTCCAACCGGTAGTGCAGCCCGCGGAGGATGGCCCGCGCCGACCGGGTGGTGTGCTTGATCACGTACCTACCACCGAGCTGCAACGGTCGGGTCTCGTCCATCCAGCAGACCATCGCCTCGATGTCCTGGGCGACGGCCGGGGCGTTGTTCGGGCGGCAGATCATGTCGCCCCGGGAAACATCGATCTCGTCAGTCAACCGTACGGTCACCGACATCGGCGGGAACGCCTCCGGTACTGGCCCGTCGGCGGTCTCCACCGCGGCGATCCGGCTGGTGAAGCCGCTCGGCAGCACCATCACCTCGTCCTCGGGCTTGAGTACACCGGAGGCGACCTGGCCCGCGTACCCGCGGTAGTCGGTGACGGTCGTGGACTGCGGGCGGATCACGTACTGCACCGGGAAGCGCACGTCGACCAGGTTCCGATCGCTGGCGATGTGCACCCGTTCCAGGTGGTGCAGCAGGGACGGCCCCTCGTACCAGGGCATCTTCTCCGACCGGGTGACGATGTTGTCGCCGTGCAGCGCGGAGACCGGCACCACCGTCAGGTCCGGCGCGTCGAGCTTCGCCGCGAACGCGGTGAACTCGTCGGCGATCTTCTCGTAGACCTCGCGCGACCAGTCCACCAGGTCCATCTTGTTGACACAGAGGACCAGGTGCGGCACCCGCAGCAGGGAGCAGAGGAAGGCGTGCCGACGGGACTGCTCCACCAGGCCCTTCCGGGCGTCAACCAGGATCAGCGCAAGGTCGGCGGTGGAGGCACCGGTGACCATGTTCCGGGTGTACTGGATGTGCCCCGGGGTGTCGGCGATGATGAACTTCCGCCGGGGGGTGGCGAAGTATCGGTACGCCACGTCGATCGTGATGCCCTGCTCCCGCTCGGCCCGCAGGCCGTCGGTGAGCAGCGCGAGATTGGTGTACTCGTCGCCGCGGGCCGCGCTGACCGCCTCCACCGCGGCGAGCTGATCGGTGAAGAGGGATCGGGTGTCGTAGAGCAGGCGGCCGATCAGGGTCGACTTGCCGTCATCCACGCTGCCCGCGGTGGCGAACCGCAGCAGGTCCATCGGGCGGGCGGACGCCGCTTCGGCACCGACCGCGGCGGTCGTCTCGGTGGTCATCAGAAGTAGCCCTCCCGCTTGCGATCCTCCATCGCGGCCTCGCTGACCCGGTCGTCACCGCGGGTCGCGCCCCGCTCGGTGATCCGGGTGGCGGCCACCTCCTCGATGACCTTCGCCACCGTGTCGGCATCCGAGCGGACCGCCGCCGTGCAGGAGGCGTCGCCCACCGTCCGGTAGCGCACCCGGGCCTTGAACCGCTCCTCACCGGCGCGGGGGCGGATGAACTCGTTCACCGCGTACAGCATCCCGTCGCGCTCGATCACCTCGCGCTCGTGCGCGTAGTAGATCGAGGGCGCCTCGATCTGCTCTCGGGCGATGTAGTGCCAGACATCCAGCTCGGTCCAGTTGGACAGCGGAAACGCCCGGATCGACTCACCCGGCTGGTGCCGACCGTTGTAGAGCGACCAGAGCTCCGGACGCTGGTTCTTCGGATCCCACTGGCCGAACTCGTCCCGGAAGCTGAACACCCGCTCCTTGGCCCGCGCCTTCTCCTCATCCCGGCGGGCGCCACCGAAGAGCGCGTCGAAGCGGTGCTGCTCGACGGCGGCCAGGAGCACCGGGGTCTGGATCCGGTTGCGCATGCCGTCCGCGCTCTCCCGTACCAGCCCGCTGGCCAAGGCCTCGGGTACGCTCGCCACCAGCAGTTGCAGGCCCAGCTCGGCGACCCGCTGGTCCCGGTACGCCAGCACCTCGGGGAAGTTGTGCCCGGTGTCGACATGCAGCACCGGGAACGGAATGTTCGCCGGGGCGAACGCCTTCTGCGCCAGCCAGAGCATGACGATCGAGTCTTTGCCGCCGGAGAAGAGCAGCACCGGTCGTTCCATCTCCGCGACCACCTCACGCAGCACGAAGATGCTCTCCGCCTCCAGCGCGTCGAGGTGGGACACCTGGTATGCAGCCCTCGTGGTCATGACGCCGGCTCGATTCCCGCACTCATTTCCAGACCTCTCCGGTCGGCTTTGCCAGAAGTAGCGCTCAGGCTACCCGCAATGGCGCCGTAACGCCGCAAGCAGTCGGCCGGCGAGATCCTTACGACAGACCAACAGGTCCGGCAGGCGTGGGTTGGCTTCGTTGTAGGTCAGCGCGGAGCCGTCGATGCGGGAGGCATGCAGCCCGGTGGCGGTCGCCACCGCCACCGGTGCTGCCGAATCCCACTCATACTGCCCGCCCGCATGGATGTACGCGTCCACCTCACCGGTGATCACCGCCGCGATCTTCGCACCGGCCGAACCCATCGGCACCAGCTCGGCACCCACCTCGGCAGCCAGGTCGGTGAGGAAGACCGGAGGGCGGCTGCGACTGGCGGCCAACCGGATCGTCGGCTCGCCCGCAGTGGTCACCGCCGGCATCTGCGGGTAGCCCGGTGGGTAGTCCGTTCCCAACACCCGATCCTGGGCCGGCAACCCGACCGCACCCGCCACCAGTCCGTGCGGCGTCGGGGCGTTCCGCGCCCAGAGCGCCACATGCACCGCCCAGTCCGCCCGGCCCGCCTCGGCGAACTCCCGGGTCCCGTCCAACGGGTCGATGATCCACACTCGGTCGCTGCCCAGCCGCGGTGCCGTCGAAGCGCCCGCCTCCGCCGCCCAGGCCAGCCGGGAACCCTCGTCCTCCTCGGACAGGACCGCGTCCTGCGGGCGCCACGTCGCCAGTTCGGTCCGGAGCAGGTCGTGCGAGACCTTGTCCCCGGCGGCCCGCAGGGCACCCGGATCTCCGAAGCCCACCTCGTCGCGCAGGCTGACCAGCGCCTGCCCGGCCCGGACCGCCAACCAACGGGCGAACGCCCCATCGATCATCGGAGGACTGCTCATCTCCCGTACTCCCGTCGCCGCGCCAGCCGTCGATAGGAGCGGAGACCTTCGCCGATCCGGCCGTCAGGCACCGTGGTAGAGATTCTGGGTCGGTTCCACCCCGCGTTGGACAACCGACTCCACGACATCTGCCGCCCGGTCCACCAGGAAGTCCAGCTCCTTACGCTCGACGGTACCGAAATCCGACAGTACGAAATCCGCCGGGTCCCGCCGCGCCGGCGGCCGGCCGACTCCGAACCGCACCCGGGCGTACTCCTTCGTCCCCAGGGACTTCGTCATCGACCGCAGACCGTTGTGGCCGCCCTCGCCGCCACCGCACTTCACCCGAACCTGGCCGTAGGGGATATCCAGCTCGTCATGGATGGCCACCACCCGCGCCGGCGGCACCTTGTAGAACTGCGCCAGGCCCGCCGCCGCCGCCCCGGAGAGGTTCATGTAGGTCAGCGGCTTCACCAGCACCAGCCGCGGCCCGCCGAGACCCAACCGCCCCTCGGCGACCTCCGCCATCGCCCGCTTGTGTCGACTGAACCGGGCCCCCAGCCGCCCCGCCAGCAGGTCGGCCACGAGGAAGCCGACGTTGTGCCGGTTCCCGGCGTACTGCCGTCCGGGGTTACCCAGACCGACGACCAGCCACGGCCCTGTCTCCTCCGCCACCGTCTGCCCCTTCCGCTCGTACCCGTGCCACCCACCGATACGCAACAGGCGCCCCCGACGAGCGGGGACGCCTGGTATCTGCGCAGCGAACGATCAGGCCTCGGCCTTCGCCTCGGCAACCGCCTCCTGCTCGGCGACCGGAGCCCCGGCCTCGGCGCCCTCCGATCCCTCGGTGACCTCGCCGACCTCGGCCTCGGCCTCGGCAGCGGCCTCCTCCACCTCCGGCAGCGTGGCCTCAAGCTGCTCCTCGGTCGGGGCGGCGGTCACCGCGGCGACCGGCAGCTCCGGGTCGGTGGCCAGCTCGACTCCGGCCGGCAGCTGGACGTCGCCGGCGGCGACCTGCGTGCCCGCCCCCAGGCCCTCAATGGTGGCATCGAGGTGGTCCGGCACCTTGGTGGCGTCAGCGGTCACCGAGAGGCTGTCGTGGTCGTGCACGATCAGCGTGCCCTTCGCGGCCTCCCCGACCAACTGCACCGGGACCTCGACCGTGACCTGCTCGCCGCGGCGGACCAGCAGCAGGTCCACGTGCTCGAAGGTGTCCTTGATCGGATCCCGCTGGATCGCCTTCGGCAACGCCAGCACCTGCGTGCCGTCGCTGACGTCGATCGTGAAGAGCTGGTTGGCGCCACCGCGCCGGATCGCCGCGGCGAACTCCCGGGCCGGCAGCGCGATGTGCTTGGGCTTCTCGCCGTGGCCGTACAGCACGGCAGGCACCTTGCCGGCCCGGCGGGTACGACGGGCACCCCCCTTGCCGAACTCGGTACGGGGCTCGGCGCTGATCTTTACCTCGGACACGGGGAAACTCCTGATGCTTCGCTGCGGCGATGGTCGTCTCGGTGCCGGGCGAGGGGCTCGCTGGGGCTCCTGCGTCATGACCGACCGCCTAGGAGCGCCGCGTCGATGACGGCGCCTCCGTGCGGTCCTGATCAGCGGCCCGCAGGGCACCCTCGCCGTGGCAACCGCACCAGTCTACCCGAAGATAATCCACCCACTCCGGCGGCACCCCCGGAATCAACCGCTCCGGCCGGAGCCGCACCGACGAAACCCCGGTCCGGCGGCGGTGACCGCCGCCGGACCGGGGCCGCTGGGGTAGCTCAGCTCAGGCCACCGAAGAGGGTGGTCACCGAACCATCGTCGAAGACCTCCCGGATCGCCCGGGCCAGCAGCGGTGCGATCGACAGCACGGTGATCTTGTCGAGCTGCTTCTCCGGCGGCAGCGGCAACGTGTTCGTCACCAGCACCTCGCTGATCGGGCTGTTCTTCAGCCGCTCGATCGCCGGGTCCGAGAAGAGCGCGTGGGTGGAGGCGACGACGATCTCGGCCGCACCCAACTCCTTGAGGATCTCCGCCGCCCTGGTGATCGTGCCACCCGTGTCGATCATGTCGTCAACGATCAGGCAGACCCGGCCCTCAACCTCACCGACCACCCGGTTCGCCACCACCTGGTTCGGCTTGGACGGATCCCGGGTCTTGTGGATGAACGCCAGCGGGCAGCCGCCCAGCCGGTCGGTCCACCGCTCGGCGACCCGGACCCGACCCGAATCCGGGGCGACCACCGTCATCGGACGCCCCGCGTACCGACGCTCCACCTCCTCGGCGAGCACGTCCATCGCGAAGAGGTGGTCCACCGGGCCGTCGAAGAAGCCCTGGATCTGGGCGGTGTGCAGATCCACGGTGAGAATCCGGTTCGCGCCGGCGGTCTTCAACAGGTCCGCGATCAGCCGACCCGAGATCGGCTCCCGACCCCGGTGCTTCTTGTCCTGCCGCGAGTACGGGTAGAAGGGTAGGACCACGGTGATCCGCTTGGCCGACCCACGCTTCAACGCGTCGATCATGATCAGGGTCTCCATGACCCAGGTGTTGACCCCGTGCGTGACGGACTGCACCACGAAGGCGTCCGAACCGCGCACCGAGTCCTTGTAGCGGACAAAGATCTCACCGTTGGCGAAATCGTAGGCGTCGGCCGGTGTCGGGGCGACCCCGAGCACCTCGCCGATCTCCTTGGCTAACTCCGGAAAGCCACGCCCGGAGAAGAGCATCAGGCTCTTGCGGTTTTCGGCGACGATGCTGCCCATGGCCCGTCTGCTCCTGTTGGTTGGTGGTGCCCGGCGCGGGTGGTGGGCCGGGGCTAGTCGGTTGCAGTATCCCCGGTGCCGTGCGCCCCACCCGCCGGCTCGGCCCCCGCGTGCATTGCCTCACCTTCACTTGCCGTCGCCCCGGAAGACACCCCCGCGACACCGGCCTGCCCCGCACGCTCGGCAGCCGTCGCGGCGGCCGTGCCGGCCCGCCGCTTCAGCACCCAGCCCTCGATGTTGCGCTGCCGCGACCGGGCCACCGCCATCGCCCCGGCCGGCACGTCCTGGTCGATCACGGAACCAGCCGCCGTGTACGCCCCGTCGCCGACCTCGACCGGCGCCACGAACATGTTGTCCGCGCCGGTGCGGGCGTGGTCACCGATGACGGTGCGGTACTTGCGTACCCCGTCGTAGTTGACGAACACGGTCGCCGCGCCGATATTGCTCTGCTCGCCGATCGTGGCGTCCCCGACGTAGGTCAGGTGCGGGACCTTCGACCCCACGCCGACCTCGGAGTTCTTCACCTCGACGAAGGTGCCCACCTTCGCCTGCTCCGCCAGCCGCGCCGCCGGCCGCAGATACGCGTACGGGCCGACGCTGGCCGCCGGGCCGACCTCCGCGCCGACCGCGTGGCTGCGGACCACGGTGGCGCCGGGCCCGACCAGGGTGTCCACCAACGTGACATCCGGGCCGACCTGCGCACCGGCACCGACCACGGTGGCGCCCCGGAGCTGGGTGTTCTGGTCGACCACCGCGTCCCGGTCCAACGCCACGGTCACGTCGATCCAGGTGGTCGCCGGGTCGAGCAGGCTGACCCCGCCACGCATCCAGGCCTCGTTGACCCGGTCCCGCAGCAGTCGCCGCAGCCCGGCCAACTCCACCCGGTCGTTGCAGCCCAGCGTCTCGATGTGGTCCGGCGCCACGTGTACCGCGACCGGCTCGTCCGCCGACCGCAGCAGGCCGAAGACGTCGGTCAGGTACTCCTCGCCCTGCGCGTTTTCGGTCGACAGCTTGCCGAGCGCGTCCCGCAGCAGGGCCGCGTCGAACGCGTAGATGCCGGCGTTGATCTCCCGAATCGCCCGCTGGTCCGGAGTCGTGTCGCGCTGCTCCACGATCTGCTGGAGCTGGCCGTCGGCGTCCCGCACGATCCGGCCGAGCCCGGTCGGGTCGGGTACCTCCGCGGCCAGTACCGTCGCCGCGGCACCCGCCCGCTCGTGCGCCTCGACCAACCCGCCGAGGGTCTCCGGCCGCAGCAGCGGCACGTCCCCGTTGAGAACCACCACGGTGCCGCTGCTCTCCGGTACGGCGGCCAACGCGACCCGCACCGCGTGCCCGGTGCCGAGCTGTTCGGCCTGGAGCACCGGGGTGGCCTGCGGGGCGATCTCCGCCAGCTGGGCCCGGACCTGGTCGGCGCCGTGGCCGACCACCACCACCGTGCGGTCGGCGGCGAGCGGTGCGGCGGCGCTGAGCACGTGGCCGACGAGCGTACGGCCAAGCAGTGGGTGCAGCACCTTCGGGAGCCCGGACTTCATTCGCTTACCCGCGCCGGCGGCGAGCACCACGACGGTACGGGGAGAGGGCTGCTGGGACACGGAAGGGCTCCCGTCGGTGCGGCGACAGTCTCGCGGTCATGCTAACCAGACATCAGCCCTGGATCGGGCGGGGCCTTCACAAAGCTGACCGGTGGCAGGAGCTGGGGTGCCTGGATTCGAACCAGGAGCTCAAGGCTCCAAAGGCCTGCGGGTTGCCGTTACCCCACACCCCATCGCCATGTCGTCCGAACGCGTAGTCGTAACAGACCCACGATCCGGAACAGCTCGGTGATCATACCTGCGATCCGCGCGGACAGCGCCCGCCCGCCGGCCGAATTACCGACAACCACGATAGTCCCCGCCAACTTGGGGCCAACCGGGTGGTGGGGTCGGCGCGCGGCACGGTGGGCCGCGCCGCGGCACCGGTCCCGACTGCCGCCGAGCGCCGCGCCCGAGCCGACCTGACAGGATGACCGGTGACGGGCTCGACCCAGGACCGGATTGCCGGTAACCGACTCGACCCCACGACCGGACGGCACCGAGCGCCGATGAGGTGACGACATGATGGATGGCCTGGGCAGCGACCACACCCCCGGTCGGCGACGGGGAGCCGCAGCAGCCGGCAAGACCGCACGGGTACGTATGTCGGCGGCGCAGCGGCGCGAACAACTCATCGCGACCGCGCGCCAGCTCTTCGCCGAACGCGGCTTCGACGCCACCTCGATCGAGGAGGTGGCGGCTCGGGCGAAGGTCTCCAAACCGGTGGTGTACGAGCACTTCGGCGGCAAGGAGGGGCTGTACGCGGTGGTGGTGGACCGGGAGGTCCGCAGCCTGCTCGACCGGATCACCACCGCCCTGACCGCCGGCCACCCACGGGCGCTGCTCGAACAGGCCGCGCTGACCCTGCTCACGTACATCGAGGAGGAGAACAGCGGGTTCCGGGTGTTGGTCCGGGAGTCACCCCTGATGTCCTCAACAGGCAATTTCAGCAGCGTCATGAACGACGTCGCGCACCAGGTGGAGCACATTCTCGGCGCCGAGTTCTCCAGCCGCGGGTACGACCCGAAACTGGCCGAACTCTACGCCCAGGCCCTGGTGGGAATGGTGGCGCTGACCGGCCGCTGGTGGCTGGAGGTACGCCGGCCGGGCAAGGAGACGGTGGCGGCGCACCTGGTGAACCTGGCCTGGAACGGCCTGTCCCACCTCGAGCCGAAGCCCGGCCTGATCACCGTCCGGAGCCGCTGAGTCATCGACCGGTTCCGGCCGGTCGGCCGGCGCCGACTACTCCGCCTCGGCATGCTCCACCGGCCCGACCTTGTCGTAGAGGCCGGTGCCGAGCAGGATCAGCCCGAAGAGCATCGACACGATCACGGTCGACATCGAGAAGCTGAGGACATTGGCCGAAGTCCGCAGCACCGACATCATCAGGACGCTGGTCACCAGAAAGACGACCCCGGCGATCAGGTTCATGTAGTGGCCGAGATTGCCCCGCCGCGACGCCCCCACCAGGAGGAAGGTGCCGAAGACCACCGAGGCCAGCGCGAACGCGAGATTGGTGCGGAGGCCGAGCACCCATTCTCCGTCCCGGTCGAAGAGCGGGTCACCCAGCGTCTGCGCGGTGCCCCAGACACCGAAAACCAGGATGTAGAGACCGATCAGCCCGGCGAGGACCCGGTAGATCGGCCGCGCCGGATGGTTCAGCGGGATGTGCGCCATGACGCCTCCGACGCTCGACGACAGCCAGGGGCCATTGTCACCCGGGCCGAGGCCGCGCGTACGGCGAATCGGCCGGGATAGCCGCAAGCGCCCCGGAGCAGCGGTCAGAGCACCAGCCGCGCCTTCTGCCAGGCCTCCTGCTCCGCGTCGGTGCCCACCTTGCCGTACATCCCGACCATGAGCAGGACCAGGCCGACCACCATCAGCACCAGGACGGTGGCGATGCTGAAGTTGAAGAAGTTCGCCCCGGTCCGGAGGAGGGCGAGGCCGCCGAGGCTGAGCACGATCCCCGCGTACCCCAGCCCCTGGTTGATCAACACGTCGACGTTGCGGCCGATCGCCGTGCCGGCCAGCACGGCGCCACCAAGCAGCACGCTGAGCAACGAGAGGCCAAGGTTCGTGCCCTGACCGAGTACCGCGGTGTCGCCCTGGGCCCAAAGCTCGTCGCCAGCGGTCGCGATGAGGCCGAGCACGCCGAAAGCGACCAGGTACAGGCCGGTCAGCCCGCCGATCGCCCGGTAGATCGGCCGTGCGGGATGGTTCACGGGGGTGTGCGCCATGGCTGAGTCTCCAACGACGTTACGGTGAGGGTCGGCGCCGATTGTCCCGTACCGGCCGGTGTGACGCCGCACACGGTCCCGGGGCGACTGCGCCGCGGCGCAGCGGGCGGTCAGCCGGCCGGGATCTCGTCGGCCAGCGTCAGCCATGCCTGTTCGACCTGCTCCCGCTCGCCCCGGACCTCCTTGAGCTGGGCGTCCAGCTCCGCCACCCGGGCGTAGTCGGTCGCGTTCGCGGCCAGCTGGTCGAGCAGCTCCGCCTCCCGCTGCTCCAACCGGCCCACCTGCCGCTCCAGCCGGGCCAGTTCCTTACGGGCCTGGCGGACCTGCGCGGCAGACATCCCGCTCGCCTTCGCCGGCGCCGGCCCCGCACCCGTCGCCGGTGCCGGACGGGCGCCGTCGGTGGCCCGGGCCAGGTACTCGTCAACCCCGCCGGGCAGGTGCACCAACTGGCCGTCGCCGAACATGCCGTACACGGTGTCGGCGACCCGTTCCACCAGGTACCGGTCGTGGCTGGCCACGATGATCACGCCAGGCCAGGAGTCGAGCAGATCCTCGAGCGCGGCGAGGGTGTCGGTGTCCAGGTCGTTGGTGGGCTCGTCCAGCAGGAGCACGTTCGGCTCCCCGGCGAGCAGGCGTAGCAGCTGCAGCCGCCGCCGCTCGCCACCGGAGAGATCAGCCACCGGGGTCCAGAGCCGGCGGTCGTCGAAGCCGAACACCTCGGCGAGCTGGGCGGCGGAGATCTCCCGGTCACCCAGCCGGACCCGGCGGGCGATCTCCTCGACCGCCTCAAGGACGCGCAGGTCGCCGGGGAGTTCGGCGAGTTCCTGGGAGAGGAACGCGGGACGCACCGTGGAACCGGCCACGAAGCGGCCGTGATCCGGTCGGGTAACGCCGGCGAGCATCCGCAACAGGGTGGTCTTACCTGCACCGTTGCGGCCGAGGACCGCGATCCGGTCGCCGGGACCGACCTGCCAGGTGAGGTCGCGCAGGATCTCCTTCGGCCCCGCGTCCAACCGGACGTGCTCCAGGTCGTACACCTGCTTGCCGAGCCGGGCGGTGGCGAGCCTCTGCAGCGACATGCTGTCCCGCGGCGGCGGAACGTCGGCGATCAGCGCGTTCGCCGCGTCGATGCGGAACTTCGGCTTGGCGGTACGGGCCGGCGCGCCGCGCCGCAGCCAGGCGATCTCCTTGCGGAGCAGATTCTGGCGGCGCGCCTCGGTGGCGGCGGCGACCCGCTCCCGTTCGGCCCGGGCGAGGGTCCAGGCGGCGAACCCACCCTCGTACGCCCGGACGGTCTGGTCGGCGACCTCCCAGGTGGTGGTGCAGACGGCGTCGAGGAACCACCGGTCGTGGGTGACCACGACGAGCGCACCTCGCCGGGCGAGCAGGTGCCGGGCCAGCCAGTCGATGCCGCCGACATCAAGATGGTTGGTGGGCTCGTCGAGGATCAGCAGGTCGGCCTCGCGGACCAGCAGCGCGGCCAGGGCGACCCGGCGGCGCTCGCCGCCGGACATCGGACCGACCGGGGCGTCGAGGCCGAGGTGCGGCATCCCGAGGCCGTCGAGGACCGCCCGGACACCGGCGTCGCCGGCCCACTCGTGCTCGGCGCCCATCCCCTCGGCCAGCCACGCGGTGCCCAGGACCACGTCTCGGACGGTCGCGTCGGGGGCGAGCTGCAGGGTCTGCGGCAACCCGGCGACGCGCAGGTCGCGCCGGTGGGTCACCCGGCCGTCGTCCGGCTCCTCCTGCCGAGTGAGCAGGCGCAGCAGGGTGGACTTGCCGGTGCCGTTGAGCCCCACCACACCGATCCGGTCGGCGTCGTCGAGACCGAGCGAGACATCGGTGAGCAGCGGCCCGGCAGCGCCGTAGCCCTTGGACACCCGGTCCAGGTTGACGATGTTGGCCACTACACCCCTTCCATGGTCAGGGCGCCCGGCACCGGATCGGCAACCAAGGACGCCCGAAGCAAGGGTACGCGGGCGGCGGACGGCCGGCGCCGGGGACGGTCAGCCGATCCGGGCCCCGGCGACTGGGCCGTGTGCGGTGCGCGCCTGTCGGCACACGTCGAGGGCGCCCAGTTCGGCGGCGATGCGCTCCGCGTCGGCCGCTCCGGTGGCGAGGAAGACGCAGGTCGGCCCGGAGCCGGAGACGATACCCGCGAGCGCTCCCGCCGCCTCGCCCGCCTTCAGGGTGGCGGCCAGGGACGGCCGCAGGGCGAGTGCGGCGTCCTGGAGATCGTTGCCGAGGGCCGCGGCGAGCACCCGGGGGTCAGACTGCCGGAGGGCGGCGAGGAGGGTGTCGGTGCTGCCGAGTGGGGGGCCGGCGGCCCCGGACTCGCGGAGCCGATCGAGTTCCCGGTACGCGACCGGCGTGGAGAGGCCGCCGTCGGCGACCGCGACGACCCAGTGCCAGACGGTCGGCCGGGCCAGTACCGGGCTGACCGCCTCACCCCGGCCGGTGCCGAGCGCGGTGCCCCCGTGGATCAGGAACGGGACGTCGGAACCGAGGCCGGCGGCGATCTCCGCCAACTCGTCCCGCGACAGCCCGGTCCCCCACAGCGCGTCGCAGGCGACCAGCGCGGCGGCGGCATCGGCGCTGCCCCCGGCGAGCCCACCGGCCAGGGGAATCTGCTTACGCAGGTGCAGCCGGGCGTGCGGCGGCACCCCGACGGAGCTGGCGAGGACGCGGGCGGCGCGAATGACCAGGTTCGACTCGTCCAGCGCCAGTTCGCCGGTCCCCTCGCCCGCCATCGTCAGGCTGAGGGTGTCGCCCCGGCGGGCGGTCAACTCGTCGTGCACAGAGATCGCGTGGTAGACGGTGTTGAGCTCGTGATAGCCGTCCCGGCGTAGCGGGCCCACCCCCAGATGCAAATTGATCTTGGCGGGGACTCGTACCCGGACCGGCCCGCTGGCACCTCGCGGTTCGTCATCCTCCGGTCGCCATGCCTCGGTCACGGGATGGCGTCCCAGACCGAGTCCCGGCCCACCGTCCCCGGCGCGACGGGCGGGGACAACGGCGTGGCTCTACCAACTTCCTTGACGGGCACGGCGTCAGCCTACTGCCCGGTGGCAGTGGCGGCCGGGGCCGACGCGGCGATCGCGGCAAACTGCTCGACCGGGAGCGCCTCCCCGCGGGCGCCGGGATCCACTCCCGCGGCGGTGAGCACCGCTGCCGCCCGGTCCGCACCGCCGGCCCAGCCGGCCAGGGCCGCGCGCAGGGTTTTGCGACGCTGGGCGAACGCGGCGTCCACCACCGCGAAGACCCGCTCCCGGGAACCGCCCACGCCCGGCGGTTCCCGACGGGTGAAGGCGACCAGCCCGGAGTCGACGTTCGGCACCGGCCAGAACACGTTCGGCGGCACCTTCCCCGCCGCGTGGACGTGGGCGTACCAGGCGAGTTTGACCGACGGTACGCCGTACACCCGGGAACCGGGACCGGCGACGAGCCGATCGGCGACCTCCTTCTGCACCATGACCAGGCCGTGCCGCAGCGTCGGCAACTCGGCGAGCAGGTGCAGCACCACCGGCACGGCGACGTTGTACGGCAGGTTGGCGACCAGCGCGGTCGGCGCGGGGTCGGCGAGCTGACCGGCGGTGACCCGAAGCGCGTCGGCGCGGTGCACGGCGAGCCGGCCGGCGGCGGGACCGGCGTGCCGGGCGGCGGTCTCCGGCAGGGCGGCGGCGAGGACCGGGTCGATCTCGACGGCGTGCACGTGCGCGGCGACCGGCAGCAGCGCGAGGGTGAGTGAGCCGAGTCCCGGCCCGACCTCCAACACCACGTCCTCGGCGGTCAGGCCGGCGGTGGTGACGATCCGCCGCACCGTGTTGGGGTCATGGACGAAGTTCTGGCCGAGCCGCTTGGTGGGAGCGACGCCGAGGCGGGCGGCGAGGTCCCGGATCTCCGCCGGGCCGAGGAGACCGGTCACGCCCGCTAGCGTAGGTGGACGCCGGGGCGCCCCGGGCAGGGGCCCGCCACCTCCCGGCGAAATCCCGTCAGCGCCACCGTCACCAGGGGCCGAAGGCCCGCTCGCCGGTACGGGAGAGGGCCGCGCAGAGCTCGTCCAGGTCGCTGCCGGTGGCGGCGGCGAGCGCGCGGACGGTAAGCGGGATCAGGTACGACGCGTTGGGCCGGCCCCGGTGCGGCACCGGAGTGAGATAGGGCGCGTCCGTCTCCACGAGGAGGTGATCCAGCGGGGTCACCGCGGCGGCCTCCCGCAGCGCCGCGGCACTGTTGAAGGTGACGGTGCCGGCGAAGCTGAGTAGGTAGCCGCGGCGCACGCACGCGCGGGCGAACTCGGCGTCACCGGAGAAGCAGTGCATCACCACCGTCTCCGGGGCACCCGCGTCGTCCAGGATCCGCAACACGTCGGCGTGCGCGTCGCGGTCGTGGACCACCAGGGTCCGGCCGTAGCGCTTGGCGATGTCGATGTGCGCCCGGAAGCTGGCCTCCTGCGCGGCCCGCCCGTCCTCGCCGGTGCGGAAGAAGTCCATCCCGGTCTCGCCGACGCCCCGTACCCGGTCCTGGCCGGCCAGCGACTCGACGACCCGCAGCGCCTCGTCCAGCTCCGCCAACCGGGGGGCCTCGTTGGGGTGCAGCGCGACGGTGGCGACGACCGCCGGATGGCGCTGGGCCAACTCCGCCCCCCACCGGGACGAGTCGACGTCCACCCCCACCTGCACCAACCGGTCCACCCCGACCTCCGCGGCCGCCTCGACCGCGGCGCGGACCGGGTCGACCGCCGGGTTGGTGTCGGCCCCCGGGGCGGCGGCCGACACCGCTGCTTGCCGGCGCGGCGGGACCCCGGCCTCACTGATCGTGATGTCGAGGTGGGTGTGGCTGTCGGGCACCGGTCGGGGCAGCGGCGCGGGCGCGGCCGGGAACTCCCCAGCCCGGCGGGCCGCGCGCTGCTTACGGGTTTCGGTCTGCTCGGTCATCGGCGCAAGCATCACACACCAGTACCGGCAGCCGCCCGCTACCCGGTGTTCACCCGGACCATCGGCTACCCGGCGTTCGCGCCCGCCACCGATTCCGGGGCCGCGTCGACGCCCCGGCGCTCGCCCTGGCTCACCCGCGGGTCCCCCTCGTCGGCGAAGTAGTCGTCCGGGCTGGTCCGGTCGCCCCCGTCGGCCACCTTCGCGGTCCGCAGCACCAGCGTCAGCGCTGCCGCGACCAACAGATTGGCCAACACGGCCACGAACCCGGCGTAGATGGTCATCGTCGTGTCGAAGCCGAACTTCTCCAGGGGAAACGCGGAGCCGCCGAAGTGCCTCCGGGTCGGGCTGGACACCTGGTAGAGCATCCACATTCCCAGGGACATGCCGGCGGCCCAACCGGCGATCAGCGCACCGCGGTGGAACCAGCGGGTGTAGAGGCCGAGGGCCACCGCCGGCAGCGTCTGCAGGATGATCACGCCGCCGATCAGCTGAAGATCGATGGAGAACTGCGGGTCGAGGAAGACGATGCAGGCTACCGCGCCGACCTTCACCACCAACGAAGTGAGCTTGGACGCCTTCGCCTCCTGCGCCGGAGTGGCGTCCCGCCGCAGATACTCCTTGTAGATGTTGCGGGTGAACAGATTCGCTGCCGCGATCGACATGATCGCCGCCGGCACCAGCGCCCCGATGCCGATGGCCGCGTACGCGACGCCGGTGAACCAGCTCGGGAACTGCTGGTCGAAGAGCACCGGAACAATGGTGTTGTTGTCCACCGTGCCCGCGGTCGCCCCGGGCAGCGGCTGCACGTCGGCCGCGATCGCCATGAAGCCGAGCAGCGCGATGAGCCCCAGCAGCACACTGTAGGCGGGCAGCGCCGACATGTTCCGCTTGATGACGTCCCGGTTCCGGCTGGCCAGCACACCGGTGATGCTGTGCGGGTACAGGAAGAGGGCCAGCGCCGAGCCGAAGGCCAGGGTGACGTACTGGACCTGGTTGTTGGCACTGAGCAGAATCCCGTCGTTGGGATTCGGTGATGCCGCGAACTTCGCGTCGGCAGCGTCGAAGATCTCTCCCCAGCCCCCCAGCTTGTACGGCAGGTACAGCACCGCCGCCAGGATCACCACGTAGATCAGGGTGTCCTTGACGAAGGCGATCAGCGCCGGCGCACGAAGCCCGGACTGGTACGTGTACGCCGCCAGGATCGCGAACGCGATGATGATGGGCAGGTGCCGGGCCAGGCTGCTCTCCCCGGTCACGCCCATGGTCTTGAGCACCGCTTCGATCCCGACGAGCTGCAACGCGATGTACGGCATCGTGGCCACGATCCCGGTGATCGCCACAAGTAGTGCCAGGACCGGCGAGTCGAACCGGCTGCGGACGAAGTCCGCCGGAGTGACAAAACCGTGCCGGTGCGACACCGACCAGAGTCGACAGAGCACCAGGAAGACCATCGGGTAGATGACGACGGTGTACGGCACCGCGAAGAAGCCCATCGCACCGGCACCGAACACCAGTGCCGGCACGGCCACGAAGGTGTACGCGGTGTACAGGTCGCCGCCGATCAGGAACCAGGTGATCCAGCCGCCGAAGTTGCGCCCGCCCAGCCCCCACTCGTCGAGGTGGGCCATGTCCTTCGGCGCGCGCCAGCGGGATGCGACGAATCCCATGGCGCTCACCAGCAGGAAGAGCGCGGTGAAAATGCTGATCTCGGTGACGTGCGCACGCCACATCAGCGGTCAACCCGCCTCTTCGTGAGCTGGTACACGAGCGTGGTGACCGCGACGCCGAGCAGAATGTACGCGAGCTGGAGCCAATAGAACCGTGGGAAGCCGAGAACCCGGGGTGAGTCGGTGTTGTAGAACGCTGGGATCAACGGCACGACGACCGGCACGAAGAGCAGCCAGTTCCAGGGACTCTTGTCCTTCGCCCGGGTCTTCGCGGCGGCCGGCGTCTGGGGTTCGGGTGTGGCCATCGGCCCACCTCCGGTGCGGGTGATTGGGTGTGGCGGCCGAGACTACGACCGCATGATCACCATCACGTGCCGTCGGTGGGCCGCTGCGCCGAGCGGTGGATCCGCTGCGACGAGCGGCGCGGCCACCAGCGCTCAACCCGCCAGGCGGGCGAGCTCCTCGTCCACGATCGACGGGTCGAGTTTGCGGAACACCGGCTTGGGCGGGTCGAGTGCCCGCCCCGCCTCCAACGGCACCGACTCCCACCGGGCACCGACCGTGTAGTCGCCGGTCAGCACCGGGTAGTCCGACCCGCCGTCGAGGTCCGCAACCTCCTCGATCACCGGCATCGGCGCGTGCACCCCGGTGCCGCCGAGCAGCTGGTGGATCTTCTGCGCGGAGTGCGGCAGGAAGGGGGTCAGCAGCGTGTTCGCGTCGCTGACCACCTGCAGGGCGACGTGCAGGACGGTGCCCATCCGCGGCCGGTCCGCCTCGCCCTTGAGCTTCCACGGCGCCTGCTCGGAGAGGTAGCGGTTAGCCTCGGCCACCACCTTCATCGCCTCGCCGATCGCCTGCTTCTGCCGGTGCCGGCCGATCAGCTCGCCGACCGTGTCGAAGCCGACCCGGGCCACCGCGAGCAGCGCCTCGTCGGCCTCGGTGAGCCCGGCCGGGTCGACCGGGGGGATCGCGCCGAAGTTCTTCGCGGCCATCGAGATGGAGCGGTTGACCAGGTTGCCCCAACCGGCGACCAGCTCATCGTTGTTACGCCGGAGGAACTCCGCCCAGGTGAAGTCGGTGTCGTTGCTCTCCGGGCCGGCCACTGCGATGAAGTAGCGCAACGCGTCGGCGTCGTAGCGCTCCAGGAAGTCACGGACGTAGATAACCACGCGCCGGGACGAGGAGAACTTCCGCCCCTCCATGGTCAGGAACTCGCTGGAGACCACCTCGGTGGGCAGGTTCAGCCGGCCCAACTCGCCCGGCTGGCCGTCGTGGGAGCCTTCGCCGGAGTAGCCGGCGAGCAGCGCCGGCCAGATCACCGAGTGGAAGACGATGTTGTCCTTGCCCATGAAGTAGTGGCTGGGGGCGTCCTTGCCCGGCCCGTCCGCCGACCACCACCGGCGCCACGCCTGTGGGTCCCCGGAGCGGCGGGCCCACTCGATCGAGGCGGAGAGGTAGCCGATCACCGCGTCGAACCACACGTAGATGCGCTTGTCGCCGCGCTCCCGCCAGCCGTCGAGCGGGACCGGTACGCCCCACTCCAGGTCCCGGGTGATCGCCCGGGGCTGGAGGTCGTCCAGCAGGTTCCTGGAGAAACGCAGCACGTTCGGCCGCCAGCCCTCCCGCGTGTCCAGCCACTGCCCCAGGACGTCGGCGAGCGCCGGCAGGTCGAGGAAGAAGTGTTCGGTCTCGACGAACTTCGGCGTCTCCCCGTTGATCTTCGACTTCGGGTTTCGCAGGTCGATCGGGTCAAGCTGGTTGCCGCAGCTGTCGCACTGGTCGCCACGGGCGCTCTCGTAGCCGCAGATCGGGCAGGTGCCCTCGATGTAGCGATCGGGCAGGGTCCGACCGGTGGACGGGGAGATGGCACCCATGGTGGTCTTCGGCACGATGTAGCCGTTGCGGTACATCCCCTCGAACAGCTCCTGCACCACGGCGTAGTGGTTGCCGGTCGTGGTACGGGTGAACAGGTCGTAGGAGAGTCCGAGCCCGTGCAGGTCCGTCACGATCACCCGGTTGTAGCGGTCGGCCAGCTCACGGGGGGTGACCCCCTCCGCGTCGGCCTGCACCTGGATCGGCGTGCCGTGTTCGTCGGTGCCGGAGACCATGAGCACGTCGTGGCCGGCCATCCGCATGTACCGGGCGAAGACGTCGGAGGGAACGCCGAAGCCGGAGACGTGGCCGATGTGGCGCGGGCCGTTGGCGTAGGGCCAGGCAACCGCCGCGAGAACGTGACTCATGGCCAACAAGCCTAGTGACCCCGGCCGCGGGGCCGCGAACCAACAGGCCCGACCGGCCGCCCGGACCAGCCGGTAGCCCGGGTCCGAGACGCTGGGCATGCCGCCGTCGGTGATCAGGGCCACGCTGCGGCCGGCGCGGAGCGCCTCGACAAGTTCCGGCGTACGGCGCTCCTCGTTCCCCTCAAAATATGAGACCATTCGCCCGGAAACGGTCACCCTCGAGCTCCCGGGCCAGGCGGCGGGTGTCCTCGGCTGCCACCAGGTCAGCGGTCGCGAGCACCTCGCGGAGCCGGGCGGAGTCGTCGGCCGATTTCCGAACCGGCGCGCCGAGCAGGACCAAGCGCCCGACATCGGACTTCGCATCCACGAAAGGACGCTCCTTCATCGACGGTTACAAGTCCGGCTTAGGGCGGTGGGCACGCCGGCCCACCTTCGCAGCCTACGATCACGGGGTGACCCAGGCGTCAACAGCGCACCCCGCCGGCCAGTCCGGGCCGGAACAGCCCGAGCAGACGGGCCGGAACCTGCCCACCGGCAAGGGCCTTCCCGACCTCGTCCGCCGCCGGCTGGCCACCGTTGACAACCGGCTCGACCGGCGGTCCTGGCTGGCCACCGCGGTGATCGTCGCGATCGCGGCGGTCCTGCGCTTCGTCAACCTCGGAAACCCGCCCGGCAAGATCTTCGACGAGGTCTACTACGCCCGCGAGGGCTGGGCTCTGGTCGACCGGGGCGTCGAGTGGAACTACCAGGACGACGGCCCGTCGTACGTGGTCCACCCGCCCCTGGGCAAGTGGCTCATCGGGCTCGGCGAGTGGGCCTTCGGATACCGCGACACCGAGCAGGGGGTCGCCGCCGCCGGGCACCTGATCACCACCGTCCCCGAGGTGGGCTGGCGATTCTCGGCGGCGCTGATCGGCACCCTCTCGGTGCTGCTGCTGGTCCGAATCGCGCGCCGACTGTTCGGCTCCACCGTGCTCGGCTGCGCCGCCGGGCTACTGCTGGCCCTGGACGGCTTCCACCTGGTGCTGTCCCGCACCGCACTGCTCGACATCTTCCTGCTCTTCTTCGTGCTGGCGTCGTTTGGCGCACTGGTTCTCGACCGGGACGCCCGGCGTCGCCGCTGGGCGGAGACCCTCACCGCCGGGCTGAACCCGGGCCACCCGCCAGCCGCCGACCGACCCGCCGGTGGCTGGCGGAGGTGGCCGTGGTGGCGGCTGGCCGCCGGGGTGCTGTTCGGCTGCGCCTGCGCGGTGAAGTGGAGTGCGCTGTACTTCCTCCCGGTGTTCGCGCTCCTGGTGATCCTGTGGGAGGTCGGCGCCCGCCGCTCCGCCCGGGTACGCCGGCCGTGGCGACGCGCCCTGCTCGACGAGACACCCTGGCTGCTGCTGGCCGGGCTACTGATGGTGGTCACCTACCTCGCCACCTGGTCCGGGTGGCTGCTGGGCGACGAGGGGTTCTACCGGGTGCCCGACGCACAGCGATGGCCGCAGGCCGCGTTGAGTGACACCCCCGTCATCGGGGCGCTACAGAACCTGATCGAGTACCACCGGCAGGCGTACGGCTTCCACCGGCAGCTCGACGACGGGCACACGTACCAGTCCTGGCCCTGGCAGTGGCTCCTCCTGGCGCGGCCGGTCGCGTTCTACTGGTCGGGCGAGGGACCTTGTGCTGCGGCGAACTGCGCCACCGAGGTGCTGCTGCTGGGCACGCCGCTGCTCTGGTGGTCCTTCCTGCCCGCCCTGGCCGCACTCGCCTGGCTGGGCCTCGCGCGACGGGACTGGCGGGCCGGGGCGATCCTGCTTTGTGTGGCGGCCGGGCTACTGCCCTGGTTCTGGTACGCGATGGACAGCGGGCGCACCATGTTCTCCTTCTATACCGCCCCGGCACTCCCGTTCCTGGTGCTCGCCGTGACCTACGTACTCGGTGTGATCATCGGCTCGCCAGCGGCGACCGCTTCGGAGTACACACCGGAGACACCGGCAGCGGGCGACGGGGGGCAACGGCTCGTCGGCGCCGTCATCGCCGGAGGGTTCGTGCTGCTGGTGGCGCTTAACTTCGCCTACTTCTATCCGATCTTCGTGGGTGAGCCGATTCCGTACGACAGCTGGTCCAACCGGATGTGGCTGGACAGCCGATGGATCTGACCGGCTCTGGTTGGGTCGGGTCGGCTCCCGTTGGGTCGGGTCGGCTCCCGTTGGGTCGGGTCGGCTCCGGTCGGGCCGGCGCCCGGAATAACGGAAAGGGCCCGCATGCGAGACGGGTGGGCTCTGCCAAAGAAAAGCGCGCCCCGATCGCCTGCCACGGGGGAAGCGGGCGATTGGAGCGCGCAGTAGAAGCTTAACCAGCTTAGAGCGATGGCACAACTGGCCGGGTTGGGTCAGATTTACGACGATCGCCACGCCGATTCGTAGTTGCGGTCGAGACGAATGAGCCGCTAACAACCGCGCCCGAGTCAGCGGCGGGGCTTCCGCTCGGGGTTCGGGCTCCAGCAGCAGCAACGCGAATGCGCTACCTTGGGCAACCATGGCCCTCACGCAGACGCTGGCTGCGCCGCGCGGACCTTCCCGCCGGCGAACCCGCACCGGAGTAGTCGATGCGTGACCTGCTGCCTGCCGCCGTCGCGGTCGTGGTCGCGGAGCCGCCCGACTGGGAGGGCGTGCTGTTGCCGGAGGAGCAAGCGGGCCTCGGCGATCGAGCTGTGACCAGCCGGCGTCGTGAATTCACCGCCGGTCGCGTCTGCGCCCGCCGCGCCATCTCCGTGCTCGGCCGGCCGCCGGTCGCCGTCCCCACCGCCGCCAACCGGGCGCCGGTCTGGCCGGCCGGGGTGGTCGGGGCGATCACCCACACCCGCGGCTACTGCGCCGCCGCCGTGGCCCGGGCCGACGAGATCCGGTCGGTCGGCCTCGACGCCGAGCAGCACCGGCCGCTGAGCCCGGGGGTGGTCTCGGCGATCTGCCTGCCGGAGGAGGAGGCGCTGTTTCCGCGGCTGCCCAGCGGCGTCTCCTGGCCGACCGTGGTGTTCAGCGCGAAGGAGACGGTCTACAAGGTCTGGCACCCGGTCGTCGGCACCTGGTTGGACTTCCATGACGCGACGGTGACGCTGGATCCCGAGGCGGGTCGGTTCACCGCCCGGATCGCCCCCGCGCGAGTGGCCGCTGCCCCGGTGCCCGCCCCACCGGCCACCGTGTCCGGCCGATTCGCCGTCGTTGACGGTCTGGTCCACACCGCGGCGGTGCTACTTCCGGCGTAGCGTCCGGAGGACCTCCCAATAGGGTTCGAGTCGGTTCACGCCGGGCACCGTCGATGTGACGTGGAGTGACGACGGGGGTGTAATCACGTCGGGTGGGTCGCTGATGGAAACGGCGGTCGGCCTCGTCTAGATCATCCGGGTTGCGTGGACTCGAATGATCGACGGCCAACCGCCGCACTGCCGGGATTACGTTTACAAACCCGACAATATTTGTGGGAAACCCTCCTAGACATATCACAATGCCTTACCATTTACTTACGTAAATGGTAGGAACGCTGACCATTCAGGATTGGTCCGCTTCTCTGGAAAGCGGCGACCCCGCGCTGTCGCCATCGGTCTGGAACCCAAGCCAGGAAGTAGGACCCATGCAGCGCATCTCGACTGCCCCAACCGGAGAAACAACCGCTTCGACCCGAACGACCAGCCGCCCGAACGCGCCCACCCCGCCCCGCCAACTGCCAGAACCACTGGCGACACTGCCGCCCCACGACCGCGAGCTATTCGTACGCTTCGGTCACGGTCCCACCGAATCCGTCGCGTACTCCCACATCCATCATGCCTTCGAGTACTGGGCCACCGTCACTCCGGACGCCGTCGCCGTCGAACACGGCGACGAGACCATCACCTATCGCGAACTGGACCGGCGAGCCAACCAGTTGGCCGCCCGGCTCGCCGCCGCCGGTGTCCGTCCCGGCGACCGGGTCGCGCTCTTCGTCCGGCGGTCGATCCCCATGGTCGTCGGCCTGATCGCGGCCTTGAAGTCCGGCGCGGCCTACGTACCGCAACACGTCGACTCCGTGCCCGCGGCCCAGTTGCAGCATGTCATCCAGACCGCCGAGACCCGGGTGATCCTGACGCTCGCCGCCACCGCCGAGCGCATTCCGGTTCCCGACGGCCACGTCGTGATCGCCCTGGACCGCCTCGCTGCGGAGCCCGCCGGACGCTCCGTCCGTCGCTTCACCCCGACGACACCGGTTCAGCCCGACGACCCCTGCTACGTGCTGTTCACCTCGGGCAGCACCGGCCGACCCAACGGGGTGGTCGTGACCCACCGCAACATCTGCAACATCCTGCTGACCTCCCCCGGCGACCTCGGCATCCAGCCGGGTTGGCGGGTCGGCCAGATTCTCAACATCGCCTTCGACATGGCCGCCTGGGAGATCCTGGGGGCGCTGAGCCACGGTGCCACGCTCGTCATCCGCGGCCGGGACATCGCCGAGACCATGTCCCGCGTGGACGTCATCGTGGCGACCCCCACGGTGCTCAGCCGGATCGACCCACTCCAGTGTCACCGGGTCAAGGTCGTGGCGGTCGCCGGCGAGCCCTGCCCCCGCTCACTCGCGGACACCTGGTCCGCGGTCTGTTCCTTCTACAACTCCTGCGGCCCCACCGAAACCACAATCGTCAACACGATGAGCCGGCATCACCCGACCACCGAGCGGCTGACCATCGGCCGGCCAACCCCCAACAACACCGTGTACGTGCTCGACGCCGACCTTCGACCCTGCCCGATCGGCACGGTCGGCGAGATGTGGGCCGGGGGTGACTGCGTCTCGGCGGGATACCTCGGAAACCCCCAGCTCACCGCCGAGCGGTACGCCCTCGACCCGTTCCTCGGCGGTGGCCGCCGGATGTTCCGCACCCGGGATCTGGGGCGCTGGACCCCCGATGGCGAGTTGGAACACTTCGGACGGACCGACGACCAGGTAAAGGTCCGCGGCTTTCGGGTGGAGTTGGACTCGGTGTCGGCGATCCTGGAGGCGGTACCGGGGTGCACCCGGGCGGCGACCATCAAACTGGACGACCGCACTCTCGTCTCATTCGTGGCACCCACCCAGGTGGATCCCGAGCTCGCCCGGATGGCCGTCTCCGAGGCGCTGCCGTACTACTGCGTACCCGAGACCGTGCACACCCTGCCGGAACTCCCCATGACCAGCCGAGGAAAGATCGACAAGACCGCCCTCCGCCGGCTCGTAGCCGACCACGAGCGGGAGGTGACGCGATGACCACCACCCCGCTGACCGAAACGCCGCCCGCACCACCGACCAGCGCAGCCCTGGACTCGGCGCGCCCCGCCCGCGGCGTCCCGCTGCCGCCGCGGCTTCCGCTGCCGCGGCGAATCTTCACGCACCCGGCCCTGATGCACCATCACCGGCTGGCCGCGGTGGTCCTCGTCGTGAACCTCGGCCTGGCCGGGTACGGGCTCGGCACCGGCGGATGGTCCACCACCGAGCTACCGACCTCCCAGCTCGCCGGGCTGACCTTGGCGAACTTCACCCTCGCCGTCGTCGTCCGGCAGCAGTACGTCATCAATCTGTTCTTCTGGCTGGCCACCCGGGCCCGACCGAGCTGGCCCCTGCGCATCCGGCGGACCCTCGGCAAGGTCTACCACTTCGGTGGGCTACACGTCGGCGGCGCGCTCGCCGGGACCCTGTGGTTCCTCGCCCACACCGCAACCGCCACCGTCGAGGCCCGCCGGGACGGCTCGGGCCTGCCCGCGACCCTGGTCGTGACCTACCTGTTGGTTGCGCTACTCCTCACCGTCTGCGGCACCGCCCTGCCCCCGGTACGCGCCCGGCGTCACGACCTGTTCGAGCGGGTCCACCGCTTCGGCGGGTGGCTGGCCCTGACACTGTTCTGGACGCTGACAGTCCTGACGATCGCCGCGGAACCGGGTTCCCGACCGCTCGCCACCGCGCTGCTGACCGCGCCGAGCAGCTGGGCGCTCGCCCTGATGACGTTCAGCGTCGCCCTGCCGTGGCTCCGGCTGCGCCGGGTTCCCGTGGCCGTCGAACGACCGTCCAACCACGTCGCGCTGGTCCAGCTCGAGCGACGCCGGGTTCCCTTCCCCGGCTCCTCCACCGCGGTCAGCCGTAGCCCGCTGCTGGAGTGGCACTCGTTCGCCAACGTTCCCGCGCCGGGGCGACGACGCTTCCGCATCACCATCTCCCGCGCGGGCGACTGGACCGGCGCCCTCGTTGACGACCCCCCGTCCCACCTGTGGGTCAAGGGCATCACCACCGCCGGGGTGGCCAACATCGAGACGCTCTTCACCAAGGTGGTCTACGTCGCCACCGGCAGCGGGATCGGGCCGGTGCTGCCCCACCTGCTGGCAGATGAGGTCCCCTCGCACCTGGTCTGGGCGGTCCGTAGCCCACGGACCACCTACGGCGACGCGTTGATCGACGAGATTCGCACCGCCCGGCCGGGCGCCATGATCTGGGACACCGCCACCGACGGCAAGCCCGACATGGTGGCCCTGGCCTACCGCGCCTACCGCGAACACGGGGCCGAAGCCGTCATCTGCATCTCCAACAAGAAGCTGACCTGGCAGGTCGTCCACGGGCTGGAGCAACGAGGCATCCCCGCCTACGGCGCCATCTGGGACTCCTGAGCGACAAGGAGAGAAGGCTGTGAATCTCATCGTGGAGCGGACCGACCGGGTCGTCACCGTACGGCTGAACCGGCCCGCCGCCCGAAACGCGCTCAACACCGCACTGCTGACCGAACTGCTGGCCACGCTGCAGCCGCTGGATGCCGACCCGGGCGTCGGATGCTTCGTCCTCACCGGCACCGACCGGTTCTTCGCGGCGGGTGCGGACATCCGGGAGATGGCGGCGAAGTCGGCCGCGGAGATGGTGGTCGAGGACTTCTTCGCCGGCTGGGAGGCGTTCACCGCGCTTCGTACGCCCACCGTGGCGGCGGTCGCCGGCTACGCCCTCGGCGGCGGCTGTGAACTGGCCATGATGTGCGACATCATCGTCGCCGCCGACACGGCTCGCTTCGGCCAACCGGAGATCAAACTCGGCGTGATCCCCGGCATCGGCGGCACCCAGCGGCTGACCCGGCTGGTGGGCAAAGCCAAGGCCATGGACCTGATTCTGACCGGCCGGCTCATGACTGCCGAGGAGGCCGAACGCAGCGGCCTGGTCTCCCGGGTCGTTCCGGCCGACCAACTGCTGGCGGAGGCGGAGGCGGTGGCCCGGACAGTGGCCGGGTTCGGCAAGGCGGCCACCACGGCCGCCTGCGAGGCGGTTGACCATGCGCTGGAGACCGGCCTGCGGGAGGGGGTCCGCTTTGAGCGACGCAGCTTCCACTCCCTGTTCGGCACCGCCGACCAGCGGGAGGGGATGCAGGCATTCCTCGACAAGCGGGCGCCACGGTTCACCGGCCGGTAGGCGCCCGGTGAACCCCGTCGGTCTGTGCCCAATGAACCCGGCCGGTTTGTGCCCAGTGACTTCCGCCGCTGACCTCATGCTCCGGCTCGCTATCCGCCGGCGGCCCGCCACCCCAGGCCGGCGGCGACCCCGACGGCGAGGCTGAGTACGGCCGCCACGACGGCCACCGTCGTACTCCATCGCCCTGGGCGGTCCGGCGGGGTGACCGCCCAGGGCTGGTAGAGCGGAACCAGCCACCGCAGGTAGTAGAAGAGGCTGAGCGCGGAGTTGATGAAGACGACGACCGCCAGCCACGCGTACCCGCCGTCCCAGGCGGCGCTCGCGGCGGTCAGCTTCCCGACGAAGACCGCTGTCGGCGGGGTGCCGACCAAACCGAGCAGCGCCACCACCAGGGCGGCGGCCAGCCACGGCGCGGTCGCCGCCACCCCGCGCCAGGACGTACGGTCGCGGTGCCGTGGTAGCGCGGCGGTGACCGCGAAGGCGGCGACGTTGGTGACGGTGTAGCCGGCGAGATAGACCAACAACGACGGCTGGGCGAGGTCGCTGCGTCCGGTGGCGACCACCGGCACCAGCAGGTAGCCGACCTGGCTCACCGTTGACCAGCCGAGCAGCCGCCGCACGTCGGTCTGCCAGTACGCGGCGAGGTTACCCAGCAGCATGGACGCCACGGCCAGCGTGGCCACCACCGCCGGCCAGTTCGAGGAGCCGGGGAGGACCTCGGCGAGCCGGTGGACCGCGAGCAACGCGCCGATCTTGGGCACGGTGGTGAGGAACGTCGCCGCCGTGGCCGTACCGCCCTGGGCCGCGTCGGGAACCCAGAAGTGCGCGGGAAATCCACCGGCTTTGAACATCAACCCGCCGATCACCGCGACGACGGCCGCGGTGACCACCGACCGCGGCGCGTCCGGCAGCCGAGCGGCGAGTTCGGCGTAGGCCGTGGTGCCGGTGATCCCGGCGAGCAGCGTGACCCCGAGCAGGAGCAGGATGCCGAAGAGTGCGCCGAGGAGGTATGTCTTGAGCACCGCTTCGGCACCGGCGCCGGTGCCGGCCAGGCCGATCAGCGCGTACAGCGGGATGCTGGCCAGCAGGAAGCCGACGACCAGGGCGAGCAGGTCGGTGGCGCCGGCGAGCAGCACCGCCCCGGCGGCGGCGAAGAGCAGCAGCGCGTAGGCGTCGCTCTCCCGGGCCGACCCGGCGAGCTCGTCCCCGGCGAGGGCGAGGACGAGGAGGCAGCCGGCGGCGGCGAGGATCCGGGCGACGCCGGTGCCGGTGTCGACCGCGTAGGAGCCGTCGAAGGCGGTGTTGGCCGGAGCGGAGAGCGCGACCGCCGCGGTGGTGATCACCATGACGCAGACGGCGGCGGCGACGCCCCGCAGGATCCACTGCCGGTGGCGGGGCGTGAACGAGCCGCCGAGCAGGACGACGAGCGCACCGCCGGCGAGCAGCATCTCCGGCAGCAACAGCTCGGTGCGCATCATCTCCGACGCCACCTGAGTCACCGGCCGAGCAGGTCAACGACGGTACGGGCAGCCGGCTCGACGAGATCGAGCAGCGGGCGCGGAAGCACCCCGATGAGCAGGGACAACGCCAGCAGTGGCCCCACCGACCACAGCTCGGTGGCGCGCAGGTCACCGAAGCCCTTCGCACAGCCGGCGGTGGGGCCGGTCAGCAACGCCTGCCCGGCGCGGAGGAACAACGCGGCCGTGATGAGGATGCCGAGCAGCGCCACCGCCGTCACGGGGGCGGTGGCGATGCTGCCGGCGAAGACCTGAAACTCGGCGATGAAGCCGGAGAACGCCGGCAGGCCGAGGGAGGCGAAGGCACCGACGGCGAAGAGGGCGGCGAACACCGGTGCCGGGGCGGCAAGACCGCCGTACGCGTGCAGGTCATAACTGCCGGCCCGCTCGTACAGGACGCCGGCGAGCAGGAACAGGGCGGCGGTGATCAGACCGTGGCTGACCATCTGGGTGACCGCACCGGTCACCGCCACCGCCCGCGGTTCGACGGTGTCCACGCCGACCAGGCCGGCGGCGCCAACGGCGAGCACGACGTAACCCATGTGATTGATCGAGGTGTAGGCGATCATTCGCTTGAGGTTGGCCTGGGCCAGGGCGACCAGCGCGCCGTAGAGGACCGACACCACCCCGACGGCGACGATCACCCACGCCCAACCCCGCCACGCCTCGGGCAGCATCGGTGCGGCGATCCGCACGAAGCCGTAGGTACCCAGCTTCAACAGCACCCCGGCCAGAACGGCGGAGCCGACCGCGGGAGCGTCGGTGTGCGCTGGCGGCAACCAGGTGTGAAACGGCACAGTGGGGGTCTTCACCGCCAGGCCGATCAGGATCGCGGCGAGCACCAGGCCGCCGGCCAGGGGGCGCCCCGCGAGCGGGTTCTCCGCGGTCAGGGTCGGCATGTCGAAGGTGTGCGGGTCGGCGGCCGCGTACAGGCCGATGAACCCGGTGAGCAGTGCCAGCGAGCCGAGGAAGGTGTAGAGGAAGAACTTCAGCGCCGACCGGGCCCGGTCGCCGTGCCCCCAGCCGGCGATCACCGCGTACATCCCGACGATGGACAGGTCGAAGAAGACGAAGAAGAGGATCAGGTCGGCCGCGGCGAAGACCCCGAGGCACACGCTCTGCAGGAACAGGAAGAGCGACGCCTGTACGCGGGGGCGGTGCCGCTCCCGCAGCGCGTACACCGCGCAGGCGAGGAAGACCACCGCGGTCATCGCCATCAGGGGCAGGGAGAGCCCGTCCACGCCGAGGTGGTAGCTACTGCCCACCCCGGGGATCCACGCCGCCCGTTCGGCGAAGGCCAGCTGTCCCGGCGGCGGTGTCTCGTACCCCGCCCAGACGACGCCGACCAACGCCAGCTCGACCGTCGCCGCACCCACCCAGACCCAGCGTGCGGCGGCGTCGCCACACCGGGGGACGACGGCCAGCAGCACCGCGACGAGCAGGGGCAGGAAGACGATCACGGTCAGCATCCGGCTACCCCAGCACCACGAGAACGACGGCACCGACGACAAGCACCACCACGGCCTGGAGGTAGTACTGGTGCAGTTGCCCGGTCTGCGGCCGGCGCGCGAGGTGCCCCAGCCGCCGCAGCCCGGCCGCGACAACCTCCACCGTCCGGTCGACCCGGCGCTCGTCGACCCGAGCCGCCCGCCTGGCGAGGACGACCGTGGCCCGCGCCGCCTGCGCGACGCCCCGGTCCAGCACCCGGTCGTCGAACCGGGCCGCCGCCGCACCGAGCGCCAGGGTCGGACGCGTCACCAGCACCGACGCCGCCTGTCGAAGGCCCAGCCACCGCCGCGCCCAGCGGGGTGCCGGCACCCGCCACCGCGCCACGACGACGAGGGCCGCCAGGGCGATCAACGCCGACGCGGCCAGTTCCGGCACCGGAACCGGCTGGTAGCCGCCGGGCTGACCGACGGCGCGGGCGACGACGGCGCCGATCGGGGGCAGCGCCAGCAACCCGGCGACCGCGGCGGCGACCGCCAGCACCAGCAGCGGCAACCACCCGGCCCAGGGGATCCGCCCGGTGCCGGTCTCCTCCTGGTCCCGGTACGCGTCCACCGCGCCCTGCTGGTCGGCGGGGACGCGCCGCCAGAGCACGACGAGAACCTTCCCCGCGTAGGCGGCGGAGAGCGCGGCGGCCGCGAGGCCGACCGCGTACAGCGCCGGCGACTCCTCGCGGGCGGCAGCGAGGATGGCGTCCTTGGTCGCCCAGAGCGACAGCGGCGCGATCCCGGCCAACGCCAGCAGCGCGACCGTGGCCGACCAGCCGACCAGCGACCACCGCCGGGCCACCCCGGCCAGACCGGCGAGCTGTTTGGTGCCCAGCGCGGCAAGCCACGCCCCGGCGGCGAGGAACAACAGCGCCTTGACCGCGGCGTGCGCCACCAGATGCGCGGCGCCACCCGCTACCGCACCGGCCCCGGCCGCCAACACCACGAAACCGAGCTGCGCGCAGGTGGAAGCGGCGAGGAGTTGCTTGAGGTCGGGCTGGGTAAGCGCGACCGCGCCGAGCAGCAGCGCGGTCCCCGCACCGACCCACATGGCCGCCCACGGGGCCCAGCCGGTGGCGGCCAGCAGCGGCTGCATCCGCAGGAGCAGGTAGCCGCCCAACGCCACCATCGCCGCGGAGTGCAGCAGCGCACTGACCGGGCTCGGCCCGGCCATCGCCCGGGACAGCCAGAAGGAGAACGGTAGCTGCGCGGCCTTGCCGAGCGCCGCGACCAGGACTCCCGCCGCCAGCACGTGCCGCCATCCCGGGCTGCTGGCGGCGAGGTCGGCCAGGGCCAGGCCCGCACCACCGGCCAGGGCCGCCCCGGCCGCCAGGTAGAGGCCAAGATCCGCAGTACGGGTGGTGACGAATGCCGTGCGGCCGGCGGCGACCCGGGCCTCGTCCCACCACCAGAACCCGATCAACGCGTACGACGCGGCGCCCATCAGCTCCCAGGCGAAGAGCAACGTCGGCAGGGTGCCCGCCGTGACGGTAAGCGCGGCCGCGGCGGCGAACAACAGCATCAGGCCGTGGAACCGCGCCGCCGGGGTGAGTGCCTCGCCGACGGCGGCCACCAGCACCAGCAGCGTCACCACCAGCACCGTCGGCAGGACCAGCGCGGCCAGCCCATCCACCGTCAGGACGAAATCCGCGCCGGCCAGGAACGGCACCGCCACCGTCGGCCGGGCGACGGCGACCAGCGCCGACAGCAGCACGGCCGTGGCCGCGACCGCCAACGCGACCCGCACCGCGACCCGGTCCCGGGGCCGGGCGACGACCAGCACGGCACCGGCGGTGGCGGGCAGGCCGACCACCGCCCACAACGCTGCCGTCCCGAGCGCGGTCATCCGGTCAGGTCCGCGGCCGTGTCGGTCAGGTCCGACCGCCGGATCCGGTGCAGCGACGTGGCGACGGCGAAGCCCATCGCCATCTCCACCGTCATCGCCGCGAGGACGACCAGGAGCAGCACCTGCCCGGACGGGTCGGGGGCGCAGAACCACCACAGTCCGGCCACGGCCAGGATCACGCCGTTGAGCATCAGCTCCAGGCCCATCATCACCATCACCACGACCTGTTGGGACAGGGCGCCGTACAACCCGACGGAGATCAGGGCCGCGGCCACCAGCAGCACCGTCCGTACCGTCACCGGCTGACTCCCCCCGGCTGCGGATCGGCCGCCCGAGGCCGACGAAGGTCGTCCCCGAGCCGGTCGTAGCGGGTGCGGTGCGCGGCCAGGACGACCCCGCTGACGATGGTGGCCGCCATGACCACGCCCACCACCGCCATGGTCAACATCTTCGGACCCATCAGCTCCGTGCCGAGGGCGGCGGTGACATCCGCCGGTGGGCTGCCGCGACGGCTCGGCCACGGCGCGAACAGCGCCCCGGCGGCCAGGAGCAGAAACACCCCGACCGACACCGGTAGGGCATGCCGAGCACCGTGGACCATGTTCATCGACATCATCGCCGGATTCATTCCCATGAACATGTTCATGTAGACGGCCATGATCGCCATCTCCATCACCATCATCAGGATGACCAACACGCCGACGTAGAGCTGCTGCAGCAGAAGCACCTGAAGACCGACCGCGATGAAGGAGAGCGCCAGGGAGTAGCTGGCCCGGGCCATCGAGTTGACGACGAAGACGGCGACCCCGGCGAGCACCGCGACGACCGCGAGACCCCAGAAGACGAGGTGGGTGAGCATGCCTCAGCCCCCGATCACGACGACGGCTACGAGGAGGTCCTGCAGCAGCACCGCCGGCAGCAACACCAGCCAGCCCACCTCCATGAACACGTCCGGACGCAGCGCGGGCACCCGACGGCGCAGCCACACCAACCCCGCCAGTAGCGCCGTGGCCTTCACCAGCACCCAGGCCCAGGCCGGCAGCAGCGGGCCGGACCCACCACCGAGGAACATCGGTACGGCGAAGGCGGCACCCGCCGCCAGCAGCGCGTACCGTCCGGCCAGAAACAGCAGCCGATCCACACCGGAGAGCTCCGCCGTCACCCCACCCGCCACGTCGCGACCGAGCGCCGGCGAGAAGGGCCCCCAGACCGCGATCGCCACCACGCCGAGGCAGTAGACGACGAAGGCCACCGGCATCCACACCACAAACCACAACCCCTGCTGCGCCGCGGCGACCTCTCCCACCCGCAGACTGGACGCCGCGACCGCCGGCGCCACCAACGCGAACATCAACGGCAACTCGTACGCCAATCCGTGGGCGAGGAACCGGTAGCCGCCGACCATCGCGTACGCGGAGTTGGCGCCCCACCCGGTCAGCCAGACGAACGCCCACGCCAGGACATCGAGCGCGTTTACCCACACCACCCCGACGGCCAGGTCGAACAGGGTCCACCGACCGAGCGGCACCACGGTGACGATCATCAGCGCCATCCCGAGTAGCCCCGCCCCGCCGATCCGCCACAGCAGGCGGTCCGCGCCGACGATGGTTCGCCGGCGCTGCCGCAGCAACCGCGCCACCTCACCCACCGGCCGCCCCATCCCGGACCGGGTCCCGGCGGCCCGCCCGGCCAGCACGCCGTCGAGCAGCGCCGCGGCGACCGCGAGCGTCCCCAGCAGCCCCGCCGCGGCCGGTGCCCAACTGCCGGAGACCACGGTCGGCGCTTCAGCCATCTCGGACCGCACCCAGCGCAACGATGTCGAGGCTGGCCACGATGAGCCGGGCGGTGGCCACGTCCCACCCGGACACCACGCTGGCTACCGCCGCCGGCGGTGTGACCGGCACCCTGACCACGACACCGGCGGACCCACCGGCCACGACGGCCGCCCGGTCGAGCATGCCGTTGAGTCGATCCCACACGTCACCGGTGAGCTCCGGGGCGAGCCCCAACCGGACCAGTTCGCCGGGGCACAGTGGCCCCACCCTCCGCAGCGACCAGCGCAGCAGCCACGAGCGGCGTACCCGGCGCCGCAGCCGCACCAACTCCGTGATCGCCGCCGAGCGCTCGCCGGCCAAGAGCCGATCGCGGACGGCGCGGGCCCACCCGGCCGCGTCCGGCCAGCCCGCCAGCGCGAGCACCCGGGCCGCGTTGTCACACCGTCGGGCAGCGAACTCCGCGGCGTCTGGGCTGGCCTCGCCCGCCACGTCAGCACCCACTGCGTCGTCAGCACCCACTGCGTGGTCACCGTCGGCGAGCCCGCCGCGCCCCGCGTCAACGACCCCCGCCTGTGCCTCGGCGACGAGGTCGCCGTGCAGGTGAGCGCGGAGGACCAGGCCGGCCGGCCAATCCGGCAGCACCGGGCCGAGCCGGACGTGCAGCACGTCCATCTCCAGTCCGTCACGGTCCTCGCCCCCGGATGCCAGGGCGATGTCCCCGCCCGCAGCGTCGTCGCACCCCTGCCCGTCCCGGGCGCTACCGTCCCTGCGTTGGCGTGGGGTATCCCGCAGCAGGTCCTCCGCCTGGTCCAGGGCCGCCGCCGCCAGATCCGGCGCGGCGACATCAATCCGGGCCCGCGGCCCGGGCAGTTGCTCCCACAGGCTCGCCACCACCAGCGCCAGCTCCGGTCCGGGCGATCCACACACCGCCAGGATGTCGGCGTCCGCCGGCGACACCGCCAGGCGCCACCCCCGGACGCCCGCGAGCCGCTCCACGGCGACCCGGGTCAGCCAGTGCCCGGGCACCTCGATGACCAGCAGATGGGAGTGCCGGACGGCGAGCCGCGCCAGCGCGCCGCTCACACCCATCGCAGCGCGCCTTCCCGCCAGGCCCACACCACCGCGACGAGCACACCCGCCAGGAAGACGAACATCTCCACCACGGCGGTGGCTCCCAGCTCGGCGACGACCACCGCCCACGGATACATGAACAGCATCTCCACGTCGAACGCCAGGAACAGCACCGTCGCCAGGTACCAACGGACGTGGTACCGGGACAGGGCGTGCTCCTCGGGGCGCCAGCCGGACTGGAACGGCGTGACCAGCAGCGGCCGTCGAGCGATCGTCAGCGCACGGTGCGCCAGGTAGCAGCCCGCCACGACCGCCACGGCGACCAGCGCCATTCCTGCCGCCCCTGCGTACATCGCGCTTCACCCCGCCCTGCCCCACCGGCAAGGGCGCGTTTCACATTAAGCACCAAACGGGACTTTCCACCTGGAGGCTGGACCCCCTCACCCGTTCAGGGCCCACCGCCGCGATCTCTCGAGGCTGGACCGGGCGCCACCGACGCCGCAGTCAGTGATAGCGAACCCGACCCAGACTCCGGTAGACATAGCGGATGATAAATGGAATTGATCGCCGCACATTGCTCCGCGTGGCCGGCGCATCCGCTGGCACCGCCGCGCTTGCCAGCGCCACTGTCGCCAGCGGCAACCCCGCCCAGGCCGCCAGCGGCGCCTTCCGGCACGGCGTCGCCTCCGGCGACCCGCTGCCCAACGGTGTCCTGCTGTGGACCCGACTGACTCCGACCGAGGAGGCACAACCCGGCTCCGGCCTCGGCCCCGAGGCACAAGTGTCCTGGCAGATTTCCGCCGATCCAGACTTCACCACGGCGCTGGCGCAGGGGACGATCCGCACCGGACCCGCACGCGACCACACCGTTCGCGTCGAGGCAACCGGGCTCGAGCCGGCCACCACGTACTGGTACCGCTTCGGCTACGACGGCGCCTGGTCCCCGACCGGGCGAACGATGACCGCGCCGGACCTGGACGCCGACATTGACCGACTGCGACTGGGAGTAGTCTCCTGCTCGAACTGGGAGGGCGGGTACTTCGCGGCCTACCGATACCTGGCTGAGCGCGGCGACCTGAACCTCGTCGTACATCTCGGCGACTACCTCTACGAGTACGGCACCGGCGAACTCGGCACCGGAGGCCAGGTCATCCGTCCGGTCAGCCCACCGCACGAGACACTCACCCTGACCGACTACCGCATCCGGCACGCCACCTACAAGACCGACCCAGACCTACAGGCCCTGCACGCCGCGCTACCGTGGGCGATCACCTGGGACGACCACGAGGTCGCCAACAACCAGTGGTCCGGAGGCGCGGAGAACCACACCCCGGACGATGAGGGTGACTTCGCGGCCCGACTGGCCGCGGCGCGGCAGGCGTACCTGGAGTGGATGCCCGTACGCGCGGGAGTGGACGGGACGATCTACCGCCGGCTCCGTTTCGGCCAACTCGCCGACCTCTCCATGCTGGACCTACGGACGTACCGGTCGAAGCAGAACTGGGGCGGCGTTGACGACCCGGACCGGACAATCACCGGCGCGGATCAGATGACCTGGCTGAAGAGCGGTCTGGCCACCTCCGACGCGCGGTGGAAGCTGGTCGGGAGCTCAGTGATGATCTCTCGGCTCGATGTCGCCACGCTTCCCGCCTGGCTGCTCGGCCCGCTGGCCGAGCTGCTGGGCATGTCGCAGAACGGCGTGGTGTTCAACACCGACCAGTGGGACGGTTACAACGCCGACCGCAACGAGTTGGTCGACCACCTCCGCGCCACCGACACCCACGATGTCGTCTTCCTCACCGGGGATATCCACACCTCGTGGGCCAACGAGATAACGACAAAATCCACCGGGCCGTGGTCGCCGGCCGCCGCCGAGTTCGTGGTGCCATCGGTGACCACAGACAACGTGGACGACTTCCTGCGGCTACCACCGGACAACGTGGTCAGCAAGCTCGGCGCGAGCTTGATTCGCGCGACCAACCCACACGTGCGCTGGACCGAGTTGGACGGGCACGGCTACGGCGTACTGGAGGTGACCCGAACCTCGTGCCGAATGGACTGGTACCACCTGGCGGACCGGACCAAGCCGACCACAGCCAGCGAGTGGGTTGCCGGCTGGTCGGTCAGCGCCGGGTCGGCGAAGCTACGCGAGGAGCATTCGCCCCTACCCTGACCAGCAACACCGTCGAACAGTGATCAATGTTACCGGATCGAAACATAACACCACTAGCACCCTCCGACACCCTCATGTCACATTGACGTTCGTCACTGGATCGTCTCCCACCCACCACCGTCAGGTCCGAACTCTGGGCCGCCTGGAACGAAAGAGACCCCCATGAGACGCTTCGTCCGCACCGCCATCGTCGCCGCCCTGGTGGCCACGGTGGCACTGGTCGCTCCGTCGGCCGCGCAGGCCGCAGACCGCAATCCCGTCCTCTTCGTCCATGGTCTGAGCAGCTCCGCCAGCACCTGGAACACCTGGATCAACAAGTTCAAGGCGGACGGCTACCATGCCTCCGAGCTCCACACCTGGTCCTACGACTGGAAGAAGTCCAACGCGACCACCGGCGCGAAGCTCATCGACAAGGTGCAGGACGTGCTCGACGCGACCGGCGCCACCAAGGTGGATATCGTCGCCCATTCGATGGGCGCCCTGAGCTCCCGCTGGTATCTCAAGAACGGCGGCGGGACAGCTACCGTCGACGACTTCGTCTCCGTCGCCGGGGTGAACCACGGCACCGATGTTTCCTGGTTCTGCTCCTTCTACCAATCATGCAAGGAAATGGTTCGGGGAAGCAGCTTCCTCGACTCGCTGAACTCCGGTGACGAAACCCCGGGAAACGTCAACTACGCCACCCTGTGGTCGACCTGCGACGCACTGATCAATCCCGACAGTTCGGCGAAACTCGACGGCGCGGTGAATACCTCCGTGGGTTGCAAGGGACACACTGACATGAACGACGACTCCAGCAACTACACCAAGGTCCGAGACTTCATCGCCTAACAGATTGACCACCCACCAGCGACAACGGCCACTGGGCGAACAGGTACCCGGACGCCCCTGAGCCAAGGGCAACTGGACAACCGGTCAGGGACGGGTTCTCGATCAGCCGAGAACCCGCCCCTGACCGGTGTTCACCTCCACCCGCCGAGAGTTCCCGGGGCCGCGAAAGCACCAGCAGCCGGTTACGGTCCCGACATGGTTGAGCGGAACATCGATCCCACCGTTGGTCTTGTCCAGGTTCGCACGGGCAGTGAGCGCGAAGTGCTCGAGTCCTTCCTCGACTTCCACCGTGGCGTGGTTCTGCGCAAGCTGCGTGGGCTCTCCGAGACCGATGCCGCCCGCCGCCTGGTGCCGTCCGCCACCACGGTCGCCGGCCTGGTCAAGCACCTCACCCTCGTGGAGCGGAACTGGTTTTCGGCGCTACTCGACCCCGGGGACGGCGACGTCGTCCTAGCCACCGATGAGAGCGCGCTGGCCAGCTTCACCCTGACCGACGAAGACACCGTCGAGCGGCTTGCGGCGGCCTACGAGGCTGAGTGCGACCGGTCCCGCACGGTGGCCGCCCGATTCGACCTCGATCATGTGGTGCCGCACCCGCAGCTCGGCGAGGTCTCGCTCCGCTGGATCCTGGTCCACATGATCGAAGAGACAGCCCGGCACGCCGGCCACGCCGACATCCTTCGTGAGCTGACCGACGGTTCGACCGGCGCTTTCTGATCGCAGCCCACCCCGGGCGAGCCCGCCACAGAGGACTACCAGCAGCCGGGGAGCACGTCGTTGTTGGGCTTGGCGACACCGTCACGGCCTGGTCAACGCGGCTGCCAGAGGTTAGCCATCGACGGTGTCGTGTTCCATCATGGTCGGCATGCTGCCAATGCCGTACGCCCTGCTGTGGGACTTCGGTGGCGTCCTCGCTGACGCTCCGCGACAACAACCGGCACCAGCGGAATTCGTCCGCCGGCTGTTCACCTTGGTGGATGGCGCGGTCTCCACCGAGAAGATCACCAGCGACCTGACCGAAGGTGCCCGCTCCTACGCCTCGTGGCGCGACGAGGTCGGCACGAGCGACGATCCGATGGAGCTACCACACACCCGAGTCTGGGCGGACTTTGTCACCCGTACCTGGCCGCGGCCCGCCCGCGACGCCGTCGAACGGGAGGCCACATCGTTGGCGTACGCCTGGACCTGGCGGTCCGAGTGGCAGGTCCGCCCCGGCATCCCAGAAGCGCTACAGGCCGCTGCCGAGGCGGGCCTACCGATGGCCGTGGTCAGCAACACCCTTTGCGGCGCCGCACACCGAGACTTCCTCGCCACCGCCGGCCTGTCCGAACGCTTCGCCGCCGAGTTCTACAGCGACGAAGCCGGGCCCCGCAAGCCCAACCCCCGCCTCGCCCAGCTCGCCGCCGACGCCATCGGCGTACCGATGCGGAGCTGCTGGTTCATCGGCGACAGTGTGCACCGCGACATTGTGTGCGCCCGCCGGGCCGGTGCCGGCGCTGCCATCCTGATGCGCTCGCCGCGCACCGACCGAGAACCCCCGCACCCAGACGTACGGCCGGACGCCCGGGTCGAGGACGGCCACGGGTTGCTCGCCCTGCTACGCCGAAGCGGCACCGTCACTGACGGTGGCTCGATCGATACCTGCGGTGCTGACCGGGTGCGGGCTGCTGTCACGCCGCAGGAATTGGAGTCGTCTCCCTGGTAACCGTCACCGCACCGGGCCGGCCAGGTGTCCCGTGCCCGCGTAGCCAGGCGAAGGAGAGTCGTGAGCGGATACAGAGCTGGCTCCCTGGTCGGGTACGAGCTGCCCGCCGGCACGGAACCGGTCGCGGCCGCCCGGGCGGCCGAGGCCGCCGGGGTGGATTTCCTGGTGCTGCCCGACCGGCCCGCCGCGCCCGATGACCGGCCGGGACCGCCGGCTGCGCTGATCACCGCGGCCTGGCTGGCCACCCGCACCGAACGGATCGGGCTGGTGATCGAGATGCCGCCCGCGTACACCGAGCCGTACAACCTGGCCCGGATGCTCGCCTCGCTGGACCATGTCAGCGGCGGGCGGGCGGGCTGGCTGGTGTCAAGCGCGCCGGACCCGGCCGCCGACACGAACCACCGTCGTGAGGGTGTTGACCCGGCGGCGGACCGGGCGGCACGCACCGCGGAATACATACCGCTGCTACGCGACCTCTGGGACACCTGGGAGGACGGCGCGTTCACCCACGACAAGGCGACCGCGCAGTTCGTCAACGGCGACCGGGTGCACACCCTGAACCACGAGGGGCCGCTGCTACGGGTGGCCGGGCCGCTGAATGTGATCCGGCCGCCGCAGGGGCATCCGCTTGTGCTGGCGGACGCAAACGATCGGGGCGCGGCGGCCGACGCGGATGTGCTGATCGGCCCGGCGCCGGGCGACGACGACCGGCCGTGGTTGCGGACCGCATGGCCGGACGACGTCCGGCAGTCGGGGCTGAACGCCGCGGACGGCGCCATTGGCTGGCTCGTGCGGTTCGACAGTGCCGAGGAGTGCGCCGCGTTCACCGAGGCCGGGTTGCCGACGTGGACCGCCGACCGGCCAGCGGAGCGGCAGCTCTTGCTGCGCGAACGCTTCGGCCTGAACCGACCCGCGAACCGCCTCGCCCACCGCGTCGGCGCCCAGGCCGGCCGAAAGCGCTGACAGCACGCGAGAGCGCCGCCTCAGCGACAAAGCGCCGCACCCACGAGCGCCGACCGACAGGAGCCGACCGACGTGACCGCACGCATGATGCACCTCGGGCTGATGTTCTGGGCCACCGGCACCCACCCAGCCGGCTGGCGCCATCCGTCCGCCTGCGCCGACGCCGCATACGACATCACGGTGATCCAGCAGGTCAGCCGGGCCGCCGAGCAGGCCCGGTTCGACTTCGTCTTCCTCGGCGACCGCCTGGCGAGCGACCCGGCCCTGCAGCACAGCAATCCGGCGCAGATCTCCCGGCTGGAACCTTTCGTCACCGCCGCCGCGATCGCCGCAGCCACCGAGCGGATCGGCATCGTGGTGACCGCCAACCCGACCTACTCCGACCCGTACGGCATTGCCCGGCTGCTCGCCTCCCTGGACCATCTCAGCGGCGGCCGGGCCGCCTGGAACCTGGTGACCGGCGCGGACCCGGCGGCGGCCGGCAACTTCGGTCGCACCGAGCACTGGCCGACCGAACGGCGCTACGACTGGGCGGAGGAAACCCTGGTCGTGGTCCGGGCGCTCTGGGACAGCGAACCCGGACGGCCGGTTCGGCATCGGGGCACGTATTTCTCGGTGGACGGGCCACTCGACGTGGGCCGCCCGCCGCAGGGTCAGGTGGTGCTGCTGAACGCGGGCACCTCGGACCGCGCCCGGGAGCTCAGCGCGCGCGCGGCGGACGTGGTGTTCGCCGGCCTGCAACCGGATCTGGTGGCGCGCGAGGAGTTCTACACAGACATCAAGGCACGGGCTGCCCGCCACGACCGCGCCGACGACGTGACGATCCTGCCCGGCCTGATCGTCGTGGTCGCTCCTACCACCCGGGAGGCGGTGGCCCGCTACGACGCACTGAACGCGCTACTGCCGCTCGATCCCGAGCAGGAACCCGGCTCGCAGGTGCGGGCCGGGGGCCTCGGCGAGGGGTTGCGGCACAACCGCAGCTCGGCGGCGCGGCTGTTCGGGATCGGCATACCCGATGACCTGTCCGCAGCCGTGCCCGCCCCGGAGCTGGCGACGGTGGCACCGGAGGCCCGGCAGCGGCTGGCCGACATCACCCGGCTGACCCGGCGCACCGCCACCGGACCGGACCGGATCACCTACGCGGACCTGGTGCACGCCTGCCCGACGCAGCCCGCGCACACCGTGGTCGGGAGTCCGGGCGAGGTGGCGGACATGATGCAGGACTGGTTCGAGCGAGGTCTCGCGGACGGTTTCAACATCTACCCGAGCACGGTGCCCGGCTCGGTTGACGACTTCACCCAGCTGGTGGTGCCGGAGTTGCAGCGCCGCGGCCTGTTCCGCACCGAGTACGCCGGCACCACGCTGCGTGACCATCTCGGCCTGTCGGTGCCCGCGCGCCGGCGGATCGCGGCCTGACGACACGGAAGAGGGCAGCCGATGCACGAGCAAATCGCCGAGCTGGTGCCGGTCCGGCCCGAATGCGGCACGTTCCGGGAAGCGATGTCCGCCATCGTCGGTCCGGTCACCATCATCACGGCGCGCGACGAGCAGGGTGAGGCGTACGGATTCACCGCCAGTTCGGTGGTGTCGTTGTCGGAGGACCCGCCGCTGCTGGTGGTCTGTGTGGACCGCAGCGGGCGGTCGCACGACCGACTGGTCGCCGCGCAGACGTTCTGCGTCAATGTGATCGGCGTCGACGGCCGCGATCTGGCGCTGCGGTTCGGCTCCAAGCGCGTCGACAGGTTCGCCGGGGTCGAGGTCGAGGACCTCGATTCCGGTACGCCGTCGCTGCCGGTCGCGATGGCGCGGATCCTCTGCCGGGCGTACGGGCTGCGCGACGGCGGCGACCACACGATCGTCCTAGGCCAGGTGACCGGATACGTGCGCCGCGGCACTGACCCGCTGGCCTGCTGGAACCACGATTTCGTGGCCGTGCGGCGGGTGTGATCACGGCGACCGACGTCGGTACTCCGCGGCGACGAGGCACCGCTAGGCCGCCGCGGCGGTCAACACCATCGCCGGGGACAGGCCGAGGAAGCGGGTGGTGAGCCGCTCGAACGGCGCGACGTCGCCGGTGGCGAGGAACCGGTGTCGGGCCGGTTCGTCGCCCGTCGCGCGTGCCACCCGACCCTCGGCGAGCATCCGGTAGACCGTCTTGGCCGTCTCGTCGGCGCTGGACACCAGCGTGACACCGTTGCCCATCACCAGGCTGAGCAGCCCGGCCAGGAGCGGGTAGTGCGTACAACCGAGCACCAGCGTGTCCACACCACCCGACTGCAACGGCGACAGGTAACGCTCGGCAACGCTGCGCAACGCCGGACCCGACGTGATGCCACGCTCGACGAACTCGACGAACCGGGGACAGGCCACGCTGGTGACCGACAGGTTCGGGGCGGCGGCGAACGCGTCCTCGTAGGCGCCACTGGCCACCGTGGCGTGGGTGCCGATCACGCCGACGCGGCCGTTGCGGGTGGCCGCCACCGCCCGCCGCACCGCCGGTCGGATCACCTCGACGACCGGCACCGCGTAACGTTCCCGGGCGTCGTGCAGGCAGGCCGCGGCGGCGCTGTTGCAGGCGATGACGAGCAGCTTGATGCCCTCGTCGATCAGCCGGTCCAAGCAGGCCAGTGAGTAGCGGCGCACATCGGCCATCGACTTCGACCCGTACGGGACGTTGCCGGTGTCGCCCAGGTAGAGCAAGGTCTCGGCGGGCAGCTGGTCGGCGAGGGCGCGGGCGACGGTGAGCCCGCCGACGCCGGAATCGAAGATTCCTATCGGCCTGTCGGGCATCACGCCTCCCGGTCTCAGAAGTGGTCGAGCAGCTCGGGGAACCGGGTCAGGGTGAGCACGCCCGGATCGGGGTCCAGCTCCTGGTGCTCCAGCACCCCGGTGTTCTGTCGATGACCTTCTCGAAGAGAATGTTGTTTTCCCACAACGTGTCGTCCGCGTCAAAGACCAGGGTCAAACCTGGAGACCTTCTCACGGCTTCCGGCTCGCTTTCCCGAGTAAATGTACGTCGATCCTAGCATCACGGGGCAGAAGACAGCTTGTCCCCTACCGGAAGGCATTCGGCAAGGCAGTCGGCGAGATTCCTCAGCCGAACCGAACCGACCCGGTGCGGCATGGCCACCAGCACCGATTCGGAAACGATCAGTGGGGCGCCGACCGCGCGCAGTCCGTGCGCGGCGAGGGTCCGGCCGGAATCCACCACGTCGGCCACCGCGTCGGCGGCGCCGGCGTACACGGCGACCTCGACGGCGCCACTCATCGGCATCACCCGGGCCCGCACGCCCAGCTTGGCCAGATGCCGCCTGGTCAGGGTGCTCAGTGTGGTCGCGATCCGCTTGCCGTGCCACGTCCGCGGGTCCTCGTCGGTGCCGGGCGGCACTGCGAACCGGACCACCGAACGGCCGAAGCCGAGCGGCAGCAGCTCGCGCAGCTCGTGGCCGAAGTCGGCGACCAGATCGCGGCCGGTGATGCCCGCGTCGACGTACCCTCCGGCGATCATCGCGGGAATGTCCCGGGCCCGCAGGTACAGGATCTCGGCGGACCTGGTCGGGTCGGCGCTGAACAGCCGCTCCCGGGCCGGTGCGAACGAGAACCCGGCGGCGGCGATCAGGCGGGCACTGTTCGCGGCGAGAGTGCCTTTGTTCGGCACCGCGATGCGCAACAGTGGGGTCTTTCCCGGTGCCACTCCTGCGGTTCCGCTCATGACAATTCCGCTCCGTTTCCCGGTAGGATAAATCCGAATGCAGAGCCGTACAGGTCGAGTTCGGCGCGCAGGCACTCGGCCACCACTCCAGGGTCGCGGAATCCATGCCCCTCGTGCCGGAAACGCAGATAGCGCACGGCCACCGACGAACGGCACAGGCGTTCCACGAACCGGTCGGCGTCCCGGGGCAGGCAGATCGCGTCACGGGCGCCCTGCATGAGCAGCACCGAACCGCGGATCCGGTCCGCGTCGGCAATCGGCGACCGGTCGGCGACCGCGTCGCCGACCAGCCAGTCGGCGTACCGGGACTCGAAGTCGTGGGTGGTTGCCGCCCAGGACGCCGCGTCCAGCACCGGGAAGGAGACCGCGGCGGCGTGGAACAGGCCGGGTTCGTCGACCAGCGCGCGCAACGCGGTCCAGCCGCCGGCACTGGCGCCGCGGAGGGCAAGCCGGTGTGGGTCGGCGCGGCCCTCGGCGATCAGCGCACGGGCGACGGTGGCGCAGTCCTGGACGTCGGCGATGCCCCAGCGGTGCCGCAGCCGGTCCCGGTACACGCGGCCGAAACCGGTGGAACCGCTGTACTGCACGTCGGCCACGCCGATGCCGCGGCTGGTGAAGAACGCGATGGCCGCCTCGACCCCGCCGGGACGGCTCCGGCTGGTCGGGCCGCCATGCGCCTGGATCAGATAGGGCGGGCTCTCGCCGGTTGGGCCGGTGACCCGGGGGTGGCACGGCTCGTAGACGTAGGCGTGCACGCCCGCGTAGGTGCGATGCACCGGCGGCGGCAGGTGACCGGCGGGGATGCCGGGCGTGGTCCACAGCACGTCGGTGCGGCCGCTGCCGGTCAGCACGACGGCCGGCGGGCGGCCCGGTCCGGCGGCCACCGCGGCGATCCGGTTGCCCGACGCCGTCACGGACTGCCAGTCGGTCCAGCCGTTCAGATCCGGTCCCGCGGCGGTCAGGTCTCCGTCGGCGCCGAGCACGCTGAGCCGGCGGGTGCCGGTCCCGTGCGCGGCAGCGAGAGCGCCGCCGGGCAGCGCGGCGATCGTGCTCGCGCCGACCCGCCACAGCGCCTCGCCGAACTCCTCGGGGCGCGGACAGATCGGGTGCCAGCGGTCGTCGTCGTCCACCCGGTACGGGTTCCACCAGCCGTCGCGGTCGCTGACCACCAGGAGCGAGCGGCCGTCGGCGCTCCACTCGACCTGGGTCACCGACTCGTCCGGACCGGTGGCGAGACGCCGGACGCCGGTGAGGCGACCTTCCGTGGTAACCCTGGCGACCATCACGTCGGTACGTACCCACGGCATGTCCGGATGGTTCCAGCCGGTCCAGGCGACCCCGGTGCCGTCCGGGCTGACCCGGGGGCCGGTGAGAAACTCGTGGGTGCCGGCTAGGACGCGTTCCGACCGGCTGCCGTCCAGCGGCACGGCCACCAGATGACGGCGCACGCCGCCGCTCTCGCGCAGACACCACACCTCGTCGCCGCGAATCACCGGGTCGGCGTAGCGTCGGTCGCCGCTCGCCGGCCCGAGGGCGACGACGGTGCCGTCCGGGACGTGCCGGTGCAGGCGCTGGTCGTTCCAGTGCACGAAGACCGTCGCGCCACGCGGGCCGGCGGTCCAGGGGCGCCCGCCGTACTCCTGGTAGGCGGTGCGGACGTCCCAGCCGGGCGGCAACACGTCGGTGACCTGTCCCGGTGCACCGGCGGTGAGCAGGTGGTTGCGGCCGTCCGCGGGGTCGGCGGCCACCCAGCGGACCCGGCTACCGGCGAAGCCGGTCCAGTCCACGGTGCGGGGTGCCTGTGCCGCGTCCTCGGCCCGCCATCCGGATGGCCAGGAGCCGTACGGGACACGCAGGGACATGGGACTCCTCTCAGTCGACGGCGGCCCCGGCCCCGAGCAGCAGGGTGACGAACGCCGCGACGGCGTCCTCGTCGTTGCCGGGCAGCCGGTGCGCGGCTACCGCGCGCACCGCGGGTTCCGCGTTGGCGGGTGCCGCGGACACGTCGGCCGCGGCCAGCATCGGAATGTCGTTGAGCCCGTCACCGGCGGCGGCGACGGAGGTGGCGTCCAGGGCCCGGGCCAGCAGGTACATCGCCGCCGCCTTGCCGGCGTGGTGCGGGTTGACCTCCACGTACCGGCCGCCGGACGCGGTGGCCTCGGCACGGTCGCCGAGTACCCGCTGCACCCGCGCCACCTCCGCCGGTCCCGCCCGCTCCCCGGTGCGGACCAGGATCTTGGAGGCGGTCTCCCGGCCGGTGAAGGCGGTGACCCGGCGGACGTCGTTCCAGTGCGCGGCCGCCTCGGGCGGAAAAGGGTCGCGCAGCACGGTGGCGTCCGCCAGGTCCAGCGCGTACGTCCAGGACGGGCAGTGGGCGGACAGGTCCCGCACCAGGTCGCCGACCAGGTCCGGCGCGAGCCCGGCCAGCCGGACCGGCGCCTCGCCGGGCAGTTGGACGAGCGCTCCGTTGCTGTATCCCCAGCACGTGGTCGCGGGGATCGCCGCCCGGACGGCGGCGGGCACGTCCCGGGCCGGCCGGGCGGTCAGGACCGCCACGGCCAGCCCGGCCGCGCACGCCTTGCGCAGCGCCGCCGCCACTCCCGGCGTCACGGTCCCGGCCAGATCAAGCAGGGTGCCGTCCAGGTCGAGGCAGAGCAGGCGGCGGCCGGTCATCAGGACACCGCGACCTTGACCCGGGGCGTGTACGCGATCCGGAAGACGGCGAGCACGGCGACGCCGAGGAAGGCGAGGCCGCCGACGGTGAGCGCGGCGGCCCGGGTACCCGCGGAGTCGCGGACCGCGCCCGCCACCGCGGCGCCGATGCCGGAGCCGACCGCGAACAGGGTGACCAGCCAGGCGAAGGCCTCGACGATGGTGCCGGTCGGTGCGAGTTCGTCGGTCAGGGAGAACGCGATCACCAGCAGCGGCGGCAGGAAGAACCCAGCGACGAAGACGATGACGGCCATCAACCAGACCGGGGCGAGCGTGCCGACCAGCAGGTAGGCGGTGCCGAGACAGGCGCTGAGCACGACGATCCGGGTGGCGGCCGGGATCTTCCACTCGATCCGCCCGTTGGTCAACGCGCCGGTGAACGCGCCGACCGCGGAGATGCCGAGCAGCACGCTGGCGCCACCCCACACCTCAGTCTGCTCGGCGTAGGACACCAGGATGATGCTCACCGCGCCGATCGGGATGACGGTGGCGGCGATCCCGACGAGCGTCAGCACGAGTAGGGGGCTGCGCAGCGGGCCGAGCAGCCCGGCGTTGGACGCCTCGCCGCGCCACTGCCGCGACGGCGACGAGCTGACGAACACGGCGGTGCCGGCCAGGCACAGCACACCGGTGAGGGCCAGCGCGACGCCGGGCGAGGCAACCGCGACGGTCAGGGCGACCAGCAACGGCCCGGTCACGAAGATGACCTCCTGGCCGACCGAGTCCAGCGAGTACGCGCGTTGCAGGTTCTTCTCCCCCACCAGGCCCGGCCAGAGCGCGCGCAGGCAGGGTTCCAGCGGCGGAGTGGCCAGGCCGCAGAGGGCCATTCCGATCAGGACTACGGCGCGGTGGTCGGGTGCCGCGGCGACCGCGATGATCGCCAGCGACGACACCGGCGCCGAGACCGTGAGCACTAGGGTCTGGCCGCGCCGGTCGATCAGCCGGCTGAGCGCCGGGCCGCCGGCCGCCTGCGACACGGTCAGCACGGCCAGGGCCAACCCGATGAACCGGTAGCCGATCCCGTTCTCCCGCAGGGTGAGGGTGAGGGCGAGGGCCACCATCGAGGTGGGGAGCCGGCCCACAACGGCCGCGCAGAGCAGCCGGGTCACCGCGGGCAGGCGGAGCATCGTGAGGTAGGTCAAGGGGCTTTCCATTCGGCGAGGTGCACCGTCAGGGCGGCGAGGCCGGTGGTGTCCAAGGTAAACCGGACGTCGGCCGAACCACTCCGGCGCCGGTGCGTGGAGTTGTCGGACAGGGGGATCCAGAGCCAACCGTCGTCGATCAACGTGCGGCCGATGATGTCGACTCCGGTGAAATGCGGGATGGCGCGGGTTACGTCGGGCGGGACGTCGTGCACGTCCACGCCGCAGACCGCACCGGCGGCATCGAAGTTCACCCAACAGAGCAGACTGCGCCGGACCGACCGGGGCGGCGAGGCGTCGGTCGCCCCGCGGAGCACCACGTGCAGGGTCCGGGTCTCCTCGTCCCAGGCCACGAGCGGCGTCCGGACCGTCATGCCCCTGCCTCCCCGGCTCTCATACGTACTGCAAGCGGTCCAGGCCGGTGACCGGCGGCGGGTCCAGCAGGGCGGGCCGCAGCTCGATCTCGCCGAGCACCATGTCCGGCGGGGTCGCGGCGGCCCAGGACACCACCGAGGCGACCGACTCGACGCTCATCTTGGTGTCGGCGAAGTCGTCGTCGAAGTTGCGAATGGCGCCCGGGTTCAGCAGCGTGGTGCGGACCCCGTGCGGGCGTTCCTCCATCAGCAGCACCTCGGCCACCGCACGCAGCGCCGCCTTGGTCGCGCAGTAGGCGACACCCTCCTCGAACGGGCGGACACCCGCGTGCGAACCCATGATGACGATGTGCCCACCGGCCGCGCGCAGCTTGGGCAGGGCCACCTGGATCACGCGTACCACCGAGGTCAGGTTGACCGCGACGGCCTCGTCCCAGTCCTTCGGGTCGAGGTCGGCGAGCCGGCCGAAGCCGCGGGTCACCGCGTTGAGGACCAGCAGGTCCAGCCGGTCGGTGCCGGCCAGGGACTCGGCGACGGCCCGGCTGACCGCCGCGCCGTCGGCCAGGTTGGCGAGGACCGGGTCGTCGTGGTCGGCGCAGGAGTTACGGTTCAGGCAGCGGATGCGGTAGCCGTCGGCGAGCAGCCGGGCACGGATGGCCCGGCCGGTGCCGCGGTTCGTGCCGGTCACCAGTGCAATCCGGTCAGCCACGGCGCACCAACTCCATCAGCTCGCTCCAGCGGGCGATGATCTCGGCGGCCGGCGCGCCGCGCCGGAACAGGTCCTTGTCGTACGGCGTTCCGTCCGGTGCCCGCAGCCGCATGCAATCCGGCGAGATCTCCGAGTTGATCACCAGACCGTGGTCGTCGTCCGGCGCGACCACGATGCAGAAGTCCCACAGTTCCAGGGGTTCCAGCAGGTTGTACAGCAGGCGGTTGCAGCTCAGCGCGATCTGCCGGTACGCGCCCACGTCCACGCCGAGGTCGCGCAGGTAGTCCTCACCGATCGGCTGGTCCTCCGGGTCGGTGCGGTAGTCGAACTTGACCACCGGCGGGTCGAACCGGTGACCCTCGGCGTACATGCCGGGATACTTGCGGATGGTGGAGCCGGTGGCCCGGTTCTTGACGATCACCTCGAACGGTACGGACGGCCGATAGTCGGCCAGGTAGGTGACCGGGCCGAGCCGTTGGCGGAACACCGTGTGGACGCCGTCGGCGGCGAGCAGGCCGGACACGTGCTCGAAGAAGTCCAGCCGCAGTTCGGCCGTGCCGTTGACGAGTTCGTCGCGGTCGTAGGTGAAGCTGCGCAGCGACGGGATCATCTCCACCACGCAGCGGCCAGGTTCGACGAGCCAGATCTTCTTGCTGCGCCCGACGATGTCGGGGTCGCCGGTCGGGAAGGCGAGGTCGGTCACGGCGTTCCACTCCTTCATGTTTCAGCGTTCCTGGTCGAACAGCTCCCCCACCTTGTTCAGAAACTCGATCAGGTTCAGCTCGGTCACCAGGGCGAACGCCTCGGGCAGGGTGAGCCAGCGCAGTTCGGCGGTTGGTTTCTCCGGGCGGGCCGCCTCGGGTGTCGCCGTGGCCAGGACGAACCGCAGGTCGGCGTGTTCGTGCGCGGGTTCGGTGGCGCCGGCGGGCACCGGCAGCACGGCGATCTGCCGTACCGCGCTGTCCGGCCAGGGCGTCACGTCGTCCAGGCCGGTCTCCTCGCGGGCCTCCCGCAGCACCACGTCGAGGGGGTCGCGCTCGCCCGGGTCGCCGTGCCCGCCGACCTGCAACCACGCCTGCATTCGGGCGTGCCAGCGCAGCAGGACCCGGCGGGTCGGCGGGTGGACGATCAGCGCGGACGCGGTCAGGTGCACGGGCAGGTCCCGCGACCACGGGTCGCCCTGGTCGAGCAGGGCGAGCGTCCGTTCCTTGTCAGTGGTCTCGATGGTGGTCGCGGGGTTGTACGCGGTCAGCAACCGGACCGTCTCGTGGTGCATAGATACTCCTAACGGGAGGCACCCTTTGGTTCGCAAACAGTAGCCACTCGGTTACTGCGCCTCACAGCAGGGCGGCGGGGCGGTATCCGGCCGCGGCCGGGTCGGCGGTCACCTCACGGTCGATCCGTTCCACGATCTCGGCCACCTGGTCGGCCGCCGCGCCGGTGAACAGCAACCGGTTCGCCAGCAGGGCGTCCAGCTCCGTCCGGTCCAGCGGGAAGCGCGCGTCGGCGGCCAGCGCGTCCAGTAGGCCGTTCTCGCCGCCACGCGCACGCAGCAGGCAGGCGTGCCGCACGGCGTACTCCTTGATGATCTTGTGCGCGGTCTCCCGGCCCTGCCCGGCGCGCACCGCGGCGAGCAGCATCCGGGTGCTGGCGAGGAACGGCAGGTAGCGCTGGAGTTCCAGGTCGATGACGGCCGGGAACGCCTCGAACTCGTCGAGCACCACGAGAACGGTCTCCAGCATCCCGTCCAGGGCGAAGAATGCGCTGGGCAGCGCGGTGCGGCGGACGACCGAGTCGGAGACGTCACCCTCGTTCCACTGGCCGCCGGCCAACTGCCCGGTCATGTCGGCGAGGCCGCGCAGCACGACCATCAGGCCGTTGATGCGCTCGCAGGAGCGCATGTTCATCTTGTGCGGCATCGCGGACGAGCCGACCTGCCCCTCGGCGAACCCCTCGGAGGCCAGTTCGTGCCCGGCCATCAGCCGCAGCGAGGTGGCCAGTGACGACGGCCCGGCGGCCACCTGCACCAGCAGGCTGAGCACCTCCCAGTCGAGCGACCGCGGATAGACCTGGCCGACGCTGACCATCGCCCGATTCACCCCGAGGTGGGCGGCGACCCGGTCGTTCAGCCGGCCCAGCCGCTCCCGGTCGCCCCCCAGCAGGTCGAGCAGGTCCTGCACGGTGCCCACCGGGCCTTTCACCCCCCGGATCGGGTACGCATCCAGCAGGTCGTCCAGGCGCCGCACCGCCAGCAGGATCTCCTCGGCCACCCCGGCGAACCGCTTGCCGAGGGTGGTCGGCTGGGCCGGCACGTTGTGGGTACGGGCGACCATAACCGTGTCGGTGTGCTCCGCGGCGAGCCGACCGAGCCGCGCCAGCACCGCCACGCAGCGGCCGCGGACCAGGGTCAGGCTGTCCCGGATCTGGAGCTGCTCGACGTTCTCGGTGAGGTCACGCGATGTCATGCCCTTGTGGATGTGCTCGTACCCGGCGAGCCGGTTGAACTCCTCGATCCTGGCCTTCACGTCGTGCCGGGTGACGCGCTCGCGCGCCTCGATGGCGGCCAGGTCCACCTGGTCGAGCACCGCGCGGTAGGCCGCGACGGCCGCGGCCGGCACGTCCACGCCCAGGTCGGACTGGGCCTCCAGCACGGCGATCCAGAGGCGGCGCTCCTGCACCACCTTGCGCTCGTCGGTCCAGAGTTCCACCATCTCCGGCGACGCGTAGCGCGCGGCCAGCACGTTGGGCACGATCGGCTTCTCAGGCATGCTTCCTCATTGCTGTGGCACATGGTCGAGCGTGAGACCACGGTTGTCGGCTTGGGTGAACCAGTAGTCGCGCAGCAGGCCCTTGCGAAGCAGGGACGCCGCCCACGCCTCGGCCGCCCGCGGGTCACGGGCGAACGCGAAGCAGGCGGGCCCGGTCACGCTGAGCGCGATGGCGTCGACGGCGGACGAGGCGCGACCGGCGGCCAGCACGTCCTCGACGGGCCGGCCCTGGAACATGATCTGTTCCCGCTTGAAGTGGCTGGTGAAGGTGATCTCGTTGACCGCGTCGCAGAACCCGTCGAAGTCATGCTCCGCGACGGCCGGGGCCAGCCCGAGGAACACCAGCTGCGCGGTGCGCCGCGCCTCCTCGGACGGGATCGGGGTGACCCGCGTGAACCAGTCCAGCTCCCGCTGGCCGCCGAGGTGCCGCCCGTGGGTGATCAGGATCAGCACCGGCCACGGCGGGAACGGCAGGCTCACCACCGGACGGGGCACCGGTGCGGGCGGCGCGTAGCGGCTGGGCCGCAGGAACGCGGCCGGATCGGCGGCCATCTCCGGCGGGTTGCGGTGGCCGCCGTCGACCAGGAAGCCGCCGGTGACCGCCAGCCCGGTACTCGCACCCGAGGTGCGGCCCCGGCCCAGCAGGTGGGAGAGCTCCGGCAACTCGACGCTCCGGCCGCAGATCTCGGCGTACGCGCGACCGACCGCGAGCAGCGTGGCCGTCTTCGAACCGAACCCGGTGTGTTGCGGCAACGGCCGGGTCAGGTGCACGTTGACGGGCGGGCCCTCCCAGCGCTTCTCCAGCGTGGCCAGGGCGGCGAGCAGGCCGGCCGCGGTCTCCTCGGCCGCGCCGGTCACCCGGGACGCGCCGAGCACCGGCTGTACCTCGGCGATCAGGCCCGGCCGGCGGACCGCCATCGCGGCGATGCCGTTGCGGCGCAACGACCCGGCGTCCAGGTTGATCAGGGTGAAGCTGAGGCGGGACGGGCCGCACACCCGGACCGCTCGCGGGGTCACCGTCCGCTCCCGGCACCGGCCGCGACGGCGTCGTCGTAGCGCCGGGCGGCGGCGGTGAGCCGGTTCCGCGCGGCGGCTGTCCCGGTCGTCCAAAGCTCGGCGAGCGTGGCGTGGACGTCGGCGACCGCGGCGATCACCTCCGGGTGGAGCGGCGCGGGGGGCGCCCACTCGGCGCGCGGCACGCCGTCCCGGACGTACGCCTGGACGCGGTCGCGCAGCCCCGGGTGGATCGCGCGCAGCAGCTCCTTGCAGACCGGCGTGTCGCCGAGGTAGAAGCGGTTCTCGTCCGGGGTGCCCGCGTGGTCCACCATGAGCAGGCGGCGGTCGTCGTCGTACCCGAACTCGGCCTTGCCGTCGACCAGGGTGAGCCCGATCTGCTCGCAGCGTTCACCGACGGTGGCGCAGATCCGACGGGCGGCCGCGGTCAGCGCGGTCAGGTCGTCGGGACCGACGCCGCCGATCCGGGCCGCCTCGGCGCGGGTGAGGAACCGATCGGTCTCCTCGAACTTGCTGGTGAACTCGACCATGTCGGCGGCGAGCTGCCCGGTCACCGGGTCGGGCGCGGGCACGTCGGCGGGGTCCAGCGCTCCGGCCGCGATCCGCCGGTGCACGGACGACTCGGGGCGCAGCTCGCGCCGGTAGACCACCTGGAGCGGGATCAGCCGGGCGGACCCGGCCGGCCGGGTGCCGCTCAGGTCGCGGCCGAGCAGCCTGATGCGGATGGTGTCCGCGGCGACCTGCTCGACGAAGTGCGTGGCAAGCCCGGCGTCGTGCAGCAGACCGAACGAGTGGACCGCCATCGTGCAGGAGGCACGCCCCTTGCCCGGGATCCGGTCCGGCATCACGCCGTGGTCGAACACCGAGTATCGGTCGGAGAAGGTCATCAGGGCGTCACCGGCCCGCCCCTCGGTGGGCGGCACCAGCACCTGAAGATCCTTAGTCGACCACCGCTTCACGATCGCCTCCGCGAACGTCGTCCCGAATCTGCTAACAGGAGGACGGTTCAAGGACGCCGGGCGTGACAGGGTGGACGGGACTTCAACGCCCCGGTTAAGGATCCTGACGTGAGCACACTTGCCGTCGTCAATGCCACAGCCGTCTTCTCGGGCGACCTGGCCGCACCGATGCTGACCGGTGCGGACACCGTGCTTTGCGCGGACGGCACGGTGGTCGCCGCCGGCCCGGCGGACACGCTGGCCGACGGGGTGGCGGCCGCGGATGCGGTCCTGGACGCCGCGGGTGGCACGGTGGCACCCGGCCTGATCGACTCGCACGGCCACGTGACGTTCGGCGACTGGACCCCCCGGCAGCAGACGGTCGGCTTCCTGGAGAGCTACGTCCATGGCGGGGTGACGCGGATGATCTCTGCGGGGGAGGTGCATGTCCCCGGCCGCCCCCGCGACCGCGAGGGCGTGAAAGCCCTGGCGGTGGCCGCACGAGCGTCGTTCGACGCGATCCGCCCCGGCGGCATTCGGGTACACGCTGGCAACGTGCTGCTCGAACCCACGCTGGACGAGAGCGACTTCCGGCACCTGGTGCGGTGCGGTGTCTGGCTGGCCAAGTTCGGCTTCGGCGCGTACGCCGACCCGCTGGCGGCGGTGCCGCAGTTGCGGGTGGCGAAGGACTGCGGCCTGCTCGTGATGTGCCATGCGGGGGGCTTCAGCGCGGCCGGCTCGGGCGCCCTGCGCGCCGACGCGTTGCTGCGGCTGGACCCGCACATCTGCGGGCACGCCAACGGCGGCCCGACCGCGATGCCGGACGCCGACGTGGACCTGCTGATCGCGGAGAGCGCGATGGCCCTCCAGGTAGTGCAGGCGGGCAATCTGCGGTCCACACTACGGCTGGTCCGGCGCGCCGCCGAGCAGGGCGCGCTCGCGCGGGTGGTGGTCGGTTCGGACACGCCGTCGGGGTTCGGGGTGATGCCCCTGGCCGTCCTCAAGACCGTGGTCGACCTGACCTGCCTCGTACCGCTCGCCCCCGCCGTCGCGTGGGCCCTGGCGACCGGCAATGTGGGGCGGGTCTGGGGGTTGCCGGCCGGGCGGATCGCGGTGGGCGCGGCGGCGGACCTCGTCGTGCTGTCGGCGCCGCGGGGCGGGGTCGCCGACGACGCGGCGGAGGCGATGCGCAACGGGGACGTCCCGGCGATCACGGCGGTGGCCACCGATGGGCGGATCCGGGTGCTGACCAGCCGGAACACACCCGCGGCCGCGCGCCCGGCGGCGCTGACACCGCCGGGCACGGGGCTGCGCTGAACCGCCGCGGTCCGGCCGGACGGGACGGACCCACCCGCTCAGGCCGGGGCGAACCGACCCAGCCGGAACGCCCCCGCCAACTCGTGCGTACCGCCCCCGGTGACCTCGCGCGCCGCGATCTCCCCGAGCAACGGCCCGAGCGTGAGCCCACTGTGCGTGACAATCACGTAGAGCTTGTCCTGCCCCGGCAGCGGCCCGACGATGCTGCGCCCGTCGCGCGGCATCGGGCGGACGCCCGCGAAGGCGGCCTCGACCGTGACTCCCGCCGCAGCGGGCAGAACCTCCGGCAACCGGGCCAGCACGGCCGCCGCGGCCACCGCGGTGTCCTGCGGCAGCCGCACATCGACCTCCTGGCACCGCAGCACCAGCCGCCCTCCGTGGTGCGGCCGGATGCTCAGACCCGGCGCGTGCACCACCCGCCCCAGGCCCACCCCGGGCGGCATCGGCGACGTGCGGACCAGCAGCCCACGGGTCAGGATGCCGGAATCGTTCGGGTCGACCAAGGGCAGCCCGTAGCCGCACCCGGCCAGCAGACGAGCGGTGGTCCGGCCCGCGCAGCAGACCACCGCGTCCGCGGTGATCCGCTCCCCCGAAACCAGCCGTACGCTGTCGCCGGCGAGCTCGGCAACCGGTGCGTCCAGGCGGACCCGTAGGCCGTGCCGCTGCCCGGCCGCACGCAGCCGGTCCAGGAAACGGTCCGCGAAGACGTAACCGTCGTCCGGGTAGTGGACCACCGGGCCGGCGTCGTCCGGGATGCGCAGCGCCGGCTCGAGGCGGCGGGCCGCGCGCGGGGTGCACTGCGCGGCGGCCCAGCCCTTGGCCCGGTACGACGCGGCGGCCTCCAACAGCTTCGCGGCGGCCTCCGGTCGGTCGGTCCAGTGCAGGTTACCGGCCGGATGGAACCCGTTGGTGGGTATCTCGGCCGCGAGGCGCCGGTGCGCGGTCTGCGCCTCGTGGGTGAGCGCCCAGTAGTCCGCGTTCCCGTCGTCCACCGGGTTGACCCAGGCGAAGCTGTGCGCCGACAGGGTCCGCTCCGGCGGATCGGCGCCGAGCAGGGTGACCGAGGCTCCGGTACGGGCCAGCCGGTACGCCGCGCAGGTGCCGACCACCCCCGCACCGACCACGACGACCCTCATCGGATGCTCCGCGGGGTGTGCCGTGGGTCGGACCAGCCCGGCGATCCGGGCGGGCCGAACGCGAGCCCGCACCGATAGCCGCCCGTCAGCGCGGCGGCCAGCGTCGCGCCGGAGCCGGGATACCCAGGTCCCATCGGGCCGGCCGCGACGTTGCCGCACGCGTACAGGCCGGGGATCGCACTGCCGTCCGCCCGCAGCACGGCACCGCTCGGGCCGGTCCGGACGCCGCCCTTGGTGCCGATCATGCCGGAGCGCACCTCGACCGCGTGGTACGGCGGCTCCTCGATCGGGCCCAGGCACGGGTTGCCGGGTTGCCGGTCGTCGCCGTAGTACCGGTCGTGCTCGGTCTCGCCACGCCCGAACTCCGGATCGTGGCCGTCGCGGGCGTAGGTGTTGAACTCGGAGACCGTCCGGACCAGACCGTCCTCGTCAACGCCGCAGTTCTTCGCGAGATCGGCGAGCGACGTGTCGTGTCGCCACCAGCCGGGCGGTGGGGCGCCGGCCGGCGTGCCGCCCACCGCGTAGCGGCGTCGGAACGCGTTGTCGAACACCAGGTAGGCGGGGCTGTGCCGCAGCCGGTGCAGGGTCGGGTCGAACGCGTGCAGCGCGCGGGTGATGTCGTTGTAGTTGACCGCCTCGTTGACGAACCGGCGGCCGGTGCGGTCCACCAGGATCGAGCCGGGCAGACAGCGTTCGGCGACCAGGTGCCGGGTCAACGGTTCACCGTCGTACGTCTCGTCCGGGTCCTGGACGACCGGCGCCCACCAGGCGTCCGACATCGCGTTCAGCGCGGCACCGGCCGCCATCGCCATGACCAGGCCGTCGCCGCGGTTGCCGGGTGGGCTGACCGGCGCGGTGGCGGGCTCCCGCAGGAACGCCCGCCGCAGCGCCGCGTTCCACTCGAAGCCGCCGCTGGCCAGCACCACGCCGAGCGCGGCGGACAGGTCGCCGACGTCCGTGCGTACCCCGACTATCCGGTCGTCGTCGCTCAGCAGGCCGCGCGCTGCGGTGCCGGTGCGGAACCGGACGCCGCGATCGTCGGCGGCGGCGACCAGGCCGGCGACCAGCCCGGCGCCGACGGCCACCACGCCGTCGCGTTCGCGGCGGGCCACCTCGGTCTCGTCGCGGGTGCCGGGCCAGCGGCTGCGCTGCCGCTCGTCGTACGTGAGGGCGGCGGTGAAGTGTGGGCCGACCCGGATCCGGTCGAGCAGGCCGGGACGGCCGGAGGTGGCGTACGGCAGCACGTCCAAGCAGCGACCGCCGCCGGGCAGCGCGCCGGGCCAGTCACTGTGGTAGTCGGGCCGGTCGATGGCGGCGAACCGGATCGGCGTGTGGGACAGCAGGTAGTCAACCATCGGGCCGACGGTGTCGAGGAACAGGTCGATGTCAGCGTCGGGCACCGCGCCCTCGGTGACGCGCTTCAAGTAGCGACTGGCCGCGTCGCCCGAGTCGGTGCGGCCGAGGGCGCCCAGCATCGGGTTCTCCGGCGCCCAGATCATGCCGCCGGAGACCGCGGTGCTGCCGCCGAGGCGGTCGGTGCTCTCCAGCACGGTTACCCGCCGCCCGGCGTCGGCCGCCAGGCAGGCGGCCAGCAGCCCGGCGCCCCCGGATCCGACCACCACGACGTCGGTGGTGTCGGCGACACTCATCGGGTACGCCAGTCACAGTCGGCGGGTACGGTCAGCGCGGCCGAGCGAACCTGCCCGTAGTCGGCGTCGACGCCGGGGGCACGCTGTCCGAGCGCGTGTTGTTTCAGCGCCTTGAGCAGGTAGCGACGGGTGGCGATGATGCCGGTGTCGCTGCGGCCCGGGTTCTCCCGGCTGCGGTCGACGATCGGGCCCATGCTCTCCTGCACGGCGATGTCCTGCATGACCAGGCCGCGGATGCCGGAGAAGCTGCGGCCGTCACGCATCTCGCCGCGGTCCTGGCCCCAGGCGTTCTCCCGACTGAAGCCCGCGCGGATGTTGTCCGGGTCGAGGGTGGCCAGGTCGAGGCCGAACTGGCTGGCGAACACCGTCGGGTCGACGGGTCGCTCCTCGTTGTACCAGAGGTACCACATGATGGTGCGGTGGTCGTTGACCGGCACCCAGGCATGCCAGAGCCGGTCGCCGGACGGCAGTTCGGGAACCACTGTGTAGAACGGCATGGCGAACGGCTTGACCCGGACGAGCTGCTCGCCGGTGGACAGGTGCCGGACGGCGGCGAAGCGCAGCCCGTAGGGCTGCTCGTCGATGTCGTCACGCGGGGCCACATCGTCGAGCAGTTCGCGCAGGGCGCCGGCCCGGGCCTCGGTCTCGTGCAGCAGGGCGACGTGCGCGGAGTCCACATCGGCTTCCAGGCCCTGTAACCAGTTGCACTCGACCGGTGCGATGATGCCGAACACCTGCTCGGGCGGCAGCTTGTGGAACGCGAAGCCGGGCAGCGGCGGCGCCTCGCGGGCCGGGTCGCCGGGCCATATCCAGACGATGCCGCCCGCCTCGGTGACCGGGTAGGTCCGCAGCTTGACGCGAGAGGCGAACTTCGTCAGCTCCGCCGGCTCGGACGGGGTCTCCAGCACCTCGCCGGTGACCGAGAACTTCCAGCCGTGGTAGATGCAGCGCAGCCCGCAATCCTCGGTGCGGGCCAGGACGAGCGAGGCGCCGCGGTGCGGGCAGGCCTCGGCGAAGCAGCCCAGGGCGCCGTCGGCGGCCCGGTACAGCACGAGCTTCTCGCCGAGCAGCTCGACCGGGACCGGTGCGCCGCCAGGTTCCGCGACCCGGGCCGAGCGCATGACGGGCATCCAGTACTCCCGCAGCAGGTCGCCCATCGGCGTGCCGGCGCCCACCCGGGTAAGCTGATCATTGACTGTCCTGGTGGTCATCGCCGCTCTCCGTCCGTCCACGGGTCGGTCACTCCTCTGGTGGACGAACGCGCGGGACGATGCGTGACAGTGCGGTGACGCTCGGCTATAAACCCCCTTGACACTGACGTGATTCTATGCTGGAGTCGTTCTGTCCCACCGACGCATCGCAAGTTACCCCGGACAATCCCGGATAAGTCACGCGAACCCCCTGCAGCGCAACCGGAGGTAGATGCTTCGGACTGCAGCAAATCTGACCTTCAGCTGCCCTTGGAGTGATTTCCGATGAAAAGCAGTCAGGTCCTGTTTGTCAATCTTCGGCGCATCGAAAGAGAAGGAATAGAGTCCCTGCTGACTGCGCGCCGACTCGGCTACGAGGTCGTGCTGCTGGGCCGCTCACTGCCGGACTTCGCCGCCCCGCTGGTGACCGAATTCCGCCAGGTGGACACCTATGACACCGAGCTAGCCCTGGCCGCCGCCAACGATCTGGCCAGCAAGTACGACATCGCCGGGGTGCCCAGCTTCACCGAGATCGACGTTCAGCTCGTGGCCGCGATCGCGGCGCAGCTCGGATTGCCGGGGCTGAGCGCCACCGCCGCACTGCGAGGCCGCAACAAATTCGAGATGAAAAATTCGTTACGAGATCTCGATGGCATTCTGCCGGCCTTTCGCCGGGTGCGAACGCTGACCGAGCTTCGGCGGGCGGTCGACGAGATAGGGTTTCCCGCAATTATCAAACCGACCGGCGCCTCCGGCTCCAAGGGAATTTTCGAACTGCATCGGCCGGAGGACCTGGAACCGGCGTTTGAGCAGCTCGAACGAATTGCCAGCCCGCAATTCGACGCGGTATTCCGGCAGTTCGGGGCGGAATTCATCGTCGAGGAATACCTGGACGGCGCCGAGTTCAGCGTGGAGGGCTTGGTCGCCGCCGGGCAGGTGCACGTGGTCGCCGTGACCGACAAGATCACCTCAGTGCCGTACTACCTGGAGGTCGACCACCGGATACCCGCCGCGATGGGCGCCGAGACCCTCGCCGACGTCACCGCGACCACCGGCCGGATCGTCACCGCGCTGGGCCTCGACAACTGCGCCTTCCACCTGGAGGCAAAGTGGGGCGCCAAGGGGATGCGGTTCATCGAGGTGGCCGCGCGGCCGGCCGGTGACTACATCGCTTCGCACCTGATCCCGCTCGCCACCGGCATCGACTACTTCGCCGGTCTGATCCGGATCGCGGTCGGCGCGGCACCGGTCCTCCAGCCGGACCGCGCCCACCACGCCGGGCTCCGGTTCGTGCTGGCCGAGCGGCCGGGTCGCTTCGACGGCGTGGACGGGGTGGCCGCGGTCGCCGGCGACCCGGGCTACCCGCACCTGTTCTTCGAGCACCCGCCGGGCACCGGGATCGCGCTGCCGCCGGAGAACTTCGGCCAGCAACGGGTCGCCGCGGTCATCGCCCGGCACGCCACCCGCGCCGGCCTGGACGCGCTGCTGGACGCGGTGCCCGGCAAGGTCACCGCCCGGATGGACGCCCCGCCGCCGCGACGCTCCCCACCAGCACCCGCGACGCTTCGAATCCCGACCCTGGACGGGATGTCGAATCGATGAGAGTTGCCCTGTTCGGATGCGGCCGGATGGGTTTGGGCTGCGCGCACGCGCTGGCCATCGACCCCGCCGTCACCCGGCTCACCCTGTTCGACACCGACCCGGACCGGGCCCACGACACGGCCCACCGGATCACGCCGTACGCGACCGGCACGGTCACCGTGGCCACCGACCCGGACCCCGTCCGGGCCGGTCACGACGTGCTGGCCACCGCGCTGCCGTGGGCCGCCTGCCGGGACCTGATCGGCACGGCGGCCCGTACCGGCGTGCCGATCGCCGGAATCGCCCGGCCGCACCCGGACGACCTGGCCATGCTGGGCGACCTGGCCCGGCCGGGCACGTCCACCGTGCTGCTGCCGATCGGTCTGGAACCCGGGCTCACCGAACTGCTCGTCGCGGAACTCGCCGAACGCCTGGACCGCACCAGGTCGGTGGAGATCTTCTGCGGTGGCATTCCGAACACGCCGCGCAAACCCGTCGGGCACGTCTCGTTCTTCGGCGGTGAGAGCACCCACCACCTGCCGATCGCCCAGCGGGACTCGCTGGCCACCCGGCACGGCCGGCTGGTCACCGTCCCGCGCTTCTCCGGCCTGGAGGAGCGCCACTTCGACGGGATCGGCACGTTACAGGCGTACCACGACGGGATGGTGCCCTGGCTGCGGGCGCACCCGACGCTGCGCGAGGCGGACTGCACGCAGAAGACAGTGCGCTGGCCCGGGTTCGGCGAGGCAGTCACCCAACTGGCCCAGCTCGGGCTGCTCGGCGAGGAACCGGTCGACGTGGACGGCGCCCGGGTGGTCCCGCGCCGCCTGGTGGAACGGGTGCTCGCCCCGCGCGTGATGGCCCGCCCGGCGGACACCGACCTGGTCGTGCTGGAGGTGATCGCCCGGGGCACCCTCGGCGGCCGGCCGCACGGGCTACGCGTCCGACTCACCGACACCCACGATCCCGCGACCGGGCTGCCCGCGATGACCCGGTGCACCGGTTTCGCCCTGGCCGCCGCGAGCCTGCTACTAACCGGCGGTGAGGTGGACGGTGCGGGCTGGCAGATGCCGCATCTCGCGATCGGTGGCGCCGCCCGCGGGCGGCTGTTGGACACCCTACGCCGGCACGGCATCCGGATCACCGAACCGAATCCCGCTGCGTAGGAGGCACACGATGAGCGGACCCTCACCGAAGCTCGACCTCGTCGGGATCGGGATCGGACCGGCCAACCTGAGCCTGGCCGCGCTTTTAGCCGACTGTCACGGACTGCGCAAGGTCTTCCTGGAACGCAAGAAGTCGTTCGAGTGGCACGGCGGGATCATGGTGCCGAACGCCCGGATGCAGGTGCACTTCCTCAAGGACCTGGTGACGCCGGTCGACCCGACCAGCCCGTACACGTTCCTGTCGTTCGCGGTCGAGGAGAAGCGGTTGTACCGGCTGCTGGTCAGCGGCCGGACGCACATCCCGCGCCGGGAGTTCGAGCAGTACTGCCGCTGGGCTGCGGACCGCATTGACGACCTGAGGTTCGGGGTGGCGGTCGACACGGTGGAGTTCGACGGCAGCGCGTTCCTGCTGCGCAGCAACCACGGCACGATGCGGGCGAAGAACATCGTCACCGCCACCGGCCTGGAACCGTGGCTGCCGTCGTGTGCGGCCGGGCATGCCCCGCACCGGGTGCTGCACGCGGCGAACCTTCTGGACGTGCCGCGCGACCTGGCCGGCCGCCGGGTGGCCGTGGTGGGCGGCGGGCAGAGCGGCGCCGAGGTGGTGCTGCATCTACTGCGCGCCGGGGAGCAGCGCCCGAGCCGCCTGTTCTGGGGCACCCGCCGCGGCAACCTCTTCCCGCTGGACGACAGCCCGTTCGTCGAGGAGCACTACCTGCCGAACTACAGCCGCTACTTCCATGCCCAGCCGCCGGAGCGACGGGCCCTGCTCAACGAGCAGCAGCGGATGTCCAGCGACGGTGTCTCCGCCGACCTGCTGCGCGAGATCTACCAGCAGCTGTACGACCTGGAGTTGGTCGAGGGCGTCGCCCGGCCGTGTGACGTGATGGTCGGCCACCAACTGGTCGACATCGACCAGCAGCGCAACGACCTGCTCACCACGTGGCGCTCGGCGGACGACGGGCTGGTGCGACGGCACGTGGACGTGGTGATCTGCGCGACCGGCTACCGGCACGGGCTGCCGCCGGTGCTACGCGGGCTGCGCGACCGGATGCCGGACGGGCTCCCGCCGGTCCGCGCCGACTTCAGCCTCGACTGGGACGGCCCGGCGGACAACCGCATCTTCGTGCAGAACGCGGCCCGGCGCGACTTCGGCGTGGCCGACCCCAACCTGAGCCTGCTCGCCTGGCGCAGCGCGACCATCGCGAACAGCCTGCTCAGCGAGACGCGCTTCGACACCGGCCAGGTCAGCGGCGCGGTCGACTGGGTGCCCGGAGACGACCAGCTGATGACCGGCACCCACGGCGACTGAGCCGCACGCCAGGCACAGAGAGGGAATCCCGATGATCGTCACCGGCATCCCGCGTTCGGTCGCGGACCTGAACGCGCCGGACTTCGTGCGCAGTGCCCCGCCCGGTTGGACCGCGGACGCGCCGCCGCCGTTCGCGGTCACCCGGGTCACGCTACGCCCCGGCGAGATCACCGCCGCGCACAGCCACCACGACACCGAGGTGTGGATCATGCTGGCCGGGCGCGGCGAGGTGCGCTCGGACGGCCGGGTCGCGGCGGTCACGGCCGGCGACACCGTCACGCTTCCCCCGCTGGAACGGCACACGCTGCGCAACCTGGCGGACGACGAGCCGCTCACCTTCCTCAGCGTCTACTGGGAGGACATGCCGCGGCTGGCCGCCGCACACGCCCCGCGCCGGGCCGCGTCGGTGGCGCGGGACGAGCGGCCGGTGCTGCTGCTGCCGTCGTTTCCCACCCCGAACGGCGAACTGCATCTCGGGCACATGGCCGGGCCGTACCTGGGCGCGGACTTCGCCCGGCGGGCGCTGCTCGCCGCCGGCACCCCCGCTCACCTGCTACTGGGCACGGTCGGCCACCAGAGCCAGGTGGCCGCCGCCGCGAACGCCGACGGCGTGTCGTTCCACACCCTGGCGGAACGCAATACCGACAGCATCATGGCCGGGCTACGGGCGGCGGGCATCGAGTGGGACGTGTTCGTACGGCCCCGCGACGAGGTCTACCCGGCGCTGGCCCGTCAGGTGTTCGAGCGGTTGCGCCACACCGGCGTGGTCGTCCGGCGGACCGTGCCGACCAACTTCTGCCCGTCGTGCGAGGTGTTCCTGTTCGAGGCGTTCGTGGCCGGCGCCTGCCCGCACTGCGGGTCGCGGGACACCGCGGGCATCGAGTGCGAGAGGTGCGCACTGCCGTTCGCAGACGCCGACCTGGTCGACGCGTCCTGCGGCACCTGCGGCAGGGCCGCCGAACACCGGCCGCTGGAGCGCTGGCTGATGCCGCTGGAACCCCTGCGGGACCGGCTCACCGCATATCTCGCGTCGGTACGGACCGGGCCGCGGATCGCCGCGTACGCGAGCCGGATCCTTGCCGGACCACTGCCGGACCTGCCGGTGAGCGTGGTCGCCGCCGACGGCATCGAACTGCCGGACAGCAGCGGACAGCGGATGTACTCGGCGTTCGAGCTGGCCGCGCGGTTCCTTACCGCGGTCGACCGGCTGGCCCGCGACTCCGGCGCCGACGGTTGGCAGTCCTACCTGGAGGAGCACCGGCCACGGACCGCGCTGTTCTTCGGTTTCGACAACGCGTACCTGCGCGTGGTGGTGTTCCCGGCGGTGCTGGGCGCGTTCACCGACCGGATCGACCTGCCGGACACGCTGATCGGCAACGAGTTCTACCTGCTCAACGGCGCGAAGTTCTCCACCGGTCGCGGGCACGTGATCTGGGGCCGGGACGTCTTCGACGACAAGACCCGGGACCGGCTGCGGCTGTTCCTGGCGGCCACCCGGCCGGAGCACCGGCGCCGCAACTTCTCCACCGTCGACCACGACGCGTTCGTGCAGCGCGAACTGGTCGGCCGGCTGGACGACTGGCTGGCCGGGGTCGGCAAGCGGGTGGCCGGGCGGTTCGCCGGTCGCGCGCCCACCGCCGGCACCTTCTTCCCGTCCGCCGAGGAGTTCGCCGGCCGGATCGCCACCCTGCACACCGAGATCACCGCCGCACTGGCCCTGGACCGGTTCTCGCCGGCCGGCGCGGTCGCCGCCCTGCTGGCCTTCCTGAAGACGGCGCGGCGGTTCGCCGAAGACGCCGAGGACCTACTCACCGCGCCCGCGTTGGATGCCCCGGCGCGGACCTGTGTCGCCCTCGAACTGATGGCGGTGCGCAGCCTGACCCAGGTGCTGCGACCGCTGGTACCGGCCGCCGCGGACCGACTCGCCGAGCAGATCGGCACCGTCGAGGCCACCGCCGAGCCGCGCTGGGTCACTCCCGGCACCCCCGTCCGTGTCAGCCCCCTGTTCTCCTGAGGAAGGACCCAGATGACCACCTCCGCGTACGATCTGGCCGGCGTGGCCGCTGCCAGCACCGTCGCCTCGGCCGAGTTCAACCGGCGGGCCCGCGCCGTGATGCCGGGCGGGAACAGCCGAACCGCGGTCTACAGCAGCCCTTATCCGATCTACGTGCGGTACGGGTATGGCGCCCGGGTCGTCGATGCTGACGGCACCGAGCGGCTGGACTTCTTGAACAACAGCACCGCGCTGATCCACGGGCACGCGCACCCGACGATCGTGCGGACGGTGGCCGAGGCAGCGGCCCGGGGTACGTCGTTCGGGATGCCGACCGAGACCGAGGTGGCCTTCGCCGAGGCCCTGACCGCCCGCAACGAGACGTTCGAGCACGCGCGGTTCACCAGCACCGGCACCGAGGCGGTGATGATGGCGGTGCAGGCGGCCCGCGCGCACACGCTCCGGCCGAAGCTGGCGAAGATCGCCGGGGCGTACCACGGCGCGTACGACGCGACAGCCATCAACAACGACGGCTCGGGATCGCTGATCACGCACGCCACCCGGGGCATCCCGGCCGGGGTCTCTGACAACACGGTGATCATCCCGTTCAACGATCCGGAGGGCGCGCTGAAGGTCCTCGACCGGCACGCCGGCGAGCTGGCCGCGATCCTGATCGACCCGCTGCCGTGGCGGATCGGCCTGGTGCCCGCGTCCGCGGAGTACCTGGCCGCGCTGCGCGGGTTCTGTGACGAGCACGACGTGGTGCTGATCTCTGACGAGGTCGGCTCGTTCCGGATCGGGATGCGCGGCGCGATCGCCGAGTTCGGGTACGCCGCGGACCTCACCGTGCTGGGCAAGGTAATCGCCGGTGGTATGCCGATCGGCGCAGTCACCGGCCGGCGCGACGTGATGGCCGTGTTCGACCCAAGCGCCGGATCACCGCCACTGCCGCACTCCGGGTCGTACAACGCGAACCCGGTCAGCATGAGCGCCGGCCTCGCGTCGCTGGCGCTGCTGACGAGCGACGAGATGGACCGGATCAACGGCCTCGGCGCGGACGTGCGGGACCGGATGCGGCAGATCCTGGCCGACCGCACGCCGGGCGGCTGGACGGTCAACGGCACCGGATCGCTGTTCCGGGTGCTCGGCCCGGACGCCACCGGCGCCGGCGGCCGCCCGGTGAACGCGGTGAACCTGTTGTCCCGCATGCTCCTGCGGCACGGCGTGCACATCGGCGACTCAGGGCTCGGCTGCGTGTCAACGGCGATGGAGCCGGACGACATCGACGCGTACGCGCGGGCGTTCACCGCCGCCGCTGACGACGTCACGGCCGGCCTCGCGCAGTAGCTGAAGTCCCGTTGGTGTTCGTCCCGGCCCGGGACCGGGCGGCCGATTCCCCGAGGAGGAACAAGCCCCATGGGTGGGACAGTGCAGGAATTCGAGAGCCATCGCCGCCGGCTCCTGGCGATCGCGTACCGCTGGGTGGGTTCCACCGTCGAGGCCGAGGACATCGTGTCGGAGGCGTGGATCCGGTGGCACCGGGTCTACGACGTACGCGATCACGGGGCGGTGCTGTCCACCATCGTCACCCGGCTGTGCAGCGACCACCTCAAGTCGGCCCGGATCCGTCGGGAGAAGTGCAGCGGCACGGCCCCGCCGGAGCCCGCCGACCCGACCCCGGCCGGCCCGCACCACAAGCTGGAACGCGACGAGGAGATCGCCCTGGTCGCCCGGCAACTGCTGGAACGGCTGAACCCGGCGGAACGGGCGGTCGTGGTGTTGCGGCACGGCTTCGAGTACACCTATCGGGACGTCTCGGCGATCACCGGCATCCGCGAGGCGTCCTGCCGCAAGCTCTACAGCCGCGGGCGAGCCCGCCTCGCGGGTGGCCGCCGGTTCCGGATCGAACCGGAGAAGCAGGCCGAGCTGGCGTACCGGCTGGTCGCGGCGAGCCGGTCCGGTGAACTGCACGCCCTGGAGCGGTTGCTGGCCGCGGACATCAAGAACTGACTTCCGAAGGGGTTCTGTCGAATGCGTCTGAACGTCCTGATCGTCGGTGCCATGTACCACCCGGAGGCCGAGGAGCTGCTGGAGCGGCACTTCGCGGTGACCCGGGTCGAGCCGGAGGAGCTGGCGGCGTCGCCCGCCCTGCGCACAGCGCACGGGCTGGCGGTGCGCTACCCCACGCAGATCACGGCGGAGATCGTCGACGCGGCCCCGGAGCTGATCGCGGTGCTGTCCAGCGGGCGCGGCGTCGACAACATCGACATCGCGGCCGCGAGCAAGGCCGGGGTGGTGGTGGCCAACAATCCCGGCCTGGGTGGCCGACCGGTCTCCGAACATGCGCTGGGGCTGCTGCTGTCGGTCACCCGGGACCTGGGCGCGGTGGCCCGCGACGGGATGCCCGGCGCATGGGAGAAGCGGCTCAGCACCCGGCGCGTCGAGCTCGGCGGCAAGACGCTGGGCATCGTCGGCTGCGGCAACGTGGGCGGCTGGATGGCCCGGCGCGCGTCGGCCGGCTTCCTGATGAACGTGCTCGCCTACGACCCGTACGTGTCCGCCGAGACGATCGACGGGTACGGCGCGACCAAGGTGGATGACCTGTACGAGATGCTGGCTGAGTCCGATGTGGTCAGCTGCCATCCCGAGCTGAACGACGAGACCGAGAACATGTTCGACGATGACATGTTCGCCCGGATGAAGCGCGGTGCCTACTTCCTCAACACATCGCGCGGTGCGGTGGTGGACACCGCCGCGCTGGTGCGGGCGCTTCGATCCGGGCATCTCGCGGGCGCCGCGCTCGACGTCTACGACCAGGAGCCACCGCTGGCGGGCAGCCCGTTGCTCGGCATCGACAGACTGGTCCTCAGCGCACACGTCGCCGACTTCACCGTGGAGACGAAGCACGCGCTGGCGATGTCGGCGGCCGGGCAACTCGTCACCGCACTGAGCGGCGAAGCCCCGCCGCATGCCCTGAATCCGGAGATCTGGGGGCCCTCTTCGGCCCGCCTTTCCGGAATACTGGCATCGACATCCGCACATGCGTATCGGGAGGACCCGCGTTGATCTCCACGGTCGTCGGTCTCAACTGGGGTGACGAGGGCAAGGGGAGGATGGTCGACTATCTGGCCGCGGACGCGGACATCGTCGGCCGATACCACGGCGGCAGTAACGCCGGGCACACCATTCAGCTCGACGAAGGCAGGTTCACCCTGCACAGCCTGCCCAGCAGCGTCTTCCGCCCGGGGGTGCGCAACGTGCTGGGCCCCGGCATGACCGTCGATCTGGACGGGCTGCTGGCCGAGATCAACCTGGTCACCCGGCACGGCGTGGACCCGTCCGACATCCTGCTGTCCGGCAACGCCTCGATCTGCTTCCCGTTCCACCGCGATCTGGACGCACACGAGGAAACCCGACTGGGTCGCAACCAGTACGGCTCCACCAAGATGGGCATCTCCCCCGCGTACGGCGACCGGGTGATGAAGAAGACCCTGCTGGTGCGGGAACTCTTCGAGACCCGCCAACTCGCGAGCCGGCTCTCGGCGGTGGTCGAGTGGGCGAACGTCCGGCTCGAGAAGATCTACGGCGAGCCCGGTTGGGACCTCAAGGAGGCCGAGCGGTGGGCGGCGGACGTCCGGGAGCGGATCGAGCCCTACCTGAGCGACACCAACGCCGTGCTGACGCAGGCCGAGCAGGCCGACGCAAGCGTGCTCGCCGAGGGGCAGTTGGGCGCGCTTCGCGACATCTACTTCGGCATCTACCCATTCTCCACGTCGTCCGCCTGCCTGGCCGCGCACGCGCCGGTCGGCCTCGGGGTGCCGTGGGCCCGGGTCCGGCACACCATCGGCGTCACCAAGGCGTTCTCCAGCTGCGTCGGCGCCGGGCCGTTCGTCACCGAGTTCGACGACGAGCGGTCCGCGTTCCTGCGCAGCCGGTGGGGTGAGTTCGGCGCCACCACGAACCGGCCCCGGCGCCTGGGCCACTTCGACGCGGTGGCGACCCGCTACGGCGTCGTCATGCAGGGCGCCGACGAGGCAGCGGTCACCAACCTCGACCAGCTCAGCGGCACCGGTGAGCTGAAGATCTGCACCGGCTACCGGATCGACGGCCGGGTCACGCCGGACTTCACCCCATCGGTGGCGGCGCTGTCCGAGGCGGAACCGTGCTACGAGACCTTCGCCGGCTGGGACACCGACATCACCGGCGTCCGCGCATACAACGACCTGCCGAAACAGGCCCGCGTATACCTGCAGGCGATCGAGGCGCTGCTACGCGTACCGGTCACCTACGTGTCGGTCGGCGCGCACCGCGACGCGCTCGTCACCCGCTGAACCCCGCACGGAAGGAATCCGATGCTCGCAGTTCTGGCAGTGAGCAACAAGCGTGACGTTGACCGGCTGGCCACGGGTCTGCTCGGGCTGGGCTGGGACGTGGTAGCCACCGAGGGCACCCGGCGGCGGCTGGCCGAACGCGGCGTCGAGGTGGGTGCGGTGGCCGACCTGGCCGGCGTGCCCACCTTGCTCGGCGGCCGGGTCAAGACGCTGACCGTGTCGCTGATGGGCGGCATCCTGGCCCGCGACAACCCCGCCGACCTGGCCGAGGTCGCCCAGCACGGCATCACCCGGGTCGACCTGGTCGCCTGCAACTACTACCTCCTCCCGGAGCGGGCACCCCGGCTGCCGTTCGAGGAGTTTCGGGAGAAGATCGACGTAGGCGGCCCGGCGATGCTGCGGGCCGCCGCGAAGAACTGCGCGCACGTGGTGCCGCTGAGCGACCCGGACGACTATCCGGCGGTGCTGAAGGAGCTGGCGGAGGGTGGGGTGAGCCCAGAACGCCGGATCGCGCTGGCACGTAAGGCTTTCGACATCAGCGCCGCGTACGACGCGTCGATCAGCCGCCTGTTCGCCGCGACGGGCACGTGACCCGCCGCCCGGTCCTGGTCGGCACGGTCACCCTGGACGTGCTGCACGAGGGCCCGATCGGCTCCGGCCGTGCCCCGGTCACGCTGCGCTGGGGCGGCGTGATGAACAACATGGCGTGCGCGATGGGTGCCCGGGGCGCCGGTCCCACGCTGGTGACCGCCGACTACACAGGCGAGCTGGCGTCCGCGGTCGCCACGCATCTGGCCGGCAACGGGGTGCGGTGGACGCCACTGCCGTTCGCCGCGCCGCTGCCGCTGTTCCACGCCGAGCTGGCCGACGGCTCGGTGCGGGAGAAATGGTTCATCGGCGGAGCGGCGATCGACGGCCTGAATCCGACCGCGCTGGCCGCCGGTCGGTCCCTGTTCGACACCGCGAGCGTGCTGGTCGGCGGTACCGACGCCACGGTGTCCGCGCTGGACCGGCTGGCCGCCGAGGCGGCGGAGCGCAGCGTACCGTTCTGGCTGCTGTCCGCCGATCCGACCGAGACCGGCAAACTGCAGCCCGGCCGCCGCGACCGCGACCTGACCGCGCTGAACCTGCTCGAGCTCGGTCGCTGGGCCGGCCGTCCGCTGGCCTCGATGGTCGACGTGACCGCAGCCGCCACCGAGCTCGCCGGTGCCGGGCACTGCCTGGTGACGCTGGGCGGTCAGGGCGCGTTGCTGACCGGCCCGGACGGCACGTTCCGGCAGACGCCGCCGTCAATCGACGACCCGGCGCTGACCGTGGGAGCGGGTGACGTGCTCCTCGGCTGCCTGCTGACGGCCCGCCTCGGCGGGCAGGACTGGCCAGCCGCGTTGCAGGAGGCGACCGAGCTCACCGGGGCGTTCCTGGACGAGCCGGCATCGGCAGAACGGCCGTACCGGGTGTTACGCGATGACGCGGACCGGCGGCCGCGCTGCCACCCGCCTGCGGGGGGTGCGGAAGCGGCATGGCCTCGTCGATGCTCTTGCGGAACCGCGGGTCCCGGAGGACAAATTCCACGTCCTCGTACGCCGTGACGAGCCAGGCCTCCAAGCCGGGCGGCAGATATGCCATTCCGGTCTTCAGGACAATGGGCGTTGGTTTGTTGCCGTTCTCTTTGATGACCCGGTAGGCCGGATGCGGATCGGCGTAGAAATCGTGATCGAGGGCTATCGGACACTGACCGGTCCGGTCGCCGCTGGCGCCTGTCATCTCAACCTGCAAGGGGGTGCGTTCGGGAAATTACGGCCGGCCGAGGACAAGGGAGACGTTGTGCCCGCCGAAGCCGAAGGAATTGGCCAGCGCGCACTCCCAGCTCCCGGTGCGCGGGGCGCCGCGGACGACGTCCAGTTCGACGTCGGGGTCGAGCTCCTCCAGGTTCCGCACGGGCGGTACGCGGCCGTCGCACAGCGCCAGCAGCGCGGCGATGGCGCCGAGCGCGCCGGAGGCACCGAGCAGGTGCCCGGTCATGGACTTCGTCGCGTTCACCACGGGGTGGATGCCGATGGCCTCGGCAATGGCGCGGGCCTCCGCCACGTCGCCCTGCGGGGTGGAGGTGGCGTGCGCGTGCACGTGGCCGATCCGCTCGGCGGCGACGTCGGCGTCGCGCAGCGACATCCGCATGGCGCGGACCTGCCCGGCGACGTCGGAGGCGGTGATGTGGGTGGCGCTGGAACTGATGCCGGCGCCGAGGACGGTGCCGTGCGGGGAGGCGATGCCGCGGGCCTGGGCGTGGTCGGCCCGCTCCAGGACGACCAGGGCGGCGCCCTCGCCGAGGACGAAGCCACCCCGCTTGGTGTCGAAGGGACGGCAGGCGTGCGCCGGGTCGTCGTTCTGCGTGGACAGCGCCATCATCTGCGCGAACGCGGTCAGCGGCAGCGGGTGGACGCTGGCCTCCACACCACCGGCGACAACGATGTCCGCACGGCCCGAGCGGATGAGGTCCAGGCCGAGGGCGATGGCCTCGGCGCCGGAGGCACAGGCGCTGACCGGGGCGTGCGCACCGGCCTGGGCGCCCAGGTCCATGCTGACCCAGGCGGCAGGGCCGTTGGCCATCAGCATGGGGACGGTGTGCGGCGAGACCCGGCGCGGGCCGGAGGTCTCCAGGACGTGGTTCTGGACCAGCAGCGAGGTCAGGCCGCCGATGCCGGTGCCGATGACCACGGCGAGGCGCTCGGGGTCGGGCCGCGGGCTGCCCGCGTCGGCCCACGCCTCGCGGGCGGTGACCAGGGCCATCTGCTCCGAGCGGTCCAGCTTGCGCGCTTCGGTCCGGGGCATGGCCGCGGCCGGATCGGCGGTGAGCCGGGCCGCGATGCGGACGGGAAGGGCTTCCGCCCAGCTTTCGTCGAGCGCTCCGATTCCGTTCTCGCCGGATTGCATCGCCGCCCATGTGGTGGGCAGATCCACACCCAGCGGCGTCATGGCTCCCAGGCCTGTGGCCCAGACCTCGATCGCGTTCTGCATGTATCTGGACGCTAGTCAGCGCACGACGCGGCTGACAAGATTTCAATTCGCTCCCGACCCCCCGGATTTCCGAGCCATAGGGGCCCCCTGCTACCCCCTATTTCGGGGCCGACGAATACCTATTCCCCTATAGGGGTGTGTTTCGGCGGAGCGCTGCCGGCGTGCGCGCGGGGTGTCCGCGCGGTGGTGCGGGAGGTGTCCAAGTGGTGCCTGGGACGTGTCCCGAGTGTTCGCGGACGCGTCCCGGGACGGTCTCGAGCGGCCCGGGGCACCCGGCGTCCGGGAACGCTCGGTGCGTCTCATGTTTTGATCTACCTGAGCTAGGCAACGCAGTTCGGCGGAGTCGGCCGTTGTGAGGGGAGCGTCTGTGGGGACGGCAGACGGGCGTCGGGCGCGCGAGGTCCTGGAAGACCTGTTCGCGCGGGCAAGGGAGGGCCAGGGACGCGCGGTGCTCGTCACCGGGGCGGCGGGCATGGGCAAGACCACCCTCGTCCACGAGCTCCAGAACCACGCGCTGAGCTCGGGTGCCAGTGTGCTCACCGCCATCGCCTCGCGCGCCGAGCACAACCTCCCTATGGGCGTCATCGGCCAGCTGGCGGCGGCCGCCGGGGCGGCCGCCCACCCCGCTGGCCCGGCCGCGGCCGGCGCGGACCCGGGTACGGGCGCGACGCTCCAGGCCGTCGACGCCTTCCACCGCCTCATGCTCGGGCTGGCCGAACGCGATCCCCTCGTCATCACCGTGGACGACGCGCACGAGATGGACGCCGCCTCCCGGCACTGCCTGCTGTACCTGGTCCGCCGGGTGGGCGCCTCCCGGATCCTGCTGGTGCTCGGCGAGCGGGCCGACACCTCCCAGCCGGGCTCCACGCTCACCTCGGAGTTCGTCCGCAATCCGCGCTGCGCGCTGGTTCAGCTGGGCCGGCTTTCCGTCGCCGGCACCGAGTCCGTGCTCGCCGCGCTCCCCGGCGCCCGGCCGGCCGCGGAGAGCGCGCCGCTGTGGCAACGCGCCTCGGGCGGCAGTCCGCTGCTGCTGCAGGCGCTGCTCGACGACCGCGCCGACGGCGCCGCGGCGGAGCCGGCCGCCGGTGAGGCGTTCGCGCTGGCGGTGCGCCACCTGCTCGACCAGCTCGACCCGGCCACCGCCCGCACCGCCCATGGCCTGGCCGTCCTGGGCGACGACGCCACGGCCGCGGACCTCGACCGGCTGCTGGACCTGCCCGCCGGTACGGCCGCCCGGGCCACGGCGACCACGGACGCACTCGGCCTGACCGAGGAAGGGCGTTACCGCGTCGCGGCCGCGCGCGCCACCGCGCTGGCGGAGCTGCGCCCCGAGGAGCGGGCCGCGCTGCACCGGGCCGCGGCCCGGCTGCTCTATCAGCACCGGGCCGCGACCGGCGAGGTGGCCCGCCACCTGGTCGTCGGCGGTCCGGTCGACGAGAGCTGGGGGCTGGCCGTACTGCGTGACACGGCCCAGCAGGCCCTGCGCACGAACGACCCGGAACGCGCCCTGACCTGCCTGCGGGTGGCGCACGACGCGTGCTCCGACCCGCGCGAGCGGGCTCAGGTGCGCGCCGAACTGGTGCAGGCCGAATGGGAGGTGGACCCCGCCGCCGTCCGCGTCCACCTGCCCGGTCTCGTCGAGGACCACCGCGCCGGGCTGCTCGAACACCGGCAGAGCATCCGCCTGATCGCCCACCTGCTGTGGCACGGCCGGCCCGAGGAGGCGGACGCCCTGTTCGCCGACCTGGACCCGGTGGAAGGCCGGCTGCCGAGGGACTGCCGGGCGCAGTTGGAGACGATGCGGGTCTGGTTCGCGCACTCGTACCCGGTGCTCGGAGCCCGCTACCGGGAGCACACGCTGCTGGACGAGGCGGCGCTCAGCCGGAGCGTGGGCGCCGTGGATCCGCAGGCCGACGGGGCTCTGCTGCTGCACGCGCTGAGGTCCGAGGGGCCGACCGGGGAGGTGCTGGAGACCGCCGAACGGCTGCTCCAAGGCATGGTGCTGCACGATCCACCGGTGGCCCCGACCATCGCCGCGCTGGCCACGTACATGCAGGCCGCCCGGCTGGACCGGACCGCGGACTGGTGCGACCTGCTGCTGCGGGAGGCCGACCGGCGCCCGCCGGTGATCCGGGCGATCCTCGCCGCCGCCAGTGCCGCGGTCGAGAGCCGGCTCGGCAACTTCGAGGTGGCCCGCCAGCGGGCCGACCTCGCGCTGACGCTGGTCGGCCCGACCGCCTGGGGCATCGCCCTCGGCGTGCCATTGGCCGCCAAGGTGCTGGCCTGCACGGCCCAGGGCGACCGGGAGGGGGCCGCCGAGTGCTTCCGGGTGCCGGTGCTCGACGTGATGTTTCAGACCCTACCCGGATTGCCCTACCTGCAGGCGCGGGGCCGCTACCACCTCTCGGTGGGCCGCTACCACGCGGCGCTCGGCGACTTCCACGCCTGCCGCGACCTGATGGCGGCGTGGGACCTGGACGTCTCGGCGTCCCTGTCGTGGCGGGCGTACGCCGCCGAGGCACTGATCGAGCTCGACAGCCCGGCGCAGGCCCGGGAGCTGCTGGCGGAGGAGCTGGCCCGGCAGGGCGACGGCAGCGGCGGCAACCCGTGGCTGAAGGAACGTTCGCTGCAGTTGCTCGACCGGCTGGGCAGCCCCCGGCCGGCCGGGTCGGCCGCGACCGCCCCGGGCCGGGGCGGGCCGGCGGAGAGCGGTCCCGAGGAGCTGAGCAAGGCGGAGCAGCGGGTGGCGCTGCTGGCCTCGCAGGGTTGCACGAACCGGGAGATCGCGGCCCGGCTGTTCGTTACGGGGAGCACCGTCGAGCAGCACCTGACCCGCGCCTACCACAAGTTGGGGGTGCGGGGCCGGGCCGATCTGCCCGCGGTGCTGGGCCGGGTGCCGGCCGGCGGAAGGGGCTCCGACTCTTAGTGGCCAGTGCGCTCGCCGCTACTGTCGGATCGAGACGCCGCCGCACCGAGCCTGGCCGTGGCGCTCAAGTCGGGACTGTTGCCGGTTTACCACACCTGCCCGGACATGTCCCGCTAAGTCTGAATCAATTGTTCACCGCTGCGAGCACGGCAGGCGGTCGGCTGCGCTCAGCCCATCGGGTAAGTCCCGGTGCGAGCAGTCCGGCGATCGCGAACAGCACGGCGGTCGCGACCCAGCCGGCCGTTGTGCCGCTCAGGATTAGCAGAGACAGCAGGGCAGGACCAGCCGCGCGGACGAGGCCGCCGATCAACTGGTCCACACCCTGGTATGCGCCGATCGCGTCCGGACGCGCCAGGCCGTAGGCGAGGCCAGCGCCGCCTACCGAGTGCCACAGGTCGCCAAGTGTGTAAATCACGGTCGTCGCCAGGAGGAGTCCAATCGCAGCGGCGGGGGGGCATGCTGCCGCTGGCGCCGAAGAGGAGCATCGCTAAGGCTAAGACCAGACCAGCGCGGCGTACCGAGTTGCCGGCTTCGATTGTGGAGTTCACCGCACGACTGAGGCGCACGGCCAGTAGCACCGTTAGCACGGTGTTCGTGAGCAAGATCCCGGCGACCAGGCCGGTTGGGGCCTCCGTGTGTGACACCACCCAAAGCGGGATGATCAGCGTGAGTACCACCTCGTGCAGCGAAATGACAGCCGAGGCGGTGCTGACTGCGAGGAAGGGCAAGTCTCGCCAGGCCTGCCCGCGGGGAGCGCGTCGTGGGATGTCCCGTGCCGGTCGTCGCGACGAGGGCGGCAGGCGGAGAATGAGAGCGGCCGAGATCGCGTAGGTCGCCGCATTGCCGATCACCAGTAGGTCGTACGCGGTCCGGCTGTCGACTGTCAGAACGATTCCGGCCAGAGCAGCGCCGACACCGATGCCCAGGTTGGCGACCGCGCGCAGCGTCGCGAAGGCCGCCACCCGTTCGGAAGGCTCGACCACGGCCGCGACCAGCGCAGCGCGGACAGCAAGGTTGCCCGCCACGAGTAGGGCGTCGAACACCGCGACCACGAGGAACGTCTCGAATGAATCGACAAGCAGATACGTAGCAGTGACCGCAGCTTGCAGGAGTTGCAGAGCTGCCCGCAGCGTACGCGGGTCGTACCGATCGGCGAGCCCGCCAAGTGGAACGCTGGCAGTCAGCCCCACCAGTGCGGCTGTGGTGAGGCCGATCCCGACTTCGGGGGCGGTTAACCCGACGCCACGGGTGAGGAAGAGCGCCGAGCCGGCGAGCCAGAGACCTAAGCCCAGCGTGTTGGCCAGGGTGGCCCAGGACAGGGCGCGTAGGTGCCCCGGTGGAGGAATCGGCGAGACAGCCGACCATCCCGTCATGAGGCGGCGCTAGCCGGATTGGCCAGGGCGGGGCAGATCATTTCGGTCATCCTAGTTGGGCAGGTGCCGTTTTGATCATGACGGAGGTTCGCGGTTGAGGCGGCGTGCGGAATGGTCGTTGGGCACGAAGTGCGCCGCGACCGCGGTGACCAGTTCAAACAATTGGTCCAAATAGCGATGGATCGATCCACGAAGAAGTAGATCAGGCCGCGGGCGTCGTGATCGTGAGATTGATCACCCGAAGGCGTCCCGCCACCCAGAGGCGCCATCTGGCTGGGCGACGAGGCGAGGACGTAGCCCTGCTACGTTGGCGATAGCATTGCGGAGGTTGGTGTAAGCGGCTTCCTGGAGGTCGGCTACGGCGCCTCGGACATCCCGCTCGGCCTGTGCTTGCTCTTCAGTGGACATGTCTCTGGGCTTCCGCCCGCGCTTGTTGATCCCCCGCAGCCATGCCGCGACGATAGCAATTGAGCATTGTCCCGAGCTGTCCCGAACTCGGCTCGCAGGGGAACAACATCGGCATGCGGCGACGCCGAGTAGCCCCAGAACCGCATCGGCGATCCTATCGCCCCGACACCTCATACCGGGGCGCTGCCGGCGTACCCAGCAGCACCCCCAGCCACGGCCAGCAAGCCTCCAGGGCCCGCACCAGTCCGTAGTAGCCGCCCACCGCCAGCGCGACCACGCCCGCGGTGAGGCCGGCGCTTCCATGGCCTTCACCGTGAACCGCCCGGCTCGGCTCTCCCTCAATGTCTAACAACGCGGCAGGCTTCGCTCTCCGCTACGGACCGCTGATCTGCTCCCCCAACAGGGCTTTCGGCGCTGGGCTTCGACCCGGCCCGTTTCCAGGCCAAGCCGCCAGCCTGCTACCGGGCCTCCTGGCAGCTACCCGGACCGGACTCACACCGGCAAGCAACGACGAGCTTCAGACCAAGACACGACCGCTGGACGATCACCTCTCAATCACTGGACGCACCGGTTGCCGTACTAGGGGTCGACGATCTCGGCGAGCCGGGAGGCCAGGAACGCCCGCTCCGCCTCATTGTCGGCGAGGTCGAACGCCTGCCGGTAGGCCGTCGCGGCCTCCGGGCGCCGGTCCAGGCGGCGCAGCAGATCGGCCTTGACCGCTGGCAGGTAGTGGTAGCCGGCCAGCCCACCGGCGTGTTCCAGCTTCTCCACCTCGGCGAGCGCGCTCGCCGGTCCGGCGACCATCGCCATCGCCACCGCCCGGTTCAGCGCGACCACCGGCGACGGCCACACCTTCAGCAGCTCGTCGTACAGGACGAGCACCCGGCCCCAGTCGGTGTCGGCGTAGGCCGGCGTCGTGGCGTGCACCGACGCGATGGCCGCCTGCAGGGTGAACCTGCCGGGAGCCTCGCACTCCAGCGCCTCCTCGACGAGCCGGCGGCCCTCGTCGATGGCGGCCCGATCCCAGGCTGACCGGTCCTGCTCCTCCAGCAGCAGCAGCCGGCCCTCGGCGTCGGTCCGCGTGGCCCGGCGGGCGTGAGTGATCAGCAGCAGCGCGAGCAGCCCCTTCACCTCGCGTGCGCCGGGCATCAGCTCACGCAGCATGCGAACCAGGTCGAGCGCGCTCTCGGCGGGGTCGGCGCGGGTCAGCGTCTGACCGGACGGTGCGGTGTGGCCGGTGGTGAACAGGAGGTAGATGACGGTGAGCACGGAGTGCAGCCGCTCCGGCAGCTCGTCGGCCTCGGGGACGCCGAACAGGATGCCAGCGCTGGTGATCTTCTTCTTGGCCCGGGTGATCCGGGCCGCCATCGTCGGCATGCTGACGAGGAAGGTCTTGGCGATGTCGATGGTGCTCACGCCGCAGACCAGCCGCATGGTGAGCGCGATCTGCGACTCGCGGGCCAGTGCCGGGTGACAGCACATGAAGATGAGCCGGAGCCGGTCGTCGTACATCAGCGGACCGGGTGCCGAGCCGGCCTGCGCCGTGTCGGCCTCGGGCTCGGGCTCGACGAGCAAGTGCAGCTTGGATCTCAGGGTCTTGGCACGCCGCAGCGCGTCCAGCGCATTGCGGCGGGCCGCGGTGGACAGCCAGGCGCCGGTGTTCTCCGGCACGCCGTGCCGTTCCCAGGCGTCGAGCGCGGAGACGTACGCGTCCTGCACGCACTCCTCGGCCAGGTCGAGATCCCGCAGCAGCCGCGCCGTCGAGGCGAGGAGCGCTCCCCACTCCCGCCGGTGCGCGAGAGCCACGGCGTGCCGGACCTCGGCCGAGTGGGTGCCGGCCGCAGATCCGTCGTCGTCCCTGTTCACGTCGTCGGAGGCGGGCTTGTGCATGGGCCGTCCAGGCATGAGCGATCGGGTTGTCACTACCGTAGCCTCCGGTCTCAGAGCGCGGTCGAGGGGAGTGACACGCGCGCCGGACCGACCGTTTCCCGGGCGCGCATTTCTGGAGATACCCGGAACGGGCGCCGGCACCATACTGAGCGCCATGCGCGTCCTCTTCGTGACCAATCCCTTCAAGGCCCACCTCTATGCGCAGGTGCCGCTGGCCTGGGCGCTCCGTGCCGCGGGGCACGAGGTGTGCGTCGCCGCCCCGCCGGAGCTGAGTGAGGCGATCGCGCACTGCGGCTTGCCTGGTGTTGCGATCGGCGCGGACATACCCCCGCTGCACGAGCGGGTGGCGGGTTTCGAGGCGCCGCCGGGCGCCTGCGACCCGCGGGGTGACCGCACCGGGAGGTCGGTGCAGAGCGACTACGGCTGGGGCGACCCGCACGTCGAGCTCCGCGACTTCACCCTCGGCGTCCATCAGGTCTTCTTCCCGGACGCGGTGACCGACGACCTGGTCGGCTTCGCCCGCGCGTGGCTCCCCGACCTGGTGATCTGGGACTCCAGTGCCTTTCCCGGCGCGGTCGCGGCGCAGGTCGTCGGCGCCGTACACGCCCGCTTCATCCTCAGCGTGGACCGGATGGCACAGGTGCGCGCGGCCTGCCGGGCCGGGCTCGGCACCGCCGGAGATCCGCTGCGGGACTGGCTGCAGCCGGTCCTGGAACGGTACGGCCGGGACTTCGACGAGACGACGGTGCTGGGCCAGTGGACGATCGCCCCGACGCCGCCGTGGATCTGGCAGCCGGAGGGCGTGCACTACGTCCCGATGCGCAGTGTGCCGTTCAACGGCCCGGCGACGACGCCGCGGTGGGTGTTCGAGCCGCCCGCCCGCAGGCGCGTCTGCATCACCCAGGGCATCTCGCACCGGGACGCCGGCATCGGCGAGGCGGCCTCGGTGAGCGACCTCTTCGAGGCGGTGGCCGACCTCGACGTCGAGGTGATCGCGACCTTCAACGCCCAGCAGCTCGGGCCGGCGACGGCGATCCCGGACAACGTGCGCAACGTCGACTTCGTCCCGTTCACCTCGCTGTTGCCGACGTGCGCGGCGCTCGTTCACGACGGTGGGGTGGGAAGCTTCGCCACGGCGTCGGAGCACGCCGTTCCGCAGGTCATCGTCCCGCACGACGCCAAGGTCGAGAAGTGGTGGGGTCCGGTGGCGATGAGTGACGGGCTGGAGCGCCACGGGGCCGGCGTCTATGCCGCCAACGCGAACAGCCTGACCCCCGCCATCCTTCGTGACAGCCTCAGGCGGGTGCTGGAGGACCCGTCGTTCGCGGACAACGCCGCCCGGCTGCGCACCGAGACGAGGGGAATGCCGACCCCGGCCGACGTTGTGCCGGCGCTGGAAAAACTGACCGCCGACCACCGGGGGTCGCACGCCTGATCACGCCGACGCCGCGGCGTCGGCGTGGTCAGGCGTGCGTCACTCGGCCGGCGGGACGAACAGCGGCCGGACCTCGACGCCGCCGCCGTACTGGGTGGCCGGGTTGAGCTTGGCCACCTCCAGCGCGATCTCCGGACTGGGTGCCTCGATGACGAAGAACCCGGCGACGACCTCCTTGGCCTCGATGAACGGGCCGTCGATGACCACGTCGCCGCGGACCGAGGTGGTCACGGTGCTGGGTTGCAGCGCGAATCCGGTGACCGGGGTGACCCCCAGTGCCGCCACCTGGTCGGGGTAGCTCTCCAGCGCCTTCTCGTAGTCGGCCGGGAGGTCCATCGGGTCGGCCGGCGCCGGCTGGTAGACCAAGATCCCGTACTGGGCCATCAGTGCCCCTCCAAATTGATGCTTCTCACTGCCGCTCCGGCGGACAGCATCCGCCGGAGTCGACGACGGTCCCGCAGAAAATAGCACCGGCGCCGCACACAACCCCCTCATTCACGCTCGGCGGCCGGAACGGGTTTCGGCGTCCGCCGGCGCCGCGCGGTGGCGAAGCGCCGGTACATCGGGTTCTCGATCAGGGTGAACTGGAGCCAGGCCATACCCAGCGTGACCGCGAAGAGCAGGGCGAGAACGGCGAAGCCTACCGGCGTACTCCAACCCTCGGGCGAGCCGAGCCATTGCCGGACGTAAATAACCACCAGGTAGTGCCAGATGTAGAAGGCGAAGGACAGATCCCCCAGCTTGACCATCACGCGACTGCCCAGCCAGCCAGGGCCGTACCCCTGCCGATCCCGGGTGGCTGCGGTCAGGATGATGAGCCCGATCGGTACGACATGGATCGCCGCCATGTTCAGACGCTCCGGGATCAGCGGGGACAGGGCGTAGATCGCCACGAAGATCGCCACAGCGGAGCCGAAGGTCAGCGGGATCCGCCGACCGGACAGGACGATCTTGGCCAGCAGCATGCCCAGGACGAACTCCAGCATCCGGATCGGCGGGAACTGCTGGATCACCCACATCTCCAGCTCCGGCCAGCCCAGGCCCTCGATCGGCGCGGACGGCGGCAGCAGCCCCGGGGCCAGCAGCGGCGTGACGAAGCAGGCCGCCACCACGCCGCCCGCCCAGGCCCACAGCCGTTCCGGCCGGATCCGATCGACCAGCCGGATGAGGAACGGGAAGCAGAGGTAGAAGAACAGCTCGGCGGAGAGCGACCAAGCCGGCGGGTTGAAGGCGATCCGGCTCCCCAGATCCGGGACGAACGACTGCAGGGCCAGCAGGTGCACCAGCACGGTTCCGCCCTGGATAGGCACGTGCAGGATCAGGCCCAGCACGGCGATGTAGACCAGGAGAGTGGACAGGTAGTTCGGGAACACCCGGAAGGCGCGGCGCCGCCAGAACGTACCGGTGGTGTCCGATGGCCGCCGTGCCCAGGTCATGACGAAACCGCTCAGCACGAAGAAGTAGACGAGCCCGGCCCAGCCGCCGAAGATGATCAGCCCGGTGTACTCCATCTGGAAGTTCGAGGCGAACAGCATCGACCCGACGAGGGCATGGGTGAAGAACACCAGGAGGCCAGCGAAAAAACGCATCCCGGCCAGCGAGTTCAAACGTACGGGCGTGGTTTCTGAGGCATCTCTGTACGGCGCTTCCTGCAGCATCCGGGCTCCCATTTTCCGTTGTTTTCCAACACGTCTCTCAGCGCGACCGTTCATATCTTCCGAGCGCCCATTCGACGTTGAGACCGAGCGCGGTGCCGGCGGGCCCGCGCATCAACTCGGGGAGCACGCGATCGCGCATGAGATGCCGGATGACGGCCTCCCGCAGGTCCCGGTCGGCGATCTCGGCGAGGTATTCCGCCTGGTTGGCCGGGACGAGCGCCGTCATCAGGCACTCCTCCGCCAGAAGCTCGTAGGTACGCCGCTCGACGGCGCCGCGGAAATGCGGCGCCAGGGCAGCCGCCACGGATGCCCTGGTCTGCGGGGTGGGCAGGATCCGCCGGTCGGCGCGCCGCTGCGCGCTCGACCGCTCGGCGGGCCGCACGCGCGCCACCGCGTCGCGCAGCGGCGGCGCCAGGGAGAGTGGCTCGGCCGCGTCGAGCGCGGCCAGCCAGTGGCCGCGCAGCAACCGGTTGGGGTCGTGGAAGAGCAGCGCGTGGGGACCGGCCGGGCCCAGATCTGGTGAGCTGAAGCAGAGCAGGCCGCCGGGCCGCAGCACGCCGGCCAGGGACTCCGCGGCCCGCCGCATCGCACCGCCGGTCAGCAGGTGGAACACCATGTTGGCGAGCACCACGTCGACCCGCTCGCCCGCCGTCACGTCGAGCAGCGGGCGGAACGCGGTGCCGGTGCGCAACGCGTGGAACCGTGTCCAGGGCTGCCCGCACAGCAGGTCGTAGCCCTGCGCGAACCAGCTCGTCGGGATGTCGACCAGGTGCAGCTCGAAGGTGGCGCCGCGGGCGGCGAGGCGCGCTTCGACGTCGTGCGCGACGCAGGCCTTGATCAGCTCGATCGAGGCCAGCCCGGTGCCGGCGCCGTAGTCGAGGACCCGGACGGTGTCGCCGCGCCCGGCGCTGTCGATGCGCGCCTCGACGGCCCGCAGCGTGTCACGGACCACGATCCCGGTGGCGCCGGAACACCACAGGCGCGGATGGGCGACATCGCCGTCGGTGAAGAGGAGACGGTGCAGCTGCTCGCCGTCCGTCCGGTCGGCGCCCGGGGCGGGTCGCCACGTGTCACGGCGGTCGGTCACGATACGGCGCGGCGCCGACCGTACGGGTTCGAGGCGGTTGAGCGACACCGCGACGAACGGCCGGGTGGAGGGGTAGCGGCGCTCGATGTGGCTGACCGGCTGCAACCCGGCAAGCCGGCAGCACCGCATGAAGGCGGAGTGCTCGACCGGATACTGGTGCGAGAGCCCGTGATAGGCGTCGAAGGCCACCGAGTGCAGAGCGCCGAGGTGACGCCGCGTCACGTGCGGCGCCACACAGTGCGCCTCGAGCACGACCAGTCCGTGCTTGCGCACGTATGGCACCCACCTGCGGAAGTGCTCGACGAGGTCGGCCTCCACCTCGGTGGCCGCCAGCGGACGCCCGTCAGGGGCGACGTAGGCGCCGGTGGACCAACCGGGCAGGGCGGTCTCCGGGCCGCCGCCGAGGTAGCGGCGGTCGTGGTCGAGGAACGCTCGGATGTGCAGGCCGTCTTCGATCGCCAGGCCGTGAGCGGCGAGTTGGTCACGCAACGCGCCGGGGTCGCTGACATCGCCCTGGAGCAGCACCGGGTCATGCAATCCGGCCGCCCCCAGCACCTCGCGCGTATGGTCGAGCGCCACCCGACTGGTGTCGATGCCGACATAGCGGATGCCGTCCCCCAGCAGGTCATGGAGGTGCGCCAGCCAGCTGCCGTCGCCGCAGCCCATGTCGGCGACGAAGGTGGGGCGCGGCGTGCGGCTGAAGATCTCCGTCAACACCGGGTCGGCGTCGGCGAAGTAACGCCGGTGCGCGGCAGCGCTGGCCTGCACGTTGAGCCGGCGCTCGCAGTGCCATTCGCCGTCGCCAGGCTCGACGAGCAGGTCGCCCCGGCAGAGCTGTTCGAGGCGGGCGAGCATGGGCAGGTAGGAGCCCACCATCCCGAGGTGGACGACCAGGTCGAGTCCGGCGCGCCCGGACGGGGTCCAGCAGCCGTCACCGTCGCGCCAGCCGAGCAGGGACAGCAGCCGCGCGACGTCGCCCTCCGGCCGGGGCAGCCGTCCGGTGCCGCGCAACGACAGCAGGGCGGGTACGGCCAGCGCGCCGTCGAGGTGCGCGGTGACCACCCCGTCCGGGTCGGCGCCGGACCGCCAGTGCTCGTGGGCGTCCAGTACCTCGGCGAACGCCTTCTCGGTGGCAGTGCTCCAGGGCCGGGACCAAACTTCCGGGTCGTTGTCGGCGAAGCGGCTCAGAAACCGCCCGGCAGCCACGTACCGCTCGCGGTGGCGCATCGCGGCCCGGCCCTCGTCGGTCCACGTCCGGGCGGACTCGTCCAGCCAGCCGACTGCGGCCAGGGAGCGCCGAGCGACACGCAGGTAGCCGTTCTCCGGCCGGTCGGCCGGGCCGGCCGGGTCCAGCAGCCCCAGGGTGTCGAGAGCGCGGACCGTCGAGCAGAGCAGCACGCCGTCCTGGTGGAGGAACGCGGCCCGGCGCGCCGCCTCCCGGTCAGCGCCGGTCCGGGCGGGGAGATGGTGGGTCGCGGCGGCAGTCGGCAACATGGAGACCTCGCAATCGGCCCCGTCACCGTCACAGCGGGCAGCGGGCGCGCACATCTCCTCGGTTGCCCGATCCCGGCGGCGGCTGCGGGGCCGGACATCGCACCGGTGAAGTCGGCCTCCCGCCGGCAGCGCCGTTATCCTCGACGCGGCGGTCCGGGCACGAGGAACGGTGGTGGTGGAGGTGGCCGAGCCCGCGGAGTCCATGCCCGGCGTCATCCGGGCGGTCTCCTCCCGGGAGATCTACCGCAACCCGTGGCTCTCGCTGCGCGAGGACGTGGTGGAACGGCCGGACGGCACCTGCGGCATCTACTCGGTGGTCGACCGGCCCGACTACGCCGTGGTGATAGCCGCCGAGAACGGCGGGTTCCACCTGGTCGAGCAGTACCGGTACCCGACCGGCGGGCGGTACTGGGAGTTCCCCCAGGGCTGCTTCCCGGCCGGCCGCACCGGCAGCGCAGAGGAATTGGGCCGTGCCGAGCTGGCCGAAGAGACCGGCATCAGCGCGACGTCGTGGACCTCGCTCGGCCAGCTCCACGGCTGGCACGGCGCCAGCGGCCAGCAGTTCACCGTCTTCCTGGCCACCGGCCTGAGCCCCGGAGTGCCGCGACGTGAGCACGAGGAGCAGGACATGCGCCACCGCTGGGTGCCGCGGGCGGAGTTCGAGCGGCTGATCCGCACGGGCGGCATCCGCGACGACTCCACCACGGCCGCCTATCTGCTGCTGCTCCTGCACGAGCGGGCGACCGCTTGACCGGTGCCGCAACCTGCGCGATGCGCGGCCCGCGCGCCCGGTGCGAGCGTAGGACCGACGTCCCGCCACGAACGCCGAGGAGCCCGTATGGATCAGATGATCAACGTCGTGCAGCCCTCGCTTGGCGAGCGCGAACTCGCGGCGGTGCGGGAGGTGTTCGCGAGCAACTGGGTCGGCCGCGGTCCTCGGACCGCCGCGTTTGAGGAGGCGTTCGCGCGGCACCTCGGCGTCGGCCCCGAGCACGTCACGGCGACGAACTCGTGCAGTTCGGCCACGTTCGTCGCGGCCGACCTGCTCGGCGTCGGCCCCGGTGACGAGGTCGTGCTGCCGACGGTTAGTTTCGTGGCGGCCGGCAACGCGATCGCCGGGCGCGGCGCGCGGCCGGTCTTCTGCGACGTTGACGAGGCCACACTCAACCCGACCGTGGCCGACGTCGAGGCGGTGCTGACCGAGCGCACCAAGGCCGTGGTTATCCTGCACTACGGCGGGCGGCCCGGCGCGGTCGCGGAAATCGCCGAGCTGTGCCGCGACCGCGGGATCCGGCTGGTCGAGGACGCCGCGCTGGCAATCGCCTCGACCGTGGATGGACGCGCTTGCGGCACGTTCGGCGACATGGGCCTGTGGAGCTTCGACCACGCCAAGATGGTGGTCACGGTGGACGGCGGCATGCTATACGTCCGTGACCCGGAGCTGGCCGGCCAGGCATCTAAGATCGCCTACCTCGGCCTGGAACAGCGCGCGGCCGGCTCGACCGGACTCTTCCACAGCGGCTACGACCAGGCGCTGCGCTCACCGACCCGCTGGTGGGACTACGACGTGGTGTCGTTCACCGGCCGGTCGACCACGAACGACGTCCTCTCGGCCATCGGCCTGGTCCAGCTGAGCCGGCTGGCGGAGTTCGTCGCCCGCCGCCGCGAGGTCACCCGGGCCTACGACGAGGGCCTGTCCGACGTGGCCGGGCTGCGCCTCCCGCCGCCCCTGCCCGCCGGCCACACGTCCTCGTACTTCATGTACTGGGTGCGGTTCGAGGACGACATCCGCGACCGGGTGGCGCGCGACCTGCTCGAACGCGGCATCTACACCACCTTCCGCTACCCCCTGATGCACCAGGTGGCCGCGTACGGATCACGCGCGGTCCTGCCCCGCGCCGAGGCCGCCGCCGATCGGACGCTGCTGCTGCCGATCCATCAGGCGCTCTCCGACGCCGACGTCGACCGGGTCATCACCGAGGTGCGCTCCTGCGTCGCGGCCCGCCCGGCACCGGCAGCGTTCTGATCCTAGATCCGCACGGCGACCTCGCGGATGCGGGCGACCAGGGCGGCGGTGCCGGCGGCAGTGGCCGCCCACTGCTCGTGGCCCGGGTCGCGGCCGTGCGCGCGGGCCGCGCCGACCGCCGCTGCGAAGGCGCTCACGCCGGCGCTGAGCTGGTGCTCGGCGGGCAGGGTCAGCTCCTCCACGCGGTTCTGCGACTCGATGCGCAGGGTCGGGGCGTGCCCGGGCGGCGGGGTGAAGGCCCGCTCGACGACGAGCTGGCCGGAGCTGCCCCACAACCGGTAACGGGAGCCGAAGCCGTGCTCGAACCCGAAGCTGCCCGTGGCGATCACGCCATCCGCGGCGTGCACGACGAAGCTGCCCGCGACGTCCACCCCGAGGGCCGGGTCGCAGCGCAGCACGGCGCCCGCGACGGTCAGGTCGTCGCCGAGGAAGTACTGCATCGCCCGTACCGGGTAGACGCCGACGTCGAGCAGGGCGCCGCCGCCCAGGTCGGGCCGGTACCGAACGTCGTCGCGGGGCATCGACGGGAAGCAGAACGAGCTCTCGACGTGCCGGAGCCGGCCGATGCTGCCCTCCCGGACCAGGGCGCGCACCCGCTCGTGCTGACCGTGGTGCTCGAAACCGTAGTTCTCCCGCAGCACCAGGCCGTGGGTAGCCGCCGCCCGGATCAGCTCGGCGGTGTCCCCAGGCCGAGTGGTCAGGGGTTTCTCCGCCAGGACGTGCTTGCGGCGGTCCAGCGCCGCCAGGGCCATCTCGTGGTGCAGTGCGTTGGGCAGCGCGATGTAGACGGCCTCCACGTCGTCGCGGGCCAGCAGGTTCCGGTAACCCGCCACGGCGTCGCCACCAAACCGGGCGGCGAATTCCTCCGCCCGGGCGCGGTACCGGCTGGCGACGGCGGTCAGCACCGTGGCGGGGTTGTCCCGGAGAACGGGCAGCATGCCGCGCGCGCCGAACGCAGAGCAGCCGATCACTCCGAAGCGCAGCCCGCCGGTGGGGTGGGAGCGCATCCCGTCAGACCACGGAGACGGTCGGCAGTGGGAAGACCATCCGCCCGCCGCGGGCCAGGAACTCCTGCTCCCGCTCCACGAACCCGGCGCGGTGCACCCACGGCAACACCAGCAACTGGTCGGGCCGGCACGCCTTGGCCTCCTCCTCGGAGACGATCGGGATGCCGGTCCCGGGCGTGATGTGGCCGTGCTTGCCCGGGCTGACCTCACCGATGCACGGTAGGTCCGCCGGGCCGATCCCGCAGTACTGGAGGACCACGTTGCCCTTGGTCGACGCCCCGTAGCCCAGGGTCAGCCGGCCGGCGGCACGCGAGTCGTCCAGGAACGCGCGCAGCCGGCCGCGGTGCTCGCGGACGCGACGGGCGAAGTCCTCGTACGGGGTCATGGTGTCCAGCCGCATCGCGGCCTCCCGCCGGCGAATACGCTCGATCCCGGCGGCGTCGACCGGGTGCCGGGCCGGATCCTTGACCAGGGTGACGCAGAGGCTGCCGCCGTTCACCTGGGTGATCTCGGCCGTGGTCACGGTGAGGCCGACCCGCTCGGCCATCCACTCGATCTGGCTCAGCGCGTAGTACTCCAGGTGCTCGTGGCATACCGCGTCGTAGGCCAGCACCTCCAGCATGGAGCCCAGGTAGCTCATCTCGATCAGCCACACGCCGTCGTCGGTGAGGAGGTCGCGGACCTCGGCCATGAACCTGGTCGGGTCGGGCAGGTCGTAGAACATCGCGATCGAGGTGACGAGCTTGGCCCGGCGGTCGCCGTACCGCTCGGCGAAGACCTTCCGCGAGAAGAAGTCCGGGATCAGCTCGATGTGGTCGGGATAGTAGTGACGCCACTTCTCCCCCGTCGGGTCAACGCCCACCAGCGTGGGCCCGCCAGCGGGGTAGCCCTGCAGCAGGGTGGAGTCGTTGCTGCCGATGTCGACGACCAGGTCGGCGGGGCCGAGATCGACCATGCCGGTGAGTCGGGCGACCTTGCCGTGGAGGTGCTGGACCATGAACGGCCGGATGCCCGAACGGTAGCCGTAGCGGTCCCCGTACATCAGCGACAGGTCGTTGGTGTGCTGCAGCTGCACCAGCCCGCAGCCGTCCGGGGAGCACTTGACGAGCTCCAGCGGAGAGGCCGGTACCACCTCGTCCCGGCTGCCGGGGAAGATGCCGGTCAGCGCCTGGGTGCCCAGGTCCAGCACGGGCAGCAGGGTTCGGTTGCCACAGATGCGGCACTCGGTGCACTCAGCGATGTCCATGATGCCTTCCCCACGTCGGGTCACAGGATGTTCAGGCAGAGCAGCAGGGTCCGGAGCTCGATGCCGAGGTGGTAGCTGTGCCGCTGCAGCGCCATCAGCTGCCCAACCGTGATCCACCGGAAGTCCGGCGGCACCTGCCGCGGGACGTCGTCGGCCTCCACGATGCGGTAGCGCGTCTCGGCGTGCAGGAAGCGGCCACCCTCCTCGGACTGGACAACGTCGTAGCGGACGTTCGCGCGGGCCGACAGCAGCTCGTCGAGGAACTCCGGGCGCCGGTCCGCGTGGACGTCGGCGTGGCCGCTCATCATGAACCGCACGGTAGGGCCGAGTTCCACCGTGTCCCGGTGGCCCGGCAGCACCTCGGCGCGCACCAGCGCGTGCAGCGTCCCGCCGATGCGCCGCACCACCAGTCCCGCCAGGACGAGACCGTGCGGCGCCAGCAGCGGCTGCTTCCAGCTGTGCACCTCGCGGGTCCGGGCGTGCACCCGGACGCCGACGATGTCGAACGTCCCCCGTTGTTCCGGGAAGATCCGGTCGGCGTCGCGCCGGTAGCCCGGCACCGCCTTCAGCGGGACCAGCCGGGCCGACATCTCCTCGGCGCACTTGCGGCCGGTGAACCAGCTGAGGACCCCGGTCATCGTATGCGCGCCGCCGTGGTCGTCCGCCGCGAGCGGTAGGCACCCCAGAACCGTCCGGGCGTCCATGTTGATGACGTTGCGCTGCCGGAGCAGCCGGCGGATCTGCCCGAGGGTCAGCCAGCGGAAGTCGTCACCGACCGGCACGTCGCCGCTGACCTCGATAACGACGTTGCGGTTGCGCTTGAGGTGGAACCAGGCGCCCTGCTCCGACTGGAGGACGTCGACGAGGACGCGGCCGCGGCCCGGCTCGGTGAAGTACTCGACATAGTGTGCGCGCCGTCCGCGGTGCACCCGGGTGTAGTTGCTGGACGTCGCCTGCACCGTGGGCGACAGCTGCACCAGGTCGGCGTTGCCAGGTTCCATCTTGGCCTGCAGCAGGAAGTGCAGGACGCCGTCAAACTCCTTGGCGATGATGCCGAGAATGGCGATGTCGCGTTGAACGAGAATCGGCTGCCACCATTCCCGGACGGGACCGTTGTTGCGCTGGACGTGTATTCCCTCGACGGTGAAGAACCGGCCGCTGTGATGCTCGAGGTTTCCGGTCACCGGGGCGAATCGCCAACCCTCCGGTTCGACTATGTCGTCGAGCGCGATGACGGTACTCTCGAACGGCTGCCGCCGTTTGCCGGCGAGCCAGCCGTCAACGTCCGGGCTCACCGGCGACTCGGTCGCCCGGGCCGAGACGGCGAGGCGGGCTGCCGGGTCCACCGGGGCGTTCCCGCCGAGCTGATCGAGTCGCGCCAACACCTACGGCCCCCTCTGAGTCGCATGACTGCGTGCATCGTCGTACGTCCGGAATCCGGGCGGCACCTTTTGTTTTGCGAAGCTCGGCTTGTTCTGCGGAGCTCGGCGGTGCGGATTCATGGCACCACGGAAGATGCGTCGCCGGAGAACGCCGGTGACGCTGTCGGTACGTTTCTCACATGATGCCCGGAGAGAAGTGACATGAAGTTCCTGCCTGATCAGGGAAATCCACGCATCGCGGTCATCGGAATGGGTTATGTGGGGTCGGTCGTGGCGGCGGCCCTCGCTGGCGAGGGCGCGGACGTCGTGGGGGTCGATCTGGATCCGGCCCGGGTCGACCAGCTGGCCCGCCGCCGCTGCCCGTTCAGCGAGCCCGGGCTGCCCGAGCTGCTGGCCGACGGCCTGGACTCGGGCCGGCTACGGGTCACCACCGACTACGGCCCGGTCTCCGCCGCCGACGTGGTGATCATCGCGGTGGGCACGCCGGTCCAGGACACCCAGCTGGTCGATGTCTACCTGCGGGAGGCCTGCACGGAACTGGCCGGCCGGCTGCGCCGGGGCCAGCTCGTACTCCTCAAGAGCACCGTGCCGCCAGGCGTCACCGGCACGGTCGTCGCTCCCCTGCTGCAGAGCCGGGGCCTGACCGTGGGCGAAGACTTCGGGCTGGCCTTCTGCCCGGAGCGGCTGTCTGAGGGGCGGGCCCTGCACGAGCTGCGGACGTTCCCGATCGCCGTGAGCGGATGGTGTCCGGACAGCGCGGCCGCCGCGGCCGCGTTCTGGCTGCGGATGATCGGCACCGAGATCATCCCCTGCACGTCGCTGGAGTCGGCGGAGACGGTGAAGCTGGCGACCAACTGGTGGATCGACCACAACATCGCGTTGGCCAACGAGCTGGCCAAGCTGTGCGGCGCACTGCATGTCGACGTTCTGGAGGTGATCGCCGCCGCCAACACGATCTGCAAGGGCACCGGCAACATCAACATCCTGCTGCCCAGCGTGGGCGTCGGCGGGTCGTGCCTGACCAAGGATCCGTGGATGGTGTGGCGGGCGGCCCGCGACCGCGGTGTGGAGTTGGAAACCATCCCCGTCGCCCGGATGGTCAACGACTCCATGCCGGGCTACACCGTCGACCTGATCGTCGAGGAGCTGGACCGGATCGGCCGGTCCCTGGGCGAGGCGAAGATCGCGGTGCTCGGCGTGGCCTTCAAGAACAACACCGGGGACCTGCGCGCGACCCCGGTACTCCCGGTGGTCACCGGGCTGCGGGAGGGCGGAGCCGAAGTCGCCCTCTTCGACCCGCTCGCCGACGCCGCCGAGGTGACGAAGGTCTTCGGGCTGGCCCCGGCCCGGACGGCTGAGGAAGCACTGGACGGCGCCGACTGCATCGCCGTGCTGGCGCGCCACGACCAGTTCGACGAGATCGACATCGTCGAGCTCCGGGAGACCGTGGCGCCCTCGTGCGTCATCGTCGACGGCCGTGCCTACTATCCGCCGGAGACCATCGCCCGGTTCCGGCGGCACGGTTTCGGCTACCGCGGCATCGGCAGGTGACGGCCGTGGCGCGGGTCGTGGTGACCGGCGGGTGCGGATTCCTCGGCAGCCACCTGGTCGAAGCATTGGTTCGGCGGGGTGACGAGGTCACCGTGTTCGACAGCGGATCGCCGCCGCCCGACCGCACGCCGTCGCCCGCGGTCCGCCATGTCAGCGGTGACATCCGGGACGCGGCACGGCTGGTCGAGGTGGTGCGCGACGGCGTCGACACGGTCTACCACCTCGCCGCCGTCGTCGGGGTGGACCGCTATCTCGACCGTCCGTTGGACGTCATCGACATCAACCTGTTCGGCACCCGGAACGTGCTGGAACTCGCCGCAAAGGCGGGCGCGAAGGTCGTCGTCGCGAGCACCAGCGAGGTGTTCGGGAAGAACCCGGCGGTCCCGTGGCGCGAGGACGATGACCGGGTGCTGGGCAGCACCGCCGTGGACCGCTGGAGCTACTCCTCCAGCAAGGCGCTGGGCGAGCATCTCGCCTTCGCCTTCGCCCGCGAGCGCGGGCTCCGCGCCGCCGTGCTGCGCTACTTCAACGTGTACGGCCCGCGGCAGCGGCCCGCCTTCGTTGTCAGCCGCAGCGTGCACCGGGCGCTGAACGGCCAACCTCCGGTGGTCTACGACGGCGGCGGCCAGACGCGCTGCTTCACCTACGTCCAGGACGCCGTCGACGCCACCATCGCGGTCGGTACCGACGACCGGGCTGTCGGCGAGTGCTTCAACGTCGGCAGCTCTGCCGAGACCACGGTGACCCGGCTGAGCGCCCTCGTCACGGAACTGACCGGGGTCGGGATCGGCGTGCCGGTGGACACCCGGGACCGGCTCGGCAGCCGGTACCAGGATCTGCGCCGGCGGGTGCCCGACACCACCAAGATCCGCAGCCTGCTCGGCTGGCGGGCCACCACGGATCTACGCGACGGGCTCGCCCGCACGATCGGGTGGGCGCGGCGGAACTCCTGGTGGCTGGCCCTGCCCGAGACCGGCGTCCAGCCGGAGCGCGGCCGCTGACCCCTGCGGATTTTTCTGACCGGCTGTCGAATCCGGTCCGGCCCGCGCGTCGGAACGGGCGTAGGGCAAAACACCGACTCCGAGGAGGAGCCTCATGGCCCAGTACGGGATCTTCGTCTACGCGCCGGCGCCGGCCGACCCGATGGACCTGCCGGCCGAGTACGAGAAGGCGCTGGAGACCTACCCCGACCAGGTGTCGGAGCTGGGCGCCACGCCGGTCACCGGGTTCGCGTTCCAGCCCAGCACCACGGCCACCTCGGTCCGCGGTGACGTGGTCTCCGACAGCACGTTCCACGGCGGCAAGGAGGTGCTCTCCGGGTTCTTCGTCATCGAGGCGCCCAACCTGGACGTGGCGCTGAAGGTCGGCAAGCTCAACCCGGCCACCCAGCACGGCGGCGGTGTCGAGATCCGGCCGCTGTTCGTCCCGCCGGAGGACTGAGACCGGCGGCCGGAGCCGGCCGCACCTGTGGGGACGCGTGCCGGCGCGGTTGGGTCGGCACGCGTCCCCGCCGCGGTGTCCCCCGGCCCACCGAACCCCTGATTTGACAGTGAAATCGCACGTCCGAGGTCGTCGATCGCGCTCCCAGTCGTTCGTCGGACGGATAGACGAGGCCGCATCAAGGACAGAGGAAGGATCTGCGATGGATACCCGTACCGAGAACGAGGTGCCCGCCCGCGCGGGCCGCCGGCAATGGTTCGGCCTGGTCGTTCTCGCCCTGCCGGCACTGTTGCTGTCGGTGGACATGAGCGTGCTGTTCCTGGCCATCCCGCACCTGACGCAGGATCTGCAGCCGAGCAGCGTCCAGCAGCTCTGGATCGCCGACATCTACGGGTTCATGCTCGCCGGGTTCCTGGTCACGATGGGCACCCTCGGCGACCGGATCGGCCGACGCAAGCTGCTGATGATCGGCGGTACCCTCTTCGGTCTGGCCTCGCTGCTCGCGGCCTTCGCCACCAGCGCGGAGATGCTCATCGGCGCCCGGGCGCTGCTGGGCATCTCCGGAGCGACCCTGGCACCGTCGACGATGGCTCTGATCTCCAACATGTTCAAGAACGAGAAGGAGCGCGGCACCGCCGTCGCGGTCTGGTCGGGCTGCTTCATGTTCGGGGGCGTGCTCGGTCCGATCGTCGGCGGGCTGATGTTGTCCTGGTTCTGGTGGGGTTCGGTGTTCCTGCTGGCGGTCCCGGTCATGGTGCTGCTGCTGGTGGCCGGGCCGTCCTTGCTGCCGGAGTACCGCAACCCCGACGCCGGCCGGGTCGACCTGCTCAGCGTCGCCCTCTCGCTGCTGGCCATCATCCCGCTCATCTACGGCCTCAAGGAGTACGTCGGCGACGGCTGGTCGGTGACGGCCGTCGCGACCATGCTCACCGGCGTGGGGTTTGGTGTCCTGTTCGTCCGCCGACAGCGCCGGCTCGACGACCCGCTGTTCGACCTGGGCCTGTTCCGGATCCGCGTCTACCGCAGCGTCGTGGTGCTGGCCCTGCTCGTCGGGGTCATGATGAGTGGCAGCCTGCTGCTGATCAACATCCAGTTGCAGCTGGTCGAGGGGCTCTCGCCCCGGGCGGCGGGCCTGTGGCTGGTGCCCGGTGTCGTCGCCACGCTCGTCGCCCTCTCGGTGACACCGAAGCTGGGCCAGATGTGGCGGCCCGCTTACGTCATGGCGGGCGGACTCTTGGTGACCGCCGTGGGTTGCGTCGTGCTGTCCCAGGTGCCCAGCGGCGGCGGCCTGGCCATGATCGTGACCGCGCTGGTCCTGATCAACATCGGTCTCGCCCCGCTGGTCGTGCTGGGCTACAACATGGTGCTCGGCTCGGTGCCGCCGGAGCGGACCGGCTCGGCGTCGGCGCTGTCCGAGGCCAATGGTCATTTCGGCCTGGCGGTCGGCATCGCCGTCCTGGGCAGCATCGCCACCGCCGTCTACCAGAACCGACTCACGCTGCCGGCCAACCTGCCCGCCGACGCGGCCGCCGCCGCCCGGGAGAACATCGCCACCGCCGCGGAGGCGGCCGGGAACCTCGGCGGCTCCCTGGCCGACGACCTGCTCACCTCCGCCCGTGAGGCGTTCACCGCCGGGCTCAACGTGGTGGGCCTGCTGGGCGCCGTCCTGTTCACCGCGATCACGGTGCTCACGCTGGTGTGGCTGCGTCACGTGCCGCCGATCCAGGACACCGAGGCCCCGGTCGCGAACGAGACGGAGGCTGCGGACGCGACCGCGCCGCACTGATCCATGCTCGGCTCCCGGAAAGGGGCCTCCGGCGTCGGGAGGACGCCGGGGGCCCCTCGTGGTTTGTCCCGCGAGCCGCAGCAAGCCCTGGAGCGCGGGAGCTGCGGCAAAGCCGGAAGCTGCAGAGCCGCGGATGCGGGCACGGCCGTGGTCAGCTGACCGCGGCGGGCGGGACGTTCTGGTTGAGGCGGAAGAGATTGTCCGGGTCGTACTTCGCCTTGATCTCCCGCAGACGATCCCAGGTACGCCCGGGGTAGGCGGCACGGACTCGCTCCGGTCCCTCATCGCCGAGGAAGTTGACGTAGGCGCCGTGGTCTCGACCGCGGATCGCCTCCGCGAACCGCCGGATCCACGCCTCGTGCGTCGCGGCTTCGGCGGCGTCCTCGTAGATCGCGGCCAGATTGACCATGATCCGGCTCCGGCGGTGCGCGAACGCGGTGGCCTCGGCGGGCACGCGGGCCATCGCGCCGCCCACCACGCGCAGCTGCGCCGCCGGCATCATCGCGGTGGAGCTGCGCAGGAAGTCGAGGATCGTTGCCGCCTTGGCCAGCCCGACGGCGTCGACGAACATCGTGTGCGACGCCGCCAGGGGGTGGAAGTCGTCGTCCTCGGGCGGGTAGAGGCCGCTGTACGGCATCGCGGTCACCATGTCGGCCAGTGGCGTGGCCAGCGCACGGAACGGCGCGAGGATCCGTTCACCGGTCTCCGGTGGGCCGGCGTAGCACAGGGTCGCCATGAGGACCAGCCGCCCGTGCTGCTCCGCGGGCAGGAGAGGCATGGGCGGGGCGGGCATGACGTTGGCGATGGCCGACAGCTCGTCGGGGGCGGCCTCGGCCTCGGCGACGAAGGACCGGATCACTTCGTCCGTGGCCGGCAGGATCAGCATGCCGCCGACGATGGAAGGCACCGGGTGCAGGCGAAACCGGAACCGGGTCGCGACACCGAAGTTCCCGCCGCCGCCGCGGATCGCCCAGAACAGGTCCGGATGATTGCTCTCGTCCACCCGGCGGATCCGGCCGTCCGCGGTGACGATCTCGGCTGCCAGGAGATTGTCGATCGTGAGCCCGTGCTTGCGGACGAGATAGCCAATCCCGCCGCCGAGCGTGAGGCCGCCGATCCCGACCGTGCCGGTGTCGCCGAACCCCGTCGCCAGGCCGTGAGCCTCGGCGGCGACGGTGTACTCACCGGCCGACAGACCCGCCCCCGCCCACGCGGTGCGGGTCGCCACATCGATGTCGAGGCCGCGCAGGAGCGCCAGATCGAGCATGATCCCGCCGTCGCTCACGCCGTGGCCGGCGTTGCTGTGACCGCCGCCGCGCACCGACAGCGGCATGCCGGTCTCCCGGGCCAGCAGGACCACCTCGGCGACCTGTGCGGCGCGGTCCGGCCGGATGACGACGGCCGGGCGGTGGTCCACCCCAGCGGGATACACCGCCCGGGCCTCGTCGTAGCCCACGTCGGCGGGCATGATGATTCGGCCGTCCAGCTGCGGACGCAGTTTTTTGATCTTGTCGGGCGACAGCATGGCGCGGCTTCCTAACAGTGGGGAAGGACGTCGTTGCGGAACCGGCCGTCCGGGTCGACTCGTGCGCGCACCCGGTGGACGGCCCGTGTCTGATCGGGGGTGAGATGCCGTTGCGGCTGCCGGCGGTTCTCCACGAAGGTCGGTGCGGTCCGTCCGGTGTCCCACGGGCTCAGGGCGGCGCGGATGGCCGCGCACCGGTCGGCGATCGCCGCCTCGTGTGTCTCGTCCGCCGGCGCGCCCGCGGCCGAGTAGACGTACCGGCCCGCCAGGTGACCCAGCGCGCCCGCGTCCGGTGGCGCGGTCGAGCAGGCACCGCCGAGCTGGCGCAACCCGGCCAGGATCAGCGGCGAGCCGGACTCACCGGTCGTCCGGAGGAACTCCGCGACGCCCTCGTCGCCGATCTCGTCGAGCAGCATGTGGTCGCCGGCGATGGGCACCGGAGAGGCCGGGTCCAGGTGGATGTCGAGGACGGCCGCGGGATCGGCGACCTGCCAGGTGTCGAGCATCGGTACGGCCGCCGCCCGCAGCGGGCCGAGCAGTTCCTCGGCGTGGTCACGCGCGGTCGGCAGGTCCTCCTCGGCCGGGCAGAGGACGACGCCGTCGATGCACAGCACCGGGCGCCCGCGCAGGGCCAGCGGCACCTCGGGCAGGTCAGGTAGGTTCAGGATGCGCACCGACGTCGTGACGTCCCGGGGCGCGTCCAGCGTCCACCGCTGCCAGATCGACAGGAGCCGCGGCGCGTGCTCCGCCGGCCAGAAGGTCGCGCCGGTGACGACCTGGGTCGCGGGGAACAGCTCGATCTCCACTGCGGTGACGACGCCGAATCCGCCCCCGCCGCCGCGCAGCGCCCAGAACAGCTCCGGGTCGTGGCCGGCGTCCGTTCGCACCACCGAGCCGTCGGCGGTGACCAGCTCGATGGCGCGGACCTTGTTGACGGCGAGCCCGACCTGCCGGCTGTAGAAGCTGAGCCCGCCGCGCAGCAGATAGCCGACGACGCCGACGGTCGCGGCCGAGCCGTGCGGCGCGGCCAGCCCGGACCCTGCGGTCGCCCGGACGACGGCACCCCAGCAGGTGCCTGCCGGGATGCGGGCTGTGCGGCGGGCGCTGTCCAGCTCGACTCCGCCGTCCAGTCGGGTCCGGATCAGCACGGTCCGGTCCAGGGGCGGCGCGGTCGCCGAGGCGTGCCCGGTGGTGTGCACCGCGACCCGTAGGTCCTCGCGCTCGGCACGGCGGAGCGCACCCCGGATCTCGTCGATGGTGCAGACCGTCGCCGCCGCCGCCGGTGCGAGCGGAGCGGCCAGGTTGAAGACCTGCGTCGCCTCGTCGTAGGCCGGGCTCCCGGGGAAGGCGAAGCCATCGGCCGGCACGGTCATGCCCGCGGTCCATCCGCCTCGGCCCGTACCAGGCCGGACCCCGCCTCTCGCCGCCCTTCCGGCTCGGCGAGTCTTCGCATGATCGGCCGTTGCACCAGGACGTCGTGCAGCCACGCCAGAAGCAGGGTAACGCCGAGGAGCAGGACGACGACGGCGATCCCGGTAAGCCAGTCGAAGCCGCCGACCAGCAGGGCCACGCCCGCGTTCAGGACCAGCAAACTCCAGAGGTAAAACGCCCAGAAGCGCCCGCCGAGCCACACTATGACGCGGCTGTTCAGCCAGCTCCGGCGCCCGGCGTGGTCGGCGGCGGCGAGCGCGGCGATGACCAAGCCCATCGGGACGGCCATGACCGCCACCATCGGGTACGTCAGTGGGAACAGCGGCGCCACGGCGTAGGAGACGACGAGCAGCATCGTCGCTCCACGGACCCCGAACGGCAGCCGGCGACCGGTCCGCACGATGCGCGCCAGGAGGATGCCCAGGACGAACTCGAGCATCCGCACCGGGGGAAACTTCGTGACGAACCAGAACTGCGAGTCCGGGACCCCGATGAACTCGTGCCCCGGATAGGGCGCGGCGAGATGGTCCGGGAGCGCGGTCGCGACGAGTGGAATGAGGAAGATCAGGGCCACCACACCGCCCGTCCAGGCCCACAGTCGCTCCGGCCGGATGCGACCGATCAGGGCCATCAGCACCGGGAAGCAGAGAGCGAACAGCAGCTCGCACGAGACCACCCACGACGAGGAGTTGAAGCTCGTCCAGATCTCCAGCTGCGGGAACCACGCGTGCAGGAGAGTGCCGTTGAGCACCGCCACCCCGGGATCGACCGGGAACATCGGCACGAAGGAGAACAGGACGATCGCCGCCACGAGCGTGATCAGGTGAGCCGGGTACAGCTCGAGGAACCGGCGCCACCAGAATCGGCGCAACCGCTCGCCCGGCCGCACCGACCAGGCCAGGGCGACCCCACTGAACAGGAACAGATAGCTGGTGGCCGCGGAGGCTCCCTGCCAGAAGACGACCGCCACGGCTCCCATGTCGGGGATCATCTGGAACAGCGGGGACTCGAAGATCGGGGTGAACATGACGCGGGCGAGGAACATCGTCGTCACCACGAGGATCAGCGCACCCGTCGCGGACGGCAGCTGAGAGGGGCCACGGGAGTTCGGTGACGCGGCGCCGCGGTCGTTACGCTTCCCGCTCAAGACTCATCCTCCTGCCGGCGGGGACGGTTGCGTTCTTGATCCTCGGTCGCGTGCCCGATCCGGGGCATCTCTCAGAATGTCGACTTCAATTTTTTTTTGACAGATCAGGGCGTCGTCGTCCGCCGGGGCCGGTCGCCGAAAAGGCACGGCACAGGAAGCCGCCGTCTGCGGCTCGCGGCAAGCTGGCGATAGCCGACCGCACCCACCTGTGACCGGAGGACCAGCCATGTCGAAGGGGCCGTTCCCGGCCAGCGCCACGTCGGCGCGGGTCGTCGCCGAGGCGGAGGCCCTCGCGCCGGTGCTGGTCGGGCGGCGGGCCGAGACCGAGGACCTCACCCACTACGCCGAGGACGTACACGAGGCGTTCCGGAAGGCGGGCTTCTACCGGATCCTGGTCCCCCGTCGCTACGACGGTCTGGAACTCGGGATGGACACGTTCCTGCGGGTCGTGCTGACACTGACCCGGGCGTGCCCGTCAACGGGGTGGATGTACTGCCTGGGGCACGCGCACGCGCACGCCGTCGCCACGCTGTTCCCCCAGCGGGCGCAGGACGAGGTGTTCACCGGGGGCGACTTCATCTGCCCGGCCACCGTCGTGCCCAGCGGAACCGCCGAGCGCGCCGACGGCGGTTGGGTGCTGAACGGCGTCTGGAACTACTGCTCGGGAGCCCCGTACGCGACGCACTTCATGGGGCACACGCTGGTTCCCACACCGGACGGAGGTCCGCCGGAGCCCCTGTTGTTCGTCGCCCCGCGCCGCACCTGGAAGCGGCTGGACGACTGGGGCACGTCGCTCGGCCTGCGGGGCAGCGGATCGCACAGCATCGCGATCTCCGGCGGCTTCGTCCCCGATCGGCTCACCCTCGACGGCCACCTGAGCCGGCTCACCGTCACCGGCGGTACGCCCGGGCTCCGCCTGCACGGCAACCCGGAGTACGGCGGCGGCCCCTTCAGCATCATGATCATGGAGGACGCGGTCCTCGCGCTGGGCATGGCGCAGGGAGCGCTCGACGCCTACGAGGAACTGATGGCGGCCCGGACCGCGCCGTTCTCGGCGGGCGTGCCCCGGACCGAGGACCCGGACCACCAGCTCTGGTACGGCGAGGCGGCCGCGCTGATCGCGACCGGCGAGGCGGCGTTCCGTGACGTCGTCCGGCAGTGGCTCGACGCCTGCGCCGAAGGCCCCGCGGCCTTCACCGCGGAACGCGAGCTGCGGATAGCTCTGATCTGCCGCGAGGTGGTCGAGCTGTGCTGGCGGGCCGTCGAGGGCAGGCTGTTCCCGACGGCCGGGTCCAGCTCGGTGCGCCGGGGACAACACATCGAACGCGTGTGGCGCGACCTGTCCATGTTGCACAGTCACGCGGGGGTCGCGGTCTTCCTTTCCACCATCGCGAAACGCGAGTACACCAAGGCACGGTTCGGCGTCGGATGACGGAATGCCGGGAGGCAGCAGCATGGGTGAGGCAGGTGGAAGCGGGATGCGCGAGGATGTGCGCACCCGGCCGGCGGATCCGGCCGGGGAGATACCGCTCTCGTTCAGTCAGGAGTTCCTCTGCCTGTTCGACAAGGGCGGCGAGGACGGGCCCTTCGGTGCGCGGTACACCATCGTGTGCGGCTGGTGGGTCCGCGGGACGGTCGACGCGGACGTCCTGCAGCGGGCGCTCGACGATCTGGTGGTCCGGCACGAGGCGCTGCGCACCAGGGTGGTCCGCGACCCCGGGAACAGGCACCAGCGGGTCTTCCCGCCGTCGTCCGCGTCGTTGCGGGTCCGCGACCTGCCGGGCATGGCCCCGCACGACCGGCAGCGCCGGGCGGAGGAACTGCTCATCGAGCTGGAAGCCGCCGCCCACGGCGCCGACGAGCTGCCGCTGATCCGAGCGGTGCTGGGCCGGTTCGACGACGACGACGCGGTGCTCGCGCTCATCGCGCACCACTCGGCGGTCGACGAGTGGTCGATGAAGGTGGCGATCCGCGACCTGGCAATGCTGTACGCCGTCCGGGCAGGCCACGAGCGACTCGCCCCGCCCGAGGTGCACCAGTACCGGGAATACGTCGCCTGGCACCGGGCACGCGACGGATCACCGGCGGCGGACCGGTCCCGGGCGTACTGGCGCGAGAAGCTGAGCGGCGCCCGGCTCGTGCCCACGCGGACCGATATCGCGCGGTCGGCCGGCGCTCCCAAGGCGACCGCGGCGTACCGTTTCGTGCTCGGCGCGGACACGACCACCGCGGTGCTCGCGCTCGCCCGGTCGACGCGGAGCTCCGCGTTCATCGTGATGCTCTCCGCCTACCTGGTGTCCCTTCGGCGGTCGACCGGCGCTACCGACCTCACGGTGACGACCTTCACCTCCGGCCGTGACCAGGAGCGGTTCCAGGGCACCATCGGACCCTGCATCGACCAGCTCCCGCTGCGCACGGACATCGCCGGCTGCCGGACCCTGCGCGAGGTGATCACGCGGGCCCGCGGGACGTGCTTCGAGGCATACGCGCACGCCCTGCCGTTCGGTCAGGTCCTGCAGGAGGCGCCGGAGATGGGGGCCACCTTCGCCGGTGACCGCACCGCTGTGCTGTCCTTCCAGGTGTTCCGGTTCCCGCTCGTCCTGGAGCGCGAGGTCATCGGCGAACTCGAGTACTCCGAGCTGCACCGGCGCCTGTCGCAGCCGGTGACCACGGAGATCCCCGACGGCGGGCTGTGGACCCTGGACATCGAGCCGTCCGGGGAGATGGCCGGCAGCCTCTGGTACAACACCAACCTTTTCGTGGCGGACACCATCGAGAGCATGGTGGCGGAGTTCCGCGCGTTGCTCGGCGAACTGCTGTCCGCCCCGGACGCCCCGCTGCCGTTGACGGGCCCGCTCACCGGATCGCACCACGGCAGCTGAAGAAGGAAGGGACGCCATGACCCACCTGCGCCGGTTCACCTCCGGAGCCGCTTTGGACGAGGTCGTCGAGGCGCTGGAGCACGACGGGGCGGTCGTCATCGAGGACTTCGTCGACCGGTCCGTGCTCGACGGCCTGTGGGCCGACCTCGGCCCGGCCCTGGACGCCCAGGCCTATTGCGACAACTGGTACGACGGCCGGCAGACCCGGCGGGTGTCGTCGCTGTTCAACCGCACCAAGCGGCTGACTCCCGTGGTCACGCATCCGCTCTACCTGGGCGCGGCGCGGGCGATCATGCAGAAGCCGCGGACCATCTGGATCGGCCGGTCGAGGCAGGAACTCACCCCTAACATCCAGATCAGCACCACCCAGGTGATCCAGATCCACCACGGGCAGGGCCGGCAGCCGCTGCACCGCGACGACGCGCTACACCTGCGCCGCCACCCCGGCCCCACCAGCCGGGTGCAGCTCATGCTGGCGATGAGCGCATTCACCGCGGAGAACGGCGGCACCATGATCATTCCGGGCAGCCAGCACTGGGACGACGAGCGCGCCCCCGACGTCAAGGAGGCGATCCCGACCGTCATGATGCCCGGCTCGGGCCTCATCTGGCTCGGCGGCGTCTATCACGGCGGAGGCCGCAACAGCACCCACGAGCCGCGGACCGGCATGACGATCGCCTTGGACCTGGGCAATCTCCGGCAGGAGGAGAACCAGTACCTGGCCGTTTCGAAGGAGCAGGTGCTCGCCTACCCCGAGGGGGTTCGCCGCCTGCTGGGCTACGACCGCTGCCCGCCGGGCGTCGGCTGGTTCGAGCAGCAGGACCCCTACGTCGTTCTCGAGGGTGACGGGCCCGGCGGGGTCGGCCCGCGCCCGGCCGGCGACACCACCGGCCTCGCCGGCGCCGTACGGGAACCCTGACCTGCACGCAACCGGCGGCGGTTGCGTGCAGGTCAGCCGTTGCGTGCAGGTCAGCCGTTCAGGGACCGGCCGCGGACCTCGCGCAGTTGCTCGAAGGCGGACAGGTCGGGCACCGTCCAGCCGTCCAGGTCGTACTCGGCCAGGCACTCGTCCACGAACGCCTTGTAGCCGTCGATCTGACCGCTCGCCTCCTGAGCGGAGAGCAGTTCGATCCGGGTGTTCTCGTGGCTGCCCGCGTAGTTGCGCTCATAGAGCTCGTGCCGCCCGGCGAACTCGGTGCCGACGGCGTCCCACAGCAGCTTCATGAGCTTGATGCGCTCGACCGCACCGGTGCCGTCGGAACCGCGCAGAAACCGGTCCAGGTACGGCCGGATCTCCGGGTTGCGAAAGTCCTCGGCGCTGGAGTTGACATAGATCAGGCCGCTCGCGATGTCCTGCTGGACGATCTCCCTGACCCGGGGGTAGCCGATCTGCATGAACCACCGGTACGCCAGCCCGTCGCGCGGATTGGGCAGCACCGCGCCGTTGTGCCAGGGCACCGGGTTGCGGGCCGCGGCGTCGGAGAGGGCCCAGAACAGGTTGCGCCAGGCCAGGACCTCCCCGATGCGGGTCCGCACGCCGCGGAAGTCCCCGGTCCCGGTCACCTCCACCGCCTTGGCGAGCAGACCGGCGATGAACTCAAGTTTCACCGCCAGCCGGGTGCAGCCGTGAAAGGTGAAGCGTTCGGGAAAGCCGGAGCGGCCGGTGAACAGCTGGACCTTGCCCAGATGGCCGTAGATGAAGACGTTCTCCCACGGGATGAACACCTTGTCCAGCACGAAGACGGTATCGTTCTCGTCCATCCGCGACGAGAGCGGGTAGTCGAAGGGGCTGCCCATCATCGCCGCCGTGGCGGTGTAGGAAGGCCGACAGATCAGCTTCAGCCCCGGCGCGCCCATCGGCACGGTCGCCACCAGCGCGAACCTCTTGTCCTTGATGGGCACCCCGTAATGCGCGATAAAATTGTAGTGGGTGAGCGCGGAGCCGGTGGCGACCACCTTGGCCCCGCTCACCACCAGGCCGGCGTCGGTCTCCTTCTCCACGTGCACGAAGACGTCGCCGACCTCATCCGGCGGGCGGTTGCGGTCGACCGGCGGGTGCACGATCGCGTGGTTCCAATACAGCACCCTTTCCTGCGACTCCCGGTACCAGCGCCGTGCATTGTCCTGGAACGGCTCGTAGAAGTCGGCGTTCGCGCCGAGCGTGCCGAGGAAGGACGCCTTGTAGTCGGGACTGCGTCCCATCCAGCCGTAGCTCATCCGGGCCCAGGCGGCGATCGCCCGCTGGTGCTCGACCAGGTCCTCGGCCGATCGGGGCGTGGTGAAGTACTTGTGGGTCCAGCCGTCGCTCCCGGTGTCGGTGGGCGAGGTGAGCACGGTGCGCTTGTCCGGATCGTGCAGCGCGTCGTACAGCCGCGCCGTCATCCGCACGGGATTGTGGAACGCCGGATGGCTGGTCACGTCCTTCACCCGGTCGCCGTAGAGGTAGATCTCCCGATCGTCGCGCAGGCTCTCGATGTATTCGGCACCGGTCATCGGCCGGGTCCGGCGCCTCTCGGGCGGCTGTGGTTCCGCCATCGGGTCCCTTCCTCTCAGGGCCGCAGCACGCTGCTCACGCCGGGTGGTTGCTCCCCGGCGATCAGCGTGCGGAAAGAGTCGACGATCGCCGCGGGGCCCCGGCCGCCGCGGATGTCGAGCCACGATCGCGTGTGCCGGACGAAGCGGCTCTCCGACGCCGCGTACCGGAGGTGATAGCTGTCCGCACCCTCGGCTGCGATGGTCTCCGCCTCGACCGCCGGCGTGAAGAACACCTCCGGCTCGGGGCCGGCCAGCCCTGGCGGCGGAAGGACGGTCGCCGTGGGGTGGGTGAAGCCGACGAGCACGGTCCGGCGCAGCTCGCCGCGAAAGCGCTCGCAGACCGCGGCCCGCCGGGACGGGTCGCCGGTCAGGTCGACGAACACGGCCGGTCCGGCGACCCTGAGCGACGGGAGCGACGCGTATGGGACGACGGTGTCGTACAACTCCAGGCCGCTTACGAACGCGGTGTGGCGGTCGGCGGTGAGACCGACGGCCCGGATCGGGACCCGCCGGGCGGCCAGCTCCTCGACCAGCGCGAGGGCCACCTTGCTCGACGCGCTGGTGATCACGACCGACCGGGCGCCAAGCGCGGCCTGGCGCTCGAGGAGGTCGGCCAGGTTGAACGCCGCGGGGTAGACCGGGTGCAGCAGGGCCCAGCGATCGTCCAACGGCCCGGGCTCCCCGACCAGTTCGTAGGTCCGGTACCAGGGGTGCAGGAAGTCACGCTGCGCCGTGATGTCGACGAACCCCCGGTCTCCGGGTTCGGCCGCCACCACGTGATGCGTGGACATCGGCAGGTAGCCGAAGTACCGGCCGCCCACGGCGACGCCCGGATGCCGGGACTCCTCGACCCGGGCGAAGCCCCAGACCGGCACCCGCCCGTATCCCGGCGGGCCGGGGAAGGCCCGCCAGAAGGCGATCACCGAGTCATCGCCGAACCGGGCGTAGGTGGCGTTGTTGACGGTGAGACCGAACCTCTCCACCGCGAGCCTGACCTCGCCCGGCAGCAGGGGATCCCCGGAGACCCTCCGGACCTCGCTCACCGTCAGATCGTCACGCTTGTACAGCACATCCCACTCGTCGCGGGCGCCCATGTCGTCTCCTCGTCCCGGTCAGGCCGCCGTGGCGGCGCTCGGCTCGGCGTCCTGCCCGGTGGCCCTCCCGACCGGGCGGGTCACTACGTGCGGCGGTCTGCTCTTGGGCCCGCGCAGCGACTGCAGCAGGATGCGCAGCAGCATTGCGGGGCGCTGCAGCGACTCCGGGCGCTCGACCTGTCCGGCGGCCCGTACGTAGGCGGCGGTGACCCTGCCGTCCCGGGTCGCGGCGATCTGCACCCGCTTGAGGAACGCCTGGGCCATCCGGACCGGCAGCGTCCGCTTGCCCTCGACGCCCGGGAAGCTCAGGTCGATGACGTTGGTCATCTCCCAGTGCGGGTCGAGGACGTCGCGCGCCAGATCCTTGAAGTAGTCCAGCGGCTGCGGGGCGGCCCCGGTGTGCAGGTGGCCGCGCAGCACGAGCGCGGCCTTCGCGGCCATCGTCATCCCGCCCGCGTAGACCGGGTTGAAGCACGACACCGCGTCGCCGGTGACCAGCAGCCCGTCGGGGAACCGGGGCATGTCCTCGTAGCGGCGGCGCATCGTGGTGGGGAACCGGAAGGCCACCGGCTCGGTGAGCGGGACGGCGTCCCGCAGCGCGTCGGAGTACTCGGGGACACCCAGCGAGTCGATCCAGGCGTACAGGCCCTCCTGGTCGGTCGGCGGATGCTCGCCGAGGATCGAGTACGTGGTCATCTCGACGCGGCCGCCGTCGGTCCTCGCGAAGATGCAGCCCCGGGGCAGCTTGGGGTGCGCGACCACGTTGATGGAAAGGTCGCCGTGGTAGGGATCGGAGTTGAGTCGGTAGTACTGGGTCACGTATCCCAGCCCGACCCTCTTCCGCTCCTCCGGGACCTGCGGGTAGCCGAGTTCGGCCAGCCAGACCGGGGTACGCGAGCCGCGGCCGGTCGCGTCGACCACGACGTCGGCGGCCACCACCTCCGCCCGGCCGTCGGCGAGGTGCTGGACCCGCACCCCGGTGACCCGGCTGCGGTCGGCGGTGGTCTCCAGGCCGAGGATGTCGGTGCGCTCGAAGAAGGTCACGTTGCTCAGCGCCTGCGTACGCTCGCGGACGTGCAGTTCGAGCTTGGGCCGGCTGGGGCCGATGCAGAGCATGTCGGCGTGCTGCTGTTCCAGCTGCCGACCCTGCATGTACCACCGCACGGTGCCGCCCAGGTCGCCCTTTGGCACGTCGTCGGCCAGCATCTCCTCGGTGATGCCGGGATACAGCTCCTCGATGGCCCGCTGACCCCCGGTCAGCAGGCCGTTGATGTGCCGACCCTGGGGGCAGCCGCGGCGCGCATCGGTCACGCCGACCAGCGCGTCCCGGTCGATGATCGCCACCTCGTCGTAGGCGTCGGCGAGCACTCTGGCCGCGAACAGGCCGGCGAGGCTCCCGCCGAGCACCACGGCACGAGTCGGAGTCTCGTAAGACATTCGGTCACTCCCTTGACTGGTATCCGCCGGACGGACGGCCGGCCTCCCGCGCCGGCCCTCCGCACGTTCTAGAAAGGAATCGATTTGATGAGTCCACCGTCGATGAGAAGTTCCTGACCGGTGATGTACGACCCCCGCGGGGACAGCAGGAACAGCACGCCGTCGGCGATGTCGGCGGGCTGCCCGAGACGTCCCAGCGCCACCTGGCTCCGGCACGCCTGCCGGGCCTCCTCGGTGGTGGCGATGCTGTCGAACATCGGGGTCACGACGTATCCGGGACTCACCGCGTTGACCCGGATGCCCCGCCCGGCCAGATCGGCCGCGAGGGTCTGCGCGAGATTGCGGACCGCCGCCTTGGTCGCCGCGTACACCGAGGTGAAGGCCATCCCCCGGTGCGTCAGCCAGGACGAGCTCAGCACGACCGATCCACCGTCGGCGAGCAGCGGCAGCGACTTCTGCACGGTAAAGAACACGCCCTTGAAGTTGACGCCGACGATGTGGTCGACGTCCGCCTCGGTGACTTCCGCGCTGCGGGCGAACGGTGCGACCCCGGCATTGGCGAACACGCCGTCCAGGTGGTCGAACCGCTCCCCGATGCGCTCCATCAGGTGCTCCAGGTCACTGGTGCGGGCCACATCGGCGGGCACGGCCAGGACGCGGTCGCCGGCGCCGAGGTCCTCCGTCGCAGTCTTGAGCCGATCCTCGCCGCGGCCGGCCAGCACCACCCGGGCCCCGGAGTCCAGCAGGAGCCGCGCGGTCGCTAGCCCGATGCCGCTGCCGCCACCGGTGATCAGTATGACTTTTCCCTCGAATTCGGCCATGAGCTCAGCGTGTCTCCTACGTCACCGCACCAGCATCTTCCGCAGTGCGTACCTCGGTCAGCACAGCTCGATGCCCGCGCGCTCGACGGCGTCCACGAACCGACCCTCGGCCAGCTCGCCGGCCACCAGCTCGATGTCGTCGGCCATGAACCGGTCCTGCTCCAGCGTGGGCACCAGCGACCGCACCTCGTCGTAAGTCGCCCGGCCGGCCGGGCTGAGCCGGTCGCGCCTGGCCAGCAGGTCCACCGCCTGCGCCGCCGCCAGGAGCTCCACGGCGAGGATGCGGTGGTTGTTGGTCAGCACCCGGCGCGCGTTGCGGGCGGAGATCAGCCCCATGCTCACGACATCCTGGTTGTCGCCGTTGGACGGGACGCTCTGCGTGCTGGCCGGTCCGATGGTCCGGTTCTCCGCGACCAGCGCTGTCGCCGGGTACTGCGCGCCCTCGAACCCGCTGTGCAGCCCGGGATCGCTGGCGATGAGGAACTCCGGGAGCCCGCCGCTGAGATACCGGTTCAGCAGCCGGTTGGTCCGGCGCTCGGAGATCACGCCGAGCTGGGTGAGCGCGATGGTGGTGAAGTCCATCGCGAACGCGACCGGCTGGCCGTGGAAGTTCGCGCCGTGGAACACCTCCGTGCCCGCGAAGAACAGCGGGTTGTCGTTGGCCGAGTTGAGCTCGGTCTCGAGCGTGCCGACGGCGTGGTGGAGCGTGTCGCGCACGGCGCCAAGGACCTGCGGGATGGCGCGCAGCGAGTACGCCTTCTGCAGGTAGACCTCGGTACGCGACACACCGTTGCCGGACTGCTGCTCCTGGGCCTGCCGCCGGAGTTCGACGTGGTCCACCGAGGAACGGCTGCCGCGCAGCAGCGTGCGCATGTTCGCGGCGGTGTCCATCTGGCCTCGGTGCGGCCGGGCGATGTCGTGTCCCTCGGCCTGGAACGGGCTGGTCGAGGCGCGCAGGACCTCCAGCACCAGGGCCGTGACGATCTCGGCCTGGCGCACCTGCTGCAGGGCGCGGCCCACGACCAGGGAGCCCAGGCCGGTCATCCCGGACGTGCCGTTGATCAGCGAGAGCCCTTCCTTGAACCGCAGCTCCAGCGGCTCGATTCCGTGCTCGCGCAGGACGTCGCCGGTCGGCACCCGCCGGCCGTGCCGCAGGACGTACCCTTCACCGATCACTGTGCTCGCGAGGTGCGCCAACGGGGCCAGGTCACCGCTGGCCCCGAGCGAGCCGATCTCCGGGATGGCCGGTGTGATGCCCAGGTTCAGATACAGCGCCAGTCGTTCCAGCAGTTCCGGCCGGACCGCGGAGTAGCCCTTGGCCAGGGCGTTCAGCCGGGCCACCAGGATGGCCCGTGCCTCGTCCTCGGCGAACAGCGGGCCGACCCCGGCGCTGTGGCTACGGACCAGGTTGGTCTGCAGCTCGACCTCTTTGGACCGGTCCACCAGCATGTAGATCATCTCGCCGTAGCCGGTGGTCACCCCGTAGACAGGCACCCCCTGCCGGACGGTGTCCTCGAAATTCTTCCGGCTGATGCCGGCCCGGGCCAGGGCCGACGGGAGCACCTCGCACGGCGCTCGGTCCTCGGCGATCCGTCGGACACCGGCGAGGTCGAGGTTCTCGCCGTCGATGTCCACCCTGACCCGGGGCTCCGCTAGCGTCATGGCTCATCCAATCGTGGTCGTGGGAGCGGCCGCGTCGGCTGATCTCACGGCGACGATGCGCGCGAGGTCAGCCAGCGAGGAATGGTCGAAGTAGTCTCGGAGCGAAAGTGCGACGCCGAACCGCTCGCGTATCCGATCGAGCAGCCGGAGAAGCAGCAGGGAGTGCCCGCCGGCCTGGAAGAAGGTGTCGTCCGCGCGGACCGGCGGGCGCCACCCGCCGGCCAGCAGGTCCGACCAGATCGCGGCCATCGCCGTCTCCGCCGCCGTCTCCGGCGGCCGGGCCGAGGGGGCTGCGGACCGCCCGGCCGTGAGCCGGCCCCGGTCGACCTTGCCGCCGGCGTTGCGCGGCAGCTCGGCCGCCTCGCGGAACGAGACGGGCGGTATCGCAGTGCCGAACCGCCGGCGCAGCACGGCCCGCCACGCCGCCGGGTCGCCGGCACTCGACTGTGCGGACCGGGGCACCACGTGCGCGACCAGGCGCGCCACCAGTCCGTCTGGCCGGGTGACCGGAACGACGGCGCACTCGGCCACCGACGGGTGAGTGGTCAGCGCCGCCTCGATCTCGGTGAGTTCCAGGCGGGTGCCGTGGAACTTGATCTGGAAGTCCCGGCGGCCCCGGAATTCCAGGAGGCCGTCCCACCGGCGGCGCCCGAGGTCTCCGGTCCGGTAGCAGTGACCGGAGATCCCCAGCTCCCGCGGGCCGCGGAGGGAGGCGAAGGCATTGTCGTCCGCGGCCGCGCCGCCCAGGTAGCCGCGGCTGACGAAGGGGCCACGGATGACGATGGTGCCGACCACCCCGGTGGGACAGGGCTGGTCCTGGTCGTCCAGCAGCAGGACCTGCCGCCCCGGGATGGACGTGCCGATCGGGGTCGTCCCGTGCACGGTGTCGGTTACCTCGTACCGGGTCGCCAGGATGGACTCGGTCGGGCCGTACAGGTTGACCAGCCGCACCCAGGGCAGCGCGACGCGCAGGCCGTTGGCCAGGTCGGCCGACAGCGCCTCACCGGCCAGCAGGAGGTGCTGGAGCGCGGTCAGGGGCCGGCCGGGAACGTTCTTTCCCGCCGTCCGCCTGCCGATCACCTCGAGGATCTCCCGGGCGAAGCTGGGCACCGTCTGAAAGACGGTGACGCGCTCGTCCTCGATCCACCGCACCATCCGCTCGGGATGCGCCCGGATCCGCTCCGGCACCGGGCACAGCGTTGCGCCGGCGGCCAGCGCCGCGAAGGTCTCCACCAGGCCGGCGTCGTATCCGGCCGCGGCCCACTGCGCCACCCGGGAGCCGGGTCCGATGCCGAACTCCCCGGCCAGCCAGGTGACGAACTGCGCGAAGCCGGCGTGGGACTGGGCGATTCCCTTGGGCCTGCCGGTCGAGCCGGATGTGTAGGCGATGTACGCCCGGTCGTCCGGCGCGACGGGCACCGGCGCCCGAGAGGTCTCCGGAAGGTGGCCGAGGGTCGCGACGTCGAGCACCCGGCCGCCAGGTTCCGCGCGGTACCACTCGCACAGGTCGTCGCCGGGCTCCTCGCCGTCGATCACCAGGCACGCGGGCCGTAGGCCGGAGAGCATTGCCCGGCCCCGCTCCCCAGCGTCACCCGGGCCGAGGCAGACCATGTGCGCCCCGGCGTCGAGCACGGCCAGCAGCACTGCGCACCGGCGGGGACCGGCCGGCATCCGGACGGCGACCGCCGCGCCCGCGACCCCGCCCAGCGCCTCGCCGACCAGTGCGGCCCGGATCCGGAGGTCGCGGTAGGTGAGGGTGTCGCCGTCCCACGCCACCGCGACCGCCGCGGGCGTTTCCCGCGCCCGCCGGTGGACGAGTTCGTGGACCGGCGGCACACCGGACGGGGCGTCGGCGATCCGATCGGCGTCGCGCACCGCCGCGCGGATCCGCCCGGGCCCGTCCAGGGGCAGCGCGTCTACGGCGGTGCCGGGCTCGACGAGGGCGGCCGCCAGCAGGGTGCCCAGCTGCTCGAGGATCCGCCGCGCCGACGCCTCGTCGAAGAGGGCGCGGCGGTACTCCAGCGAGCCCGCGACCGAGGGCCGGATCCGGTCCACCGTCAGCGTGAGGTCGGTGCGGGCCCGGCCGTCGTGGATCCGCTCCGGCCGGACCTCCGCGCCGGGAAGCTTCAGCTCGGCCCGGGGGGTGTCCCGGAACGCGTACAGCACATCCGCCAGCGGGAGCCGGCGCAGGTCCCGGTCGATGTCCAGAGTGGAGATCAGATCCGGGAACGGCACCTCGCGGCGGTCGAGCGCGTCGCCGGCGGACCGGTCCACCCGGTGCAGCAGCTCCCGGAAGGTGGGCCGCCCGGACAGATCGGCGCAGCAGACGACGAGGTTCTCCAGCGGGCCGACGAGGCCGGCGGAACCGGACGGCGGGCGCACCGCAACCGCGGCGCCCACCGCAACGCGCTGCTCGCCGCCGTAGCGGAAGAGCAGGGCCTGCAGGGCGGCGAGGAGCACCGTGAACGGCGTCGCCCGTTCCGCCTCGCACAGCCGGTCGAGCCGGCGCCGCAGGTCGCCGCCCCAGTCGAACTCCACGATGCCGCCGGCCGACGAGGGCGCCGCCGGACGGGCGCGGTCCACCGGCAGCGTCAGGGGAGGCGGAAGCGGCGTGAGGGCCGACCTCCACCACTGCAGCATCCGCCGGAACTCCGGTGTGGACGCCTGCTCGCGCTGCCACCAGGCGTACCGCGCGAACCCGGGCGCGCGGCCAGCCACCGCGCTGCGCGCCCCGGTACCGGCTGACTCGGCCGCGTAGGCCGCGGACAGCTCGTCGACCACCACCGACATCGAGGCATCGTCGGCGATCGCCCGGTGCAGCAGCAGGACGACAACGTGCTCCCGGGCACCTAGCCGGGCCACCGAGAGCCGGGCGAGCGGGCCGTCGGCCGGCCGCATCGGCGTGGCGGCCCGGCTCGCGATCCACCACGCCGCCGCCGTGTCCCGGTCGGTGACGGGCACCGCGCCGGAGCCGGCGAACGACAGCGGGGCGTTCCGCCCGGCGGCGATCCGCTGCATCGGTACCCCGCCCCGCTCGGTTAGCGTGGTCCGCAGGGCGTCGTGCCGGTGCACCACCGCCTGCCACGCGACGCGCAGCGCCCCGCGGTCGAGATCGCCGGTCACCCGGTAGGCCCGGCACACGCAGGGGCCGGGCGCGCCGGGGTCCAACGCGTTCAGGAACCACAGTCCATCCTGGGCGGCGGACGTCTCGGCCCAGCCGGCGCCGCGGGTACGGGAGGACCCTGTCATGCCCGCTCCCCCACCTCTCCCTCGTGTCACACGACGCCGCGTCAGCGCGACGAGGACGAGGACGCCTTGGCCACCACGGTCCGGGTGAACTGCTCCAGGGTGGGGTCCTCCTCGAAGATGTCGCCGACGTCGACGAAGACACCGAGCTCCTCCTCGATCCACGAGACGATCCGGACGGCCGCGATCGACTCCCCGTTGAGCTCGAAGAAGGTGGCCTCGCGCATCCCCGCCTGCACCTTGAGGACGCGGTTCCAGATCTCCCCGACCCGGTTCTCGATCTCCTGGAGTCGCAAGTCGCTGTGGCGGGTGTCGTTCATGTCAGGTCCTTGTCTGTCGAGCCGACTCCAGTTGGCTTCGGGCACGGTGAACGGCCCGTCGTGAGGTGGTGGAGCGCCCGCGGTGGGGCGAGTGCCCTCCGGTGGCGGGCGAAGGCGCTCAACGAAGGGGCTTACCTGCGGAATCGTTGCATCGCCCCGCAGCCCGGTCTTCTCTGTGAATGCGGACCGGTACGGCGGGGCGCCAACCCGCCCGGCAATGCTCGCAATCTGCGAGGTGCGCCCCGGATTTGGCCGCTGCGAGACTGGCGCTGGCCGGCGAGGTCCCATTCGTACGGACAAGGAGTCACCCATGCCCGACCGTTGCCCCGTCCTAGACCCCAGCGGCAGGGACATCCACGCCGAGGCCGACCGCCTGCGCGCGCAGGCCCCGGCGGTCAAGGTGGAACTGCCAGGCGGCGTGCACGCCTGGTCGATCACCAGCTACGACGTCGTCAAGCGGTTGCTGCTCGACCGCAACGTCACCAAGAACGCCCGCAACCACTGGCCGAAGTTCATCAACGGCGAGATCCCACCCGACTGGGAGATGATCAGCTGGGTCGCGATGGACAACATGGTGACCGCCTACGGCAAGCACCTCGTCCGGCTGCGCCGGCTGATCGCCAAGGCTTTCACCGCGCAGCGCGTCGAGACGGTCCGGCCCCAGGTGGAGAAGCTCGTCGACGAGTTGCTCGACGGGCTGGCCGCCGAAACCGGCGAGGTGGTCGACCTGCGGGAGAAGTTCTGCTATCCGCTGCCGGCCCTGCTGATCGCCGAGCTGATCGGGATGACCGAGCAGCAGCGGGCGCAGACCGCCAAGGCGATGGACCTGATGGTGGACACCACGGTCAGCCCGGAGCAGGCGCAGGCCATCCTCACTGGCTGGCGCACCGCGATGGACGAGCTCATCGCCGCCAAGCGCCGGGAACCCGGCAAGGACATCGCCAGCGACCTGATCGCCGCGCGCGACGACGAAAACGGCGGCCAGCTGACCGACTCGGAGCTGACCGACACGATCTTCGCGATCCTGGGCGCCGGCTCGGAGACCACCATCAACTTCCTGGACAACGCGGTGACCGCGCTCGTCACCCACCCCGGCCAGCTGGAGCTTGTGCGGTCCGGCCGGGCCGGCTGGGACGACGTGATCGACGAGGTGCTGCGCGTGCAGTGCCCGCTGGCCAGTCTGCCGCTGCGGTACGCGGTGACCGACATCGAGCTGGACGGCGTGACCATCCCGCAGGGCGATCCCATTTTGATCAACTACGCCGCCGCGGGCCGCGACCCGGCGCTGCACGGCGACACCGCCGGCGAGTTCGACGTCACCCGGGAGCACAAGGAGCACGTCTCCTTCGGCCATGGCCCGCACTACTGCCTCGGCGCGGGGATCGCCCGGCTGGTCGCAACCATCGGCCTGTCCCGGCTGTTCGAGCGGTTTCCGGACCTGCGCCTGGCGGTGCCGGCGGAGGAACTGCAGCCGCTGCCCACGTTCATCATGAACGGCCACCGCGGCCTGCCGGTCCGGCTGGTCCCCGCCCCCGCAGCCGCGACCGCCGTCTGAGGCGCCCGACGATCGACGCAATCTCAAGGAAGTGGCCGGCCACGGGCGGGTGCGACTCTCGGGTCCGGGGACGGCTCACGTATTCGGCAAGGAGGGTGACGTGCACGTCGGAGTGGCACTGGGAGCATTCGCCTGGAACGGCGGACCGGCCGCGACGGGCGAGACGGTGGCGCGGATCGGCCGGACCGCCGATGACGCCGGATTCGCCCTGGTCGGTGTCGGCGACCATCTCTGGCAGGGGCCGCATGCCGGCGGTCCGCAGGCGCCGCAACTGGAGTGTTTCACCACGCTCGCGACGATCGCCGCGCACACCCGTCGGTGCCGGGTCGCGTCGTTCGTGGCCGGGGTCCACTTCCGCCCGCCGGCGCTGCTAGCCAAGACGGTGACCACCCTGGACGTCCTGTCCGGCGGCCGGGCCACCCTCGGCCTCGGCGTCGGCTGGTACGAGGACGAGGCGACCGGCTCCGGGATCCCGTTCCCCCCGGTGGCCGCCCGGTTCGAGATGCTGGCGGAGACACTGCGGATCCTGCGCGGCTACTGGCACGGCGAGCAGGGCGACGAGCGTCCGTTCCAGGGGCGGCACTACCGGGTGGAGCGGCCGCTGAATCTGCCGCAGAGCCTGAGCCGGCCACATCCGCCGATCATGCTCGGCGGGGGCGGGCCCAGGACGCTGAGCCTGGTCGCGCGGTACGCCGACGCCTGCAACCTCTCCCCCGGCCCGGATCTGCCCAGCAAGCTCGACCTGCTGCGCCGGCTCTGCGCGGACGCCGGTCGCGACTACGACGCGATCGAGAAGACCTGCGCCCTGCCCCTGGACGTCGGCCCCGGCGCCGCCGGGGTCGAGGACCTGATCACCCAGCTGCACCAGCTCGCGGATGAGGGCGTGCACACCGTCGTCGGCATCCTGCTGTCCTCGGACGACCCGCTGCGGCAGATCGAGATCATCGGGGAGAAGGTCCTCCCCGTGGTCGCCGGCGCCGGACCGGCGCCGGTCGAGTCCTGAGCAAACCCGTCCCGTACAGGAGGAGAGCTGTGTCCAAAATCGGAACCCCATCGCGCGAACAGTTGGTCCGCAAGGCGGCCGAACTGGTGCCGTTGCTGCGCAGGCACGCCTCCTGGGCGGAGGAGAACCGGCGGCTGCACGACGAGGTGATCGACGGGCTGGCCGACGCCGGCGTGTTCAAGCTGCGCCGGCCCAAGCGGTACGGCGGCTACGAGGCCGACACCCGCACCCTGCTCGACGTGACCACCGAACTGGGCCGGGGCGACGGCTCGGCCGCGTGGGTGGCCTCGGTGTACGCGATCCCCGGCTGGATGGCGTGCCAGTTCCCCGACGAGGTGCAGGACGAGGTGTTCGCCACCCCGGACGTGCGGGTGTGCGGCACCCTGAGCCCGTCCGCGATGGCCGCCCCCGCCGACGGCGGGATCGTGGTGAACGGCAAGTGGCGGTTCATCAGCGGGGCGCACCACAGCCACTGGCAGGAGATTCTCGCCGTCCTGGTGCCGCCCGCGGGCGAACCGTACCCGGTCATGGCCCTGGTCCCGATGTCCGACCTGCTGGTCGTTGACGACTGGCAGACCAGCGGCCTGCGCGGCACCGGCAGCGTCAGCACTGTCGCCAAGGATCTGTTCGTCCCGCAGCAGCGGGTGCTGCCCCTGGGCGCCGTGCTTAAGGGCGAGCCGGCGTCGCAGCGCAGCGCCGACTCGCGGATCTACCGGCTTCCGCTGCTCCCGGTTGCCGCGGCCTCGTCGGTCGGCACGGCGCTCGGCCTCGGCCGCGCGGCCCTGGACACGTTCCTGCAACGGCTGGGCGACCGCAAGATCACCTATACCGACTACGAGAGCCAGCGCGCGGCTCCGCTGACCCACCTACAGGTCGCCGACGCGACGCTGAAGCTGGACGCGGCCGAGTTCCACGCGCGGCGCCTGGCCACCCAGGTGGACACCAAGGGCACCGAGGGCGCGCCGTGGAAGATCGAGGAACGAATCCGGGCACGGGCCGACATGGGCGCGGTGGTGAAGCTGGCTCGCGAGGCGGTGGACATCCTCGCCGACGCGAGCGGTGGCTCTTCGATCTACACCGACGTGCCGATCCAGCGGATCGCGCGTGACGTGCAGGCGATCAGTCTGCACGCCCTGATGCACCCGAACACCAACACCGAGCTGTACGGACGCGTGCTGTGCGGCTTGGACCCCAATACCCAGTACATCTGACCCCCGAACGAGGAGAGAGACCAGAGCCATGACCGCAACCACTCCCCCGGCGACCCAACCCTCCGACGCCGACCAGGCCGGCATCGCCGCTCTCACTCAGAAGGTGATCGCAGCCTGGGCCTACCACGACGCCGACGGCTTCGCCGACCTGTTCACCGAGGACGGCACCATGATTCTGGCCGGTGTCCACCGCAACGGCCGGGAAGAGATCCGCGCGTTCCTCCGCGAGGCCTACCAGGGCCGGTACAAGGGCACCCAGGTGACCGGCAAGCCGCTCGGCATCCGGATGCTCGGCACCGACGCCGCCATCCTGCTCACCCACGGCGGGGTGCTCGAGGCTGGCCAGAGCGAGGTGTCGCCGGCCGCCGCCATCCGGGCCTCCTGGGTCGTGGTGCGCCGCGACGGGCAGTGGCGGCTCGCCGCCTACCAGAACACCCCAGTAAACGCGAACTGAGACGACGACGGCCGGGGGACCGCTCGGACTCCGGCATCGCCTGTCCGAGCAGGAGGTCGAAGACATGACGTACGACATCAAGAAGGAAGCCGCCGGAATCGTACGGACCGACGAGCGGGGCCCGGCCGCGGCGAACCGGACGCGACCGGTCTGGTGGCGCCGCCCCTGGATCGTCCCGCTGTTCCTGGTCACGCTGGGCTGGTGGATCTACACCGTCCTGCCGTTCCAGGACCTGAACGAGTCGACCGCCCCGATCCCGCCGCACGACGGCTACGCGCTGTACTGGCCGAGCCTGCTCGGACACATGGCGTTCGGCACCGTCGCGGTGTTCGCCGTGATCATCCAGGTGTGGCCCTGGGTGCGGCGCACGCACCCGCGGGTGCACCGGATCACCGGGCGGGTCTACGTGGTCGCCGCGCTGATCTCCGGGGTGCTGGGCCTGTCCATCGTCCCGTTCGCGCCGCCGATCGGACAGATCGGGGTGTCGATGGCAACCATCCTCTGGCTGATGGTGGTCACGGTCGGCTTCATCCGGGTGCGCCAGGGCCGGTACGCGGTGCACCGCCGGTACATGCTCTACGCCTTCGCACTCACCATGAACAACGTGTGGGGCACGGTGATCGTGTCGGTGGGGCTCCGGCTGCCGGAGCCCGTCGACGTGGGCTACCTGCTTGAGGCGGCGCGGTGGGTCGGCTGGGTGGTCAACCTGATTCTCGTGCAGTTGTGGCTCTACCACACCGACAAGCGGCCGGAGTCCCTGCCGCGATGAGCGCAGATCGAAAGAGGAGGTAGCAGCGTGACCGATACCGAGACCCGGCCCCCCGGGCCGGCGGCGGCGCGGGCACCGTCGTACGCGGGCAGCGTCATCACCGCCGCCGATCCGCGCTTCGACAGCGTGCTGCGCGGTTACAACCAGCGGTTCGTGGCCGGCGTGGACCGGGTGTACGTGCCGGCTGACACCCGGGAGGTCGTCGACGCGGTCGGCGACGCGGTGGTGGCGGGCAAGCGGGTCACCGTCCGCAGCGGCGGCCACGGCTTCGAGGGCTCCGCCGCGACCGACGGCGGCGTCCTGATCGACCTGTCCGAGATGAACGAGGTGTCCTTCGACCCCGAGCGGCGCGCGTTCGCGCTGCAACCCGGGGCGACGATCGGCGACGTCTACCGCCGGCTCTACAAGCGCTGGGGAGTCACCCTCCCGGCCGGCGAGGGCACGGAGGTCGGCATCGGCGGCCACCTGACCGGCGGGGGCTTCGGCCCGCTGACCCGCCGGCTCGGTGCCATCGTCGACTACCTGTGCGCGGTCGAGGTCGTCGTCGTGGACGCCGACGGGCGGGCGCGGGCGGTCGTGGCCACCGACGACCCCGGCGACCCGCACCACGACCTGTGGTGGGCGCACACCGGCGGGGGTGGCGGCAACTTCGGCGTGGTGACCCGGTGCTGGGTGCGCACTCCCGGCGCCACCTCCACCGACCCTCGCGAGTTGCTCCCCCGCGCTCCGGTCCGGTGGCGCAACGGCCTGATCGGCTGGTCCTGGGACACGATGACCGAGGACGCGTTCGTCCGGCTGCTGCGCGACGTCTGCGGCTGGTTCGAGCGCAACAGCGAGCCCGGCTGCGCCGGCGCGAAGCTCACCGGGTTCTTCGCCGCCACCCACCGGTCCGGCGGCATGATCGTCGTCGGGTCGATGATCGACGACGACGTTCCCGGCGCCGAGCAGCTGACGAACGACTTCTTCGACGAGGTGTCCCGCAACGTGGGCATCGAGCCGGTCACCCGCAACACCGACGAGGTCGTGCCCTGGCTGTACTTCTTTACCTTCCCCAACCGTGGCGAACCCGGCGACCTCGCCACCCGCCGGTTCAAGCTGAAGTCGGCCTACCTGCGCCGGGCCTACACCGAACAGCAGAGCAGGACGGCGTACCGCCACCTGGCCACCGACGGCGAGCAGTCGCTGAACCTCATCCTCATCGGGTACGGCGGGCAGGTGAACGCCGTGGCGCCGGACAGCACCGCGATCGCGCAGCGCGACTCCATCCTCAAGGCGGCCTATCTCTCGGCGTGGTCCGACGAGCGGGACGACGACGCCCGCATCGCCGACCTGCGCGCGCTCTACCACGACGTCTACGCCGAGACCGGCGGCGTGCCGGTGCCCGACGAGGACAACGACGGCGCGTACATCAACTATCCCGACCGCGACCTGGCCGACCCCGCGTGGAACACCTCCGGGGTTCCCTGGTCCACGTTGTACTACAAGGACAACTATCCGCGCCTGCAGCGCGTCAAGCAGCGCTACGACCCCCGCGACGAGTTCCACCACGCGCTGTCGATCGAACTCCCCGCCTGACACGTCACCTTCTGGATCGTCCCCGGCCGGGGACCGCTCGGTCGCTCGGCCCGGTATGGCTTGCTACCCCTGTCGTCGGCACGATCCGGGGGTGAGGTCGCCGGGCCGGCGGCCGAGGCAGTGGCTGTCGCGGGAGCCGATGCGCGCGGCTCGGCCGAGCCCAGCGGGACACCCCCGCCCGGTGCGCTACCGCGAGGGCGGGTGCTCGGCGAGGTAGCGGGCCAGCATCTCCTGCGCCTCCGTGGTCGCCCGGGCGAAGCGCTCCAGCGGATCGGCTCCCGCCACCAGCACGTCGTGCATGGCCCGGGTGAGCACCACCTGGATCTCGAAGAAGTCCCCGATCAGCGCGCCCGGGGCGGCGTCCACGTTGGCGGCCAGGTCGAGCTGGTCGTTGGGCGACCGGTGGTAGGGGTGCTTGGCGAACCAGCCCTCCTGCTCCAATAGGGCGAAGGCGGACCGGGTGACCGGGATGAAACTGTGCGCCTTGTGGTATCGCGCGGCGTTGCGCGGGTTGCCGAGAAACTGCATGAACGCCAGCGCGCCGTCCCGGGTGGCCTCGTCCAGGCCGTCCGCCAGCCACAGCGAGGTCCCCGCGACCACGTTGCCCTGATAGGGGACGTCGGCGTTGTAGGGAAAGCGGGAGACCGCGAACTCGAACCCGGCCTCGGCGGCGGCCTCCGCAGCCGTACCGATGTCGTTGGTCGAACTCAGCCGGAACGCCACCTGCTGCTCGGCGAAGAGCTCAAAGGTGCCCAACCAGTCGCCCAACTCGCCGGTGTAGTGGTACAGATCGTCCCGGTGCAGGTCGCGCCACCACGTAACCCAGGCCAGCATCTCCTTCGTGGTGAAGTCGACGGTCCGGGCCCGGCCGAGCCGTCCGTTGCCGTGGTCGGCCAGCTCGCCGCCCTGCATCGCGATCGCGTGCTGGAACGGTATCCCGTTGTTCGGCCACGTGATCGGGTACCGCGGCCCGCCCGGCGACGCGGCCAGCCGTTCGCACGCCGCCCGCAGGTCCTGCCAGGTCTCCGGGATGTCCGGCACGCCCGCCGCCCGGAGCATGGTCACGTTGGTTAACAGCTGGAACGTGGTCGCCACCGTAGGCAGCGAGAACAGCTCACCGTGCCGGCTGTACTGCGCGCGGAGCGCGGGCAGGAGGTCGTCCACGACGACCGGCTCGCCCAGCACGTGGGTGCGGCCCGCCACCGCTCTCTCCACCGAGGTGAACAGCGGACGGCCGGCGGCGTCCAGCGCGTCCAGCGCGTCCGGCGTCTCGGTGTAGTAGTACTCGGCGATCGCCGCCGGCGAGCCCTCCGCCGCCGCCTGGGCCACCGCGGCGGCCCCGTCCCGGAAACCCAGGCCCCGGATCCTGATCTCGTACTCGGGGTGCGCCTGTCCGAACTCCCGGCCGAGCCGGAACAGTTCGTCCATGTAGTGCGGGAACGCCAGGTCCGCCAGCCAGGCGTCCACGACGATCTTGTCGGTCATGCGTAGCCCTCTCCTCGGGTCAGCGTGGGGTCAGACCCGACGCGGGGTCGCCAGGTGCATCGAGGCGGTCTCGTAGTTGTCGAGGTTCTCGTAGTAGCCGGGGCGGGCGGAGAAGACCAGCGTCGTCGGCTCCAGTTGGGGCCCCGACTCCAACGTCGCGGACCAGTCGTGCAGCGCCGTCGGCATGTCGTACGGGAAGGACACCGGGTCGCTCTCGTACCAGGTTCCGCCGGCACGTTCGACGATGTGCCAGCCGGGGGGCAGTTCCTCGCCCGGCTCGACGTAGACCTGCCGCGACCAGCTCTCGTACTCGTGCAGCGCCTCCGCGAAGTCCCGCCAGGGCTCCGGGAACGCGGGCACGATCCTCGCGCGCCACCACTGCCGGATCAGCTCGCGCAGTTCCGGCCGGCGGTGCAGGTCGCGCAGCGCCTCGGCGATTGCCGGCGACTCCGCGATCACCGGCGGCTTGGCCAGGAACGCGGCGGCGGCCGGATCGTCGGATCGCTCGAACCAGGCCTTGGCGCCCTGGATGACCTGCGACTGCGTCATCCCGATCACGTCCAGCAGGGGCCGCCAGGCGTGCCGCAGGAACTGCTGCTCGCCGAGTACCCGGGCCCAGAAGACGAAACGCTGCATCTCCATGTTCTCGGCCAGCGTGGAGGTGCGGTTGGCCAGCACATACTCGAAGTCGTCGTCCTGGCCGCGGATGGTGATGAACCCGTGCAGTTCCCGTTTCTCCGCGTACGCGGTGTTGGGCAGCAGCAGCATCGGATACACAGCGATCCGGGAGACCTTCTCGGCAAGCCGGTCATAGCCCTGCAGGAACGACTCCACGGTCTCGCCCGGCGCTCCCCAGATCAGCTCGCCGTAGCACTCCAGGCCCTCCTCATGGAGCCAGTCGACCATGCTCTCCCACTGGTTGACCTTCATGTTCTTGCGGAGCATGTCGGTCAGCGCCGCGTCGTTCAGGGTCTGCAGCGCCAGGGTGAACATGCCGTGCAGGCCGTGCCGCTTGAGCTGCCGGACGATGTTGTAGAAGCGCGGCGACTTGTTCTTCGCCCAGCTGGTGATCAGCGCCTGCGGGTACCCGTACTTCTCCTTCGTCTTGATCACCAGCTCGACGAACTCCTCGTCCGTCTCGAGCAGTCCGAAGTTTGAGTCGCAGAGCACCAGGGACGGGGCCCGGTGGTAGCCGAACATGTCCAGCTCGGCAGCGAGCCGCTCCCTGGAGAACGACCGCATCTTCTGGCCGACCGCACCACCCCAGTAACAGAACGAGCACTTGTACGGGCAGCCGCGGTTCGTCTCCATCAGCGCCACGTCGTACCGGAAGTTCCCGGCCGCGTCGGCCATCGGGATGGCGCCGGTGAGGAACGGGGAGGGCACCACGTCCAGGTTCTCGATCCGGTCCCGGACAGGCGTGGTGACATGCCCGCCGTCCGGGCGGCGGTAGGACAATCCCCGGACGTGCACCGGGTCGAACGTGTCGTGCTCGAGCACGTGGGTCAGCAGTTCGTGGAAGGTGTGCTCGCCCTCGCCGTTGACCACCACGTCGACCCAGGGAAAGTCACGGAAGACCCGCTCGGACTGGTAGGCGACGTGGTTGCCGCCGAACACCACCAACCCGCGCGGATTGACCTGCTTGAACGTCTCGGCCAGCGCGCCGAAGTTCCGGTAGTTCCAGCCGAGCACCGAGAACGCCACCACATCGGGGATCTCGCCGTTCAGCAGTTCCTTGGCCATGTCCTGCAGCTGCGCGCCGCCACGGAAGTTGGAGATCGTCCCCTCGACCTCCCCGCGAAAGTCGACATCGGCGTCGATCACCGCCTTGAGATAGCCGACGGCGAGCGGCATGGAGTCGACCGGCATGTCCCAAGCGCCCTGTTGCATCAATCGGACCTTCAACACGGGATCTCTCCTACTCCTAGCCACGCGTCCCGAGCGCCTGCTTCTCCGCGGTGATGAAGAAGGCCAGTCCGGCGGCCGACTCCTCGCGCACGACCAGCCCGGCGTCCGCCAGCCAGCCCTTGAACTCGTCCAGGTCGTACATCCGCAGCCCGTGCTCGGACTGAGGGAAGTGGTGCGATCCGACGAAGTACCGGTAGATCGGGTCCCCGGAGTCACGGAAGCTGTAGGTGGTGAAGGTGCCTCCGGGCCGCAGGCACCGGCTGATCTCGGCGAAGATCGGGGCGGTGTCCTCGTACAGGAACGCGTGCGGGCCGTTCCAGCACATCGCCGCACCCAGGGTGCCGTCGCCGAACGGCAGCGTCCGCGCGTTCGCCACGACCGCCGGCACCTGCGGCAACCGGTGCCGCAGCGAGGCGAGCATCTGCGGCATCAGGTCCAGCGCGATCACCCGCTGATGCCCGACCGCCTTGGCGAGCGCCAGGGTGAACCCGCCCGGTCCGGCGGCGACGTCGAGCACCGGCCCGTCCACCGGGCGCACCAGCTCGGCGATGAGCTTCTCCTCGACGGCCGCCGTCACCGGTCCGTCCCAGGTGAAGCCGCACAGCCGCTTGAAGTTGGGCCGCGCCTTCGACTCGATGAAGTGGGCCATCGTGGGGATCTTCACCAGCTGCGAGAGGAAGTCCGCACCGCCCGCGCCGCCGGCGGACGCGGTGCAGTCGAGCATCCCCCGGGTGATCCGATACTCCCCGGCGCAGCCAGTGCAGCGGGCGGCGGCGGTGAACCGCAGGCTCTCGCCGCACTTCGGACAGCGGAACGCCGCCTCGTGCCGGCGGAAGATCTCCGGGTCGGCCTCCGGCGGGTCGGGGTAGCGCGGCGGGAGCGAGTCGGGCTCGATCGGCGGTATCGGCGCGTCGTGCAGCACCGCCCAATACGCCTGGGCGCCGATGAAGCCCAGCACGGTGCTGGTGTCCTTGTGCCACTGTGCCGCTTTCTGCTCGGCGGACAGCGACGCGACCTGCGCCCGGTCGTGGGCGCGCTCGCGCTCGTCCATCTCCCAGGCCGTCGGGTACGGGAACGCACGGCCGATCTGCGGCTCCAGGCCGTCGGCGTCGAACCGGAGCAGAGCGCGGTCCAGCCGGGACCGGTGGTCGGCGTCGAGACTGAGGCCGTCGGCGACCGCGAGGACCCGGTGGCGGTCCTCTGGGAAGTGGGCGAGGAGGTACTGCAGGGCCAGCGAAAGCCCCTGTCCGCGAGGTGCCCGCCGCCACAGGGTGAGGTAGCGGTCGAGCGGGGCGCGGACCGCGGCGTGCACCCGCCCGTGCGCGGCCGGGCGCTCCACTTCGGCCAGCAGCCCGAGCAGGATCGCCAGGCGTCCCTGCCGCGCCTCGTCTACCCGGTCCAAGCACGCCACGAGATGCGGCACCGCCGGTAACGTGTGCTCGGTCGCACGACCGTCGCGCCAGAGTTCGCCGACGAGCCGCTGGTAGGCATCCGCCAGCCGATCCGCCGGCGCGCCGGCGAATAAGTCGATCGATGCGGTGACCGGATGGGCCGCGGAATCAACCACGATCTCGCCTCTTTTCTCGAATGCAGTCAACGAGGGAGTCCGACTCACCGAACCGTCACGGCGACCGTCCGGATCGTCCTTTTCCGGGAATCCGTGCTGCGATGCTCACACGGCCGGTCGCGGGAATTCCTCTTCGAAAATGCTCGGCTCGATCGCCGTGGTCGAACGGTATCCACAGTGCTGTCGCCTGCGCCGCACGACAATTTCGGCAACGCATTGCTGAAGTTGTCCGGCGCCACGCCCGGTACGGGACCATGATGCGGCCCGAAAACTTAGGGTGACCGTGCGAGCAGGAGGAAGTATCAACATGGAAGTCGACTCTCCGGCGCGGGAAACGCTGTCCGGGATTCGGACGATGACGATCGAGGCGTACGCGGACACGATCCTCCCCGGCGAGAAACGCTTCCCCGGGGACGTCGCGGTCGCCGGCGCGTCACCCGGGCCGGGAGCCGCCGTCTGCGGCGCCGTCGAATTGCTGGAGCTGACCGGCAGCGGGTTGGCGCCAACCCTGGACGCGCTGGTCGACGCGCTGAACGACCACGCGCAGCAGTACGCCGCGGCGCGCCGCCTGCGGCTGGACCCCGGCCGGCCCGCGTTCGTCGCGCTGGCGTTCGAGGACCGGACCGTCCTGGTCCGGACGCTGACCGCTCCGGAGCACCCGGAGCGGCAGCTGTGGGTGGGGCTGGCCATGTTCAGCTACATGGCCTTCGACAGCGCCGCGCACCGGAACACGGCCGACGCATTCGCCGCCGGGCACCCGGGGCTGACGTTCCTCGGCTTCCGCCGGCCCGGCCCGGATGGGCTGTACCGATTTCCGCGTTTCTCGTACGGCCGTCAGCTGGCCGGCACGCATCCGCGGACCACACAGACGGGCGATCCGGAATGACTGATGTGGAGCAGGCCGACATCGTCGTCGTCGGCAGCGGGTTCGGCGGGGCGATCCCGGCCTACCATCTGGCCGCGGGCGGCGCCCGCGTGGTGGTGCTGGAACGGGGGCCGTGGCTGACCGCGCCCGAGTTCGACCACGACTTCCTGCTCGGCACCTCGAGCACCCGGATCTTCGACTTTGTCGTGGGCGACGGCATGAGCATCCTGGGCGGCAACTGCGTCGGCGGCGGCAGCGTGGTCTACTTCGCGACCATGCCGCGCGCCCCGCGGTTCGTCTTCGAGCGCCGCGGCAGCATCGGCCGCCGCATGTGGCCGAGGTCCATCGCCCGCGACACCCTGGACCCCTGGTACGACCGGGTGTGCGAGGCGCTGCCGGTCACCACCGTGCCGTGGGACCAGGTGCCGTACGCGGGCGGGCTGTGGGCCTCGGCTTGCGCCCATGCGGGCCGCACCGCCAACCCGGCACCGGTCGCCGTCGACACCGGTCTGTGCACCAACTGCAACTGGATGATGTCCGGCTGCCGTTTCGACGCCAAACGGTCGCTGCTACTGAACTACCTGCCGGCCGCGCTCGCCCACGGCGCCGAGATCCGGCCCCTGCACGAGGTGCAGGAGCTCACCCGCAACCACGACGGCGGCTACCGGGTGCACTACCGGGTCGTCGACGGCGAGGACTACCGGGTCCTGCACGGGAGCGGCGCCATCGACGCCAAGCTGGTGGTGCTGGCCGCCGGCACCGGCGCGACCCCGGTGATCCTGCGCCGGTCCGAGGCCGCCCTCGGACCGATGCCGCACGCGGTCGGCCGGTACTTCTCCGGCAACGGCGAGCGGCTGAACACCGCGGTCTTCGACGAGGACCGCGTCCGCGACGTGCTCGGGCTGGACCGGGGCGACGGCACGGCGTACCGGGCGTACCAGATCGGCCGCGGGCCCGCCGTCGCCTCATGGGACCGGCTGGACGGGAGTCTGCCCGAGTTCGAGCGCTTCTCCCTCGAGCAGCTGTACTTCCCGCCCGGGCTGGGCACCATCCTGGCCCAGGTGCCCGGGGTCAGCACGGACGCGAGCTGGTTCGGCGCGACCAAGAAGGAGATGCTGCGGCAGTGGCAGTCGTGGCTGACCGTCTTCACCATGTCCGAGGACGACAACGAGGGCGTGTTCGGGCCGCCGCCGGAAACCGGCAACGCCACCCGGTTGTCGCAGCAGATGCTCGGCTTCGGCCCGCTGCGGTACCGGCCCACCGCGAACACGCTGCGCGGCTGGTCGCTGGCCGACGCGGAGGTCAAGGACATCCTGGAACGCGACGGGCTGGCCCGGGTGGCGCCGTGGACCAACGAGGTGATCGGCGCGTACACGGTGCACCCCCTGTCCTCGTGCCGGATCGGCGACGACCCCGCCACCTCCGCGCTCGACGACCGGCACGAGTTGCGGGACCACCCCGGCATCTTCGTCACCGACGGCTCGGCGGTGCCTGGCGCGCTGACCGTCAATCCGGCCCTGACCATCGCCGCGCTCGCCGAACGCGCCGTGCCGGGCATCGTCCGCGCCGCACAGGAGCGCGGCATGGCCGTCCGATACGGCACTCCGTCCCCGGACGGCGCCACCTCCGGGCGCCGGGCCACCGCGAACGTCGTCTGACCCAGGAGAGAGGTCGCATGGTGTCACTGTTCGCGCGGGCGACCCGTACGGTCGGCACGACGCACGTCCGGCACCTCACGCCAGTTCCGCTGAGTGCGGCAACCGGCCTGGTGGCCGCGGTCTACCGGGCCGTGGAACGGGACTTCGGCATGCTCGCGCCCCCGCTGACGCTCCATGCGGCCGCTCCGCCGGCTCTCGCCGCGACCTGGCTGATGCTGCGCGAGTCGCTGCTCGTGCCGGGCCGGCTCGGCCGGGCGGTCAAGGAGGCGATGGCCGTGGAGGTGTCCGCAGCGAACCGGTGCCCGTACTGCGTCGACGTACACGGCACCACCCTGGCCGGCCTGCTGCGCGGGCCGGAGGCGGGAGCCGCCGGTGACCCGCACGTGCGGGCGCTCGTCCGGTGGACCCGCGCCCGGGCCGGCAGCGAACCGGCCGCCGCGTCCGCGAGCGCGCCGTCCGTCCCGCCCCTCGGCCCGGCCGAGGTGCCCGAGGCGATCGCCCTCGTCGTGACGTTCCACTACATCAACCGCATGGTGAACATCTTCCTATCCGAGTCGCCGCTGCCCGCGCTGCCCGGACCGGTCCGCGGGCCGGTCCGGCAGGCTGCGGCGCGCCTCCTCGGTCGCCTAGCGCGCGCCGTGCCGCAGCCGGCCGGGGACCACGCGGCAATGCTGCCCGCGGCGCCACTGCCGGCCGACCTGTCGTGGGCCTCCGGCCGGCCCGCCCTCGCGGACGTCTTCGCCCGGGCCGCCGCGGCGATGGACGAGGCCGGAGCCCGATCCGTCCCGGAGCAGGCACGCCGGTTGGTAAGCGAGCGCCTCGCCGCCGGCGACCGGCCGGGGCTGAGCGGCCGGGCCTGGCTGGCCGATGCCGTGGACCCGCTCGGCGAGGACGACCGCCCGGCCGCCCGGCTGGCTCTGCTCGCCGCGGCCGGCTCGCACCTGGTGACCGACACGCTGGTGACCGACTTCCTGGCCCGGGGCCACGACGACCGGGCGCTCGTCGAGGTCACCGCGTGGGGCAGCATGGCGGCGGCCCGCGGCGTCGGCGACCGGCTGCGGCGCGAGCTGACCGGAACGTCACTCGGCTGACGCGTACGCCGGACCGGCCGGCCCGGACGCGCGGGCCGCCCGCCGTCACGGCCGGGGCACTTCGAACAGCTTCGGGAACCGCATGGCCAGCCCGAGGTCACCCTTCGCCTTCATCCGTCCCCGTAGGAACAGCGTCGTCGGGTTGGCGACGCCGGTCACCACTCGGAGGAAGTCCACCGCGCCGATCGTCAGCACCAGCCGCGGCGCCTGCCGGGGCGAGGTGGACACCTGACAGACGCCGTCGGCGAGCACCAGCTCGAAGACGTCCTCCCTGCCGTCCGTACGGTCCCCGACGTGCCAGTGCACGACCTTGCGGTCGGGGCCGGCCAAGTCGGGCCGGAAGACAGCGGGCATGTCCAGGAAGATCCGCTCCAGGACGGCCCGGCGCCGCTCGCCTCGCATCAGGCCCAGCAACTCCTCCGTGGAGGCGCGCCGGACCAGCGAGGCGAACTCCGCCGGCCCGAGGGCGGCCGGGTCGACGCCGGCGGGCGTGCGGACCGCACCGGCGAAGCGGCGCAGGTCCTCGACGAGCAGCTGCGGCCGCGTCAGGGCCGGCAGGGTCGCGTCCCCGTCGTGCTCGTGCCAGTAACTCAGCGTGGGCAGCACCCGCTCCGCCGCGGCGCGGTCCGCCCGGTCCGCGGCGCACAGCACGCCGACCGGCATCGTCAGCGACCACGGAACCGCCCGCCGCAGCACCTCCCGCGCCGGGTGGTCGGGCTCGGCGTCCGGTCCGGTGCCACGGGTAAACCAGGAGAGCGAGGCGACGGTGAGCAGGTCGTCGCGGTCGACGGCGGCTGCGGCGATCCGGGCCAGGTGCCCCACCGGGGAGTTGGCCGCCACCGACGGGTCCACCACAGGCGCCGCCGCCGGCGCGGACAGGTGCACCGCGGCGACGTGGTCCGAATCCCGCTCGCCGATCCGCAGCGCGAGCGCGGCGCCGAGGTCCCCGCCGTGCACCACGTACCGGTGGTGGCCCAGCCGGGCCATCAGCGTGGCGCACGCTGCTGCGGTGTTCTCGCCGGACGCGGCGGACAGGCCGCCTCCCGGCAGCGACGGCACCACGACGTGGAACGCGTCGTGCGGCTGACCCCCGTGCCGCACCGGGTCGGTCAACGCCTCAATCACGCCGAGAAACTCGGCGCACGCGCCTGGGCGGCCGTGCGTGAGGAGCAGCGGCACGGCCGCCGGCTCGGCCGACCGCGCGTGCAGGAAGTGCATCTCCACGCCGTCGATCGGGGTGACGTACTGCGGATACGCGTTGATCCGCCGCTCCGCGGCCCGCCAGTCAAAGCCGGTCCGCCAGTGCTCGGCGAGGTCCCGCAGGTGTGCCGGGGCGCTGGTGATCAACCGGCGCAGGTCGTCGATGACGGCCCGGGGGATGTCCACGCGACACGGACGCATCTTGCCCACCCTCGGAATCGGCGTTCGGACTTCCAGCATTCGCCGCGCCGCCACCGGCGGTCATCTCGGAGAATGCCGGTGTTTTCCGTGGCTGTGCCCCCGCAGACCGCACGAGGGCGGACCGGCCGTGGGCCGGTCCGCCCCCGTGCGGGGCGCCGAGGGTCAGGCGGTCGCCGGGACGAGCGCCGCCGCCCGGCGGCGGCCACGCTCGCGCAGCTCCTTCACCCACCACATCCCGCCGCGGGCCAGGCAGACGATGCAGACCGCGAAGAACAGGGTGTAGACGACGTTGAAGGCCAGCAGTACGCCGTACACCGCGGCGACGGACGCGCCGAAAATGAACTGCGCCCGACCGCTCGACGGTGTCGTCCCCGGGTCGGTGATCATGTAGTTGGTGAACAGGACGAACGCGACGCCGGTCATCACGCCGAGCGCCGACCACAGCGCGACGTCCCAGACGAAGTGCCGCACCAGCGCCTGGATCACGAAGCCGCCGAGCCAGCCCAGGATCAGCAGCAGCCGCTTGGTGAGCATGGCGTTGAGGACCGTGCCGGCGGTGAGGATGATGAACGGGACCATCAGGCGGAAGACGTCCGGGACCTCCGCTGTGAAGTGGTACGGCGGCGCGATGTTCACCCATGGGAACACCAGCAGGGCCGCGGTGATGCCGAGGTTGGACGGATTCATGAAGTGCCGCATCCGGCCGTTGATCGGGGCCCGCAGCACCGCCTTCTGCCCGATCGCCACGACCACCGCGAACGCGATCGGCCAGAACCGGTTGTTGGCGTACAGCAGCATGTTCGCGGCGAGCGCGGTGATGTGCGTCGGCAGCAGGAACGTGTAGAGGCCCCACAGGCCATTGCCGGCGAACTCCGGCCGTCGGCGGTGTGCCCAGGCGGTGACCAGCGCGATGAGGATCTCGGTGGCGTAACCCACCGCGAGGGCGAACAGCGGCCACGTCCACGGCTGTTCGAAGCCGAGCACCGTGTAGCCCAGGATGTTGAAGATGCTCATCGAGATGGCGAAGTTGCGCAGCGCCTTGTACCGCGGGTCGTGCCGGCCCACCTGGGGGACCGCCGCCTGATCGGTACGGTGCGCCGGCGCCTCCGGCCGGTGCGGCTTGGTGCCCGTCGCCGGATCGCCCGCCCGGATCTCCTGCTGAGTTGTCATCGCGCCGGCACCTCCTCAGCTCGCGTGGTCAGCATGAGGTCATGCCAGCCGCTGTTCAGATCCAGCGTCTGCCGGTGCGGGGCGCCGGTCAGGTCGCGCCAGGACAGCTCGACCCGCACTGGCCGGTCACCGGCCGCGCCCAGCCCGAAGAAGACGTCGAAGGAACGCTTGCCGCTGTGGCCGCTGCCACCGTCGAGCTGGGCGACCTGCACATGCCCGTCGGCCCGGGTGATCCGGACGACCGCGCCGTAGGCCGGCGAGCCGACCACCCGGTCACCTGCTCGCGCCCCGGCGCCGTCCTGTCCCTCGACCGGGCGGAACAGCCGCAGGCCGAGGAAGGCGTCCTTGCGGGGCATCTCGTTGCGGTAGAACGCCGGCGGCCCCCACTGGCGCGCGACCGCGAAGTCCTGGGCCCCGTCGCCGTCGGTGTCCGCGACCGCGATCCCACGCGTAGGGGTCGGCACGTCCAGCCCGAGGGCGGAATTGACGTTGACGAACTTGCCGTCCGGCTTGCGGACCCAGAACGCCAGCCGGTCAGACCCGGCGATGTCGTCCCCCGGTTCCTGCTTCGGCCACATCGCCGGGTTCTCCAGCAGCAGATCGTTGCTGGCGGCCAGTTCCTGCAGCCAGCTCCACCGGTTGGTGTCACCCTTGATGAACCCGTTGGTCTGCACCACCGACAGGTGGCCGCTGTTGTCGAAGTCCGCCATCTTGGCGTCCCAGCCCCAGCCGGTCCAGGCGATGTCGTGATCGGCCGATCTCTCGTCGAACGGCGCGGTGCCGCGATCGAGCTTGGCTGCGGCCTCCGCGGTGGTCGAGGTGTTGTTCAGCCACAGGAAGTTGCTCTCCTGCAGGCCCCAGGAGACGGTGATATTGCTGACGAACATGTCGAAGCTGCCGTCGGCGTCGATGTCCCCGAAGTCCATCGACATCCCCTTGAACGAGTCACGGCCGAGGACCATCGACTTCGGGGTGAAGGCGCCGCGGCGGCCCGCTACCTCGCGGAACTTGATCCGCCCGGGTGTGGACACGTTATGCAGCAGGTGGTCGTTGCCGAAGTCGTTGGCCAGGTACAGCTCCGGCAGCAGATCGCCGTCCAGGTCGGCCGATCCGACGCCCAGGGTCCAGCCGCTGGCCGCGTCCGGGTCGATCGCCCCGCGCGCCTCCTGGTAACGGGCCTCCGGCTCGGTGCCGCCGGAGGCCGAGACCCAGCGCAGCACGTGGGCGCCGCCGGCGTTCTTCGCCTTCGACAGGGAGTGGTTCATGCGGGTGTTGGCGGGCGCGGTCGGGTCGAGGACCGCCGAGTCCGGGAAGTAGTTGTGCACCGAGATGTCGGGATGACCGTCGCCGTCGAAGTCGGCGACCGCGACGGCGTTCGTGTTCCACAGCGGGCCGTGGTAGGTGCCGTCTGGTGACGGCGCCTGGGGCACCAGCTCGGTCGGCCGGAACGAGGCGAGGCGCAGACTGGTCGCGTCCGCCCGGTGCAGGAACAGCACCGGGGTGCGGCCCCAGTAGTAGACGAGCAGGTCCATCCGGCTGTCCAGGTTGAAGTCGCCCGGCACGCAGCCCATCGGCGCGATCGCCGGTCCCATCGGCAGCGGCGCCGGGTCGAGCACGAACGGCGGGTAGCGGTCTGCGGCGGTCGGTGCCGGGGTGACGACGACGGCATCGCTGCGGGTGTCCACCAGGCACAGGTCGTTCGCGACACCGGTGCCCCCGATGTCGTTCGCCGCGACCGCGGCGCCGACGGACGAGATCCACGAGCGGATGTCGCGGTAGGCCGGATTCACCTCGCGGACGGTGCGCTCGGGCAGGCCGGGCGGCAGTGCGATCGGCAACTCGGTGAAGCGGTGGCCTGCGGCCAGGGCCGCCTTCTCGTCAGCCGGTGCCTCGGGCATGCGGGCGACGAGGAACAGCGTTCCGGCCAACAGGATGGCGAAGACACCCGGCAGCGCCCTGCGCGCGAGCCCGGCAGATGGTGTCGGCAACTGGTCCCCCTTAGGACGGTGACGACGATGCGGACCGAAGACAGCCTGGGTGCGGTGCCCTCCCGATGTCTTCTCACCGGATGCGGCAGGCCCCGCGCGCGGCGATCCGCGCACGCGCGGAGTACCGCGGCCGGCATTCGTGCCCTCTAGTCGGCGAGGTGGACAGACATCGGCAGCCCGCCGCGGATGCGCAGCGACAGCATCGGCTCGGGTACCGCGGCGTGCGTGGGCACGCGGACGAGCCGCAACTCGCGGCACAGCATGGCCACCGCGATGACCGCCTCCATCGTGCCTAGGTTGCTGCCCACGCAGACCCGCGGACCGGCGCCGAACGGCAGGTAGGCGTACCGCGGGCGGTCGGCGGCGTTACGAGGGTCGAACCGCAGCGGGTCGAACCGGTCCGGCTCCGGCCAGAACTCCGGATGCCGGTGCATCGTGTACGGCGAGACCACCACATCGGAGCCGGCCGGGACCAGGTACGGGCCGACCCGGTCGGCCCGCCTCGACCGGCGCGGCAGCAGCCATACCGGCGGATACAGGCGCATCGCCTCCTGCACCACCATCGTGGTGAACCGCAGGTCCGGCAGGTCCCGGTACGCCGGCAGGCGGTCACCGAGCACCTCGACGGCCTCGGCGCGCAGGCGTTCACGTACCGGCGGATGCCGGTCGATCAGGTACAGCGTCCAGCCCAGGGTGCTGGCAGTCGTCTCGTGCCCGGCCAGCAGCAGCGTCACCAGTTCGTCCCGGAGCCGCTGCCGGCGCACCCGGGCGTCCGGTTCGGCGCCGGTGGACCGGATGAGGCGGGACAGCACGTCGTCGCGGCCGGACACGTCGCCCCGACGGGCGACGAGTTCGTCGACGATGCGCTCCAGTTCCGCGCGGGCCCGCCGAAACCGCCGCTGCCGCGTCAGCGGGATCCAGGTGGGCACGGCGCTGAGCGTGACGAGTTCGAACATCGCCTGGTCCTGAACGGCCGCGAACGCGTCGCCCACGGTCGCCAGCGCGGTCAGGTCGACGTCCAGCAACGTCCGGCCCAGCACGCCGAGGGTCAGTCCGGTGAACTCGGTGACCACGTTCACCGGAGGGCCGCCGGCTCGGGCTCGCAGCCGCTCCACCAGCCTGGCGACCTCCTCGGCGATTACGGACGCCTGGTCCGGCGCCCGCCCGCTCCGGAACGACGGCCGGATCACCCGGCGCTGCTCGCGCCACAGCTCGCCCTCACTGGTCAGCAGCCCGTCGCCGAGCGCCCGGCGGGCGTGCACCAGGCCGATGCCCTTGGTGTAGTTGTCGCTGTTCTCGGTGAGCACGTGCTTGGCGTAGTCGGGGTGGTTGAAGAGGTACAGCGCCTTGTGGCCCACCGGCAGCCACGCGGCGTCCCCGTATGCCCCCGCCGCGGCGGTCATCATGCCCAGCCGGTCGCGGCTCATCGTCAGCAGCATGCTGAGGGCGGCGGCACGGGGCGGACCGGGTGGCCGCTGGCGGTTGCTGCTCGTGGTCGTCATGACGTTCGCCCTCCCGGCGGGTGTCAGGTGGTCAGATCGACGGCCGCCTCCCGCTGCAGTCGGCCGAACCGGCCGTGGAGGAAAAGCAGGACGTCCGCGTCGGGCACGCGCTCGAAGGACAGCAGCCGGCCGATGAAGATGCTGTGGTCCCCGCCGTCGTACGTGTGCCACAGCGCGCACTCGAGCCGGGCGGCGGCGTCGGCCAACAACGGCGCGGCGCTTGACCCGCCGGTGAACCATGCCGTCTCGGCGAACTGCTCGCGCCCGGGCGGGCGGCGGCGCGCGAACTGCCGGGCCACCGCCTCATGGTGGGCGGCGAGCACCGAGACGCCGAACGTGCTGGTGTTCAGCAGCTGTCGGTGCATTATCGCGTCCCGTTGGACGCAGACCAAGATCAGCGGCGGCTCGAGCGAGACGGCGGTGAACGAGTTGGCGGTCATCCCGTGCGGCTCCAGTCCCCCGACCGTGACCACGGTGACGCCCGTGGCGAAGGCGCCCAGGGTGCGCCGCAGCTGGAGCGGATCGAATGCCACCGGTTCGGGTTGCACGTGCATGGCCCCTCCGCTAGGTCGTGAAAAGTCCGGCGTACGGCCGCAGGGCCCGGATCAGGGGCTCGGGCACCCGGGCCGGCACGGTCCTGGTGTTCGGTCCCCGCATGCAGGCGACCCGCTGCAGCCCGCGGGCCACCAGCGTCTCGCCGTTGTCCGGCTCCAGCCGCACGTAGTCGAAGGTGAGCTGGATCTGGGTCTGGGCCAGTTCGGCCAAGCGCATCCGCACCGAGATGTCCTCGAAGGCGGCGAGCTCGGCGAAGAACTCGCAGGACACGCGCAGCGTGAACAGCTTCAGCTCGCCGCGCAGGTCGTCGAGCACCTCGGGGGCGCGCTCCTTGAGGAACATCTCCCGGCAGCGGCCCTGCCAGCGCAGGTAGTTCACGTAGTAGACGTTGCCCACCAGGTTGGTCTCCTCGAAGCCGACCGTGTGGCGGATCTCGTAGTAGTCGTCCATGATCAGCTCCCACTCGTCAGGATCGCGAACGTGACCGGCTCCGCCACGCCGTGCAGGGTGCTGACCAGCACCGCGACGCGCAGATCCCCGGAGCCGAACACCGCCCAGCCGTCGGGTGCCGCGGAGAGCAACATCAGCGGCGCGCCCGGCGAGCTGCCCGCCTTGCGCAGGCACTCCTGCGCCGACCAGACCCGGGTGGCTGCGGTGTCCGCGTCGTCGCCGGCGTCGGCGGTCAGCAGGCCGGTGATCCGCCGGTGCGCGCCCAGCAGGCCCTCCCAGGTCTCCGCGGACCGGGGCACGACAGGCTCCACGTCGCAGGCCACCACTCCGCGGGCCACGACGCAGCCGGTCACCCCGGCGCCGTGCGCGACCGAGATGTCGAGATCCCCGTCCACCTCGGGGCGGCCGTCCGGGCGGTACCGCACCTCGACCGGGTGGCCGAACACTCGGGCGGCGGCCCGTTCGGTGCGCGTGCCGGACGCCCCGTCCCCGAACGTGCCCGGGTCGTCCGGCTCTACCGCGACCGCGACCCGGGCATCGAGGATGTCGCCCACGGCCCGTTCCAGGTAGGGCCCGAGCAGCGGTGCCGCCCACGGCCCGCGGCCGCCGGTCTTGCGCACCGCCCGCAACCGCAGGCCCTCCCAGCGCTCAACGACGCGCCCGTCCGCGGTGCGCAGCGCGATGTCGTACGTGTACGTGTCGCCGTCGCGGGCACGCTCAGTGGCGCTGTAGCGCAGCTCCGTCGTGGCGTCCGCGCCGGGGCCGGCCGGATGCAGCCGGTCGATCCCCGCGGGCAGGAGGGTGGCGTGCGGCACGCACACCTGGTTGCCGTGCATCAGCGCGTCCCGGACCCCGGGGTCGCCGAGCACCAGGGCGCCGGACAGGTGGCCGGCGAACCAGCGGACCGAGTCGTCCGCCGCCAAATCCGCGTCCACGTCCCGGGCGGCCGCCCGGTGGTAGCGGCGCAGCCGCTGGAACCGTTCGCCCTGGAAGAGCACCGAGCCGTACAGGTCGGTCGCCGGGTCGAGCGGGACCGGCGGTGTCCCGTCCGCCGTCTGCCCGGGCGGGCCGGCTGGCACCGGTTCGTCGCCGTATCGCAGGGTGGCCCGGAAGTGCTGGGCGGCGAAGCCGGTCTCCTCGCTGTGCAGCACCACGTCCACCGTGTCCACGTCGGTGACCAGCGCGGCGACCCGGATCCGGGTGGTGCCGCCCGGCGGCACCACGATCGGGCGGGAGAACTCGACCCGCTCGAACACCGGTACCCGAACGTCACCGGTCAGCGCCCCGGCCACCTGCGCCATCGCCTCCATGCCGAACACGGCCGGGAAGAGCAGATTGCCGTCGAGGCGGTGGTCGGCCAGGTACAGGTCGGTGGCGGCGCCCAGGTCGACCTCGGTGACCAGTTCCACGCCGGGATACCAGACCAGGATGCGTTCCACGAACCGCCGCAGGGGCAGTTCGGGGCGGTGGTGCCGGACGGTGTGGATGCCCTCGGTGCGGCCGCTGATCACCACGGCAGGCGGGCAGTCCGGGTCATGGAGCAGCCGTCGCAGGATCCGTAGACCCTGGTCCGGCGTGATCGGGGTGATGCCCTCGCGGGCCAGGGCCTCCACCACGGACAGGCGCTCACCCATGCCGACCCCGGACCAGACCGACCACTCCAGGCAGACGGCGCGGCACCGGGGGTGCGTCCGGCCGAACACGGCGGTGAAGGCGGCCAGCCAGTCGTTGGCGACCGCATAGTGTGCCTCGCCGCGCAGCCCGGACCGGCCGATGATGCTCCCGAGCGTCACGAGCAGGCGCAGCCCGCCGGTGTCGACCGCGTCGAGGACGGCGCGCAGACCGTCGATCTTGGGTGCCAGGGTGCGCCGGAACGCGTCCATGTCCAGCCCGGTGAGGGCGGCCGGTTCGTTGCGGCCGGCCCCGTGGAGCACCGCCGTGACCCTGCCCAGCGTCCGCTGCAGGTGGTCGACCGCGCGGCGCACCTGTGCCGTGTCGGTCACGTCCGCCCGGGCGTATTCGACCGTCACGCCGGATCCGGCGATCCGGTCCAGGTTGGCCCGCAGTTCCGGGTCGCCGGCCGGGTCGGACCGCCCGATCAAGGCGAGCCGGCAGCCCGTGTCGGTAGCGATCGCCAGCGCGCACTCAGCCGTGATGCCCTTGCCGCCGCCAGTCACCAGCAGCACGTCAGCGGAGCCCAGCGGGGCCTCCGGCGCGGCGGCGCGGATCGGCAGGGCGTGCAGCGTGGGCACCCGGCGGTCCCCGTCCGGGCCGAGGTGCACCTCGCTGAAGGCGGTCGTCGCGGCGACCTCGGCCACGATCCGCGGGATCGCGTCGCCGGCCTCGACGGGCGGCGCACAGTGCACGACCGTGGTCGGCACCTGCGGTGACTCCAGGTGCAGCGTCCTGGCCAGCCCCGCGGCACCACGGCCGTGCCCGACCAGGACGAAGCGCTCACCGGGCGATACCCGCTGCGCCCCGCGCAGGGCCGGTTCCAGTCCGTCCTCCGGGCAGTCCGGCGGCAGGCAGACCAGCACGCCGCCGCCCACGCCGCCGGCCTCCAGCGCCTGCCGCAACGGCTCTGCCAGCGGGTGCGGCTCACCGGTGTGGACCCGCCACGCGCCGTTTCCGTCGCGCGTGCCGGGCGGCGGCAGCGGCACCGGTTCGAGGGAGACCATCCACGGCCGGACCCAGTCGCCGGCACCGGCGACCGGTACGCCGGCCGACCGGTCGGCCGACCGGGCCGTGCCGTGCAGCTGATCCAGCGCCTCGGCCAGCTCACCCACCGTCGCGGTGGCGAAGTTGGTCGGTAAGTGCATCGGCGGGATGTCCAGCGCCTGCGCGACCTGGTTGACGAGCCGCCCGACAGTGATCGAACTCAGGTGCAGGTCGTCGAGCAGCCTGCTGCGCTCGTCCACCAGGTCCGCCGGCAGCTCGGCGTGCTCGGCAGCCAGCTCACGCAGCAGCCCGGCGGTGGATCGGCCGGCGGCGGCCACCGACGCACCGGCGGGCTCGGGTACCCGCCCGGCCTCGGCCACCGCAGCGGCGGCGACCGCCAGCACCGGAGCCTGCTCGCAGGGGCTCTCCAGGAAGGAGAACTCGGCCCCGGGCCTCAGCGGGCGGATCAGCCGGCCATAGAACAGCGCCGGATCCACCGAGGCGGCGCCCGTTACGTACGCGGCGCCGATTACCCGCAGCAGGCCGGTGAGGGACTCGTCGTCGGTGTCCATCCCCACCGCGGGCACGTCCGTCACCGCTTCCGCCAGCCCGCTCAGCACTCGTCCGGGGCCTACCTCGATCAACAGGTCCACGTCCTTGACCGCTCGGCGCAGGGCCGGCGCGAACAGCACCGGCGTGGTGATCTGGCGGCGCAGCAGCGCCGGCACGTCGGCGTCGGCGGGCAGACTCTCGCCGGTGACCGTGGAGACGACGTGCCGCCGAACCGTCCCGAACGTCTCGCCCGCGACCGCGTCGCCGAACACGTCGGCCGCCCGGGCAACCAGGGGCGAGTGGAAGGCGTGCGAGACGCGCAACCGGGTGCCGCTCACGCCGGCGGCGCGGGCGTTGCGGCACACCTGCTCGACCGCCTCGACCGGACCGGCGACGACGGTCTGCTCCGGGCCGTTGAGCCCGGCGACGACCACCGGCAGCCCGGCGGTGAACCGTTCCACAACCTCGGGCGCCGCGCCCAGGCCGGCCATCGTGCCGGAGTCGCTCTGCTCCGCCATGATCCGGCCCCGGATCGCCGAGATTCGCAGCAGGCCGTCCGCGTCCAGCGCGCCAGCCCAGTGCAGGGCGGTCAGCTCGCCGAGGCTGTGCCCGACCGCCACGGTCGCATCGATGCCGAGCGCGGACAAAACCCGCAGCCCGGCCAGCGAGCCGGTCACGATCCGCGGCTGGGCGAACTGCGTGGCCACCGCGTCGCCGGTCTCCGGCAGAGCGGCCGCGGCGTAGACCTCCTCCGCCTCGGCGAACCGACGGCGCAGCGCACCACCGGCGGTCTTCCGGCCGGCGCCCTGCCCGGGGAACAGGAACCCGATCCGGCCCGGACCGCTGACCTGTCCCAGCAGGCACCGGCCGTCGGCCTCGAACAGGCTGGTCTCACCGGCCTCGAGCGCGGCGCACAGCCGTCGGACGAGGCGCTCGGCATCGTCCGGAGTGGTCACCACCAGCGCCGCCCGCCAGGGCAGGTCCCGCAGGTCACCGTGCAGCGCCGCGGCCAGGTCGGTCACCTCGGCGTAGGCCAGGGTGGCCACGAACCCGGCCAGCCGTTCGAGCCGCGCCCGCAACTCCCCCGGCGACGCCGCGTCAACCAGCAGCAGCTCGGCGTCCTGCCGGGAGTCGGCCAGTGCGCTGGTCCGGGAGTGGAAGCCGGGACGGCGGCGCCCGTGCGGACGCTCCAGCGTCAGGTGGGTGTTGATGCCGCCGAAGCCCATCGCGGTGACGCCGGCGCGGACCTCCTCGGTCTCCGGCCACGGCTCCGCCCTGGCCAGCACCCGCAGCGGCGCGGATTCCTCGCGCAGGAGGTCGTGCGGGTCGGTGCACCCGAGCGACGGCGGGATCACCTCCTCGTAAACCGCCATCGACGCCTTGATCAGGCCGGCCACGCCGGCGGCCGCCTTGGTGTGGCCGATCATCGCCTTGATGGAGCTGATCGCGGCCGGCGGCGCGGACGGGTCCGCCTCCCGGCGCGCGGCCGACAGCGCCATCAGCTCGGTGGTGTCGCCCACCTTGGTGCCGGTGCCGTGGCCCTCGAACATGGCCACCGTCTCCACGCCGAAGCCGGCCCGTTCGTACGCCCGGCGCAGCGCCAGTCGGTATCCGCCCGCCTCGGGCCGCGTCATCCCGCCCTTGCCGTCGGAGGAGATGCCCCAGCCCGCGATGCGCGCGTACACGCGGTGCCCGGCCCGCAGCGCCTCGGGCTCGCGCATCAGCACCACCATGCCGCAGCCCTCGCCGGGCCAGAAGCCGTTCGAGCCGCGGTCGTAGACCTTCATCTCGCCGCTGGCCAGCGCACCCGTCTTGGCGAATCCGACAAGTTCGAACGGGTCGATGGACAGGTCGACACCGCCCGCCACCGCGACGTCCAGATCGCCGTCCACCAGCGCCTTGCAGGCGGTCACCACCGACAGTAGCGACGACGAGCAGGCGCCGTCCACCGTGTAGCCGCCACCCTTGAGGTCGAAGTAATTGCAGATTCGGCCCGCGATGGTGTTCGACAGTCCTCCCGCCAAGGTGTCCTCGTCGACTGCGGGGAAGGGGCCCTTGAAGGTCGCCTCGAAGCCGTCCAGGAACAAGCCGACCTGCTCGTCGTCCCAGTCCTGTTCCTTGAGCGCGCCGGCGACCATGCGTCGGACGTACGGCCAGCGCAGGCGCAGCTGGTTGGCGCGGGAGAACTCCCCGGTCAGCGTGTTGCCGACCAATACACCGGTGCGCTCGTGCGGCAGCCCCTCCCCCATCGGGAAGCCGGCGTCGGTCAGCGCGAGCGCCGCGACGTCCAGGGCCAGCCAGTGGGTGAGGTCGGTCGACCGATACGTGCTACCGGCTATCTTGTAGGCGATCCGGTCGAACTCGTAGCCTTCGATCACCGCCGCGTTGCGGGCGTAGAACTTGTCCGGCACCGCCGGGTCGGCGTCCCAGTAGTCATCCAGGCGCATCCGGACGTCCGGCAACCGGCGGAAGGCACGGCGCCCGGCGATCGCGTTCTCCCAGAGTTCCCGGGGCGATGTCGCGTCCGGATACCGGCATGCCATACCTATGACTGCGATCCTCGTCATCGCACCTCAACCTTTCCTGTGCACACGTACCCCGACCGGCGCCCGGCGGCGCTGCCCCGGCACTCCTCGGACCTCGGGTGGGCGGCCCGACGTCAGCAGCGCCCGCGCGCGGCCAGCGTTTCGCTGATCCGGTCACGCCACACGGCGTACGCCGGCACCGGCCCGGTGGTCGGCAGTCCGGTCCGCGCCTCGTCGGGTAACTTCGCCGCCTCGGTCGCCGACATGCCGCAGAACACCTCGGCCGCCTGCTCGTTGTACGACGTCACCAGGTTGGCCCGGACCCGCGCGTGCGCCCCGAACGTCGCGCCCTGCGCCAGTTGTGGCCGGTAACGGCCGGCCAGCTCCCACAACCGCTCCAGGCTCGCGCGGTCGACTCCGCCCGCGTACGTGGCGGCTAGGCCGACGCCGCTGAACAGGTCAGTGCAGCGCTCTGCCGGGAAGTCACCGAACAGGCGGGCGACGCGCTCGGGGTCGCCACCCGCGACGAACCAGGTGGCCCGCCCGATGCCCTGGTCGATGGCCCGCCGGGCGTACCACGCGTGTTCCCCAGCCGGCCACGGGCAGGCATCGTCCGGCGGACGCGGACCGTACACGTACCGCGCGGTGTGGAAGTACGCCTGGTGAAAGCCGTACCCGTCGAGGGCGAGCCAGCGCAGCAACGGATCGGCGGTGTGCAGAGCCGGCCACCGGAAACGGGGAATGCGCGCCATCGCCCAGCCGACACCGACATATACCATGTAGACGTGACTGCCGGCACGCCCGTGCAGGAATTCGATCACGTGCCGGCGTCCCCCGACGGGCAGGGCGTCGCGGACGGCGAAGCCCATCGCGGCGCCCTCGTACGCGAAGCCCCGATAACCGGCGGGCACGTTCTCTAGGGTCGTTTCCGCATCGATCGGCCGGGCGACCTCGGCGGCTGCGGCATAGCCGGCCAGAAAATACCGGCCCACCATTTCCATCCGTCGGCGCACTTCTGGCCGGCAGGTGTGAAATCCGCGTTTCTCGAACGTGGTCTCGGTGATGTCCGGCGTGAGTACACGCCGCCGCAGAATTCCCATAAAAGACATTGCTCGGCACCTTCCGAGTGCTGGTTCGAGCTGATTGTGGTACCGCTCGGAGGAGATTGTCTTCTTGGCCTGTGCGGTCGGATCCGGCCGTCGAACCTATTTTCCTACAGGCGGTCACGGATTCGCTTTCGCCAGATCTCGTAATCCGGTTCGCCGGTCGGCGGGAATCCGCCGTCCGCCACGTCGTCGGCGAGGGCGGCAGCGGCCGCGACCGACATCCCGGCGAGGGCCCGGGTCGCGACCTCGGTGTACTCCGGCACGAACCCGGAGAAGTGGCGGGCCTTGGCCGCGAACACCGCCCCCTGGGCGACGTGCGGCCGATGCTCCGCGGCCGAGCGGGTCATCTCCCGCAGTGCCTCGGCGGAGCACCCGCCGGCGAACGCGGCGGCCAGGCCCACTCCGCTCCACAGGTCGGGCTGACGTGGCGCGGCGAAGGCGCCGGCGGACGCCGCGACGTCCACGGGCCGGCCACCGTGAATGAACCACAGCGCCCGCCCGACGCCCTGGTCGACAGCCCGAAGGAAGTAGTCCGGGCGGCCCCGCCACGGGTACACGGGCGGCCGCCGCTGCCCGGTCACCCAGCTATCCGTGTCGAAATAGGCGCGGTCGAACCCGTACCCGTCGACTGCAAACCAGCTTATCGTCGGGTAGTAAGGCGTGCCGGTCAGGTCGGGCAGCACCCACTTCCACAGCGGACGCGGGAGCCGGGCCATCGCGAACCCGATGCCGATGTAGGTGAGGAAGATGTGCGGCACGCCGGGCCCGGCCAGCAGGTCGCGGGTGCGGTGCCCGCGCCCACCGGCCATACTGTCGCGCACCGTGAAGGCCATCGCCGCACCCTCGTACGCGAACCCGCGCATCTCCGGCTCGACCAGCTCCAACCGGCGCTCGATCTCCCACAGATCCCGCACCTCTATGCCCCACTCGAACCCCACCACCACCGACTGCGGGACCGCCTCCAGGCGGCGTGCCGCGTCGTCCAGCGCGTCCGGGAACCCGCGGCCGGCAAAGCTGACGGAGCGCAGCGACGGTGTCAGCGCCAGCCTGCGCAGTAAACCGGACATAGTCGACATGGCTTTCTCCCGGGACTCGTTGCGGCCATCGTGGGCGGCCACCGGGCGGCCGGGCCACTTCGGTCGTGCGCCGTCGGCGGCCACCGGCCGGGGCGCGGCAGACGCTCGCCGATCAGCCGGGCGGCGGCGGCACCGGCCCACGCGGGTGTCTCGAGGAGGCGCGCGTCGCCCGGGTGGTGCCGGCGGAACTCCGCGACGTCGGCCTCGCCGACCTGGTAGGACGCGAGCGCGGGGAGCAGGGAAGCCGTCCGGGCGTCGAGGCCCGCGCGTCGGCCATCCCGGGTACCACGGCCGGGACCCGAAATGGCCGACGTAAGGGACCTGGCGTTGTACGACGGACGAGGCCAGCCGGGCAGGGATCATCGGGCCGGTCCGCCGTCAAGCGACCGTGGGCAGCAGCGCCACCCCGGCCTGCCGGGCCGAGGTCAGTTCACCTATCGCGTACTCCCGGGCGTCGAGGAGCGCCAGCAGGACCGGCGGGTCGAACAGGCGGGTGGGCCGCAGCACCAGGTCGAGACTGGCCGACCATCCCGGGTGGACCGAGAACGGGCCGTGGGTCGCGACCGCCACCAGCCGGCCGGCGTCGTCCGGGCCGTCCGGCAGGAGCTGCTCGTCCGGCGACGCGGACTGCGCGAGGAGATACCACGTCCCGGGCGGGATCGCGGCCCAGCGGACCTGCTCCCGGTCGTTCAGGACCGCGCAGCGCACCGGCCGTCCCTCAGGGATCCGGTCGGGGAAGATGCCGACGAACACCACGGCTTTGTCGTCCGGTTCGGCCAGCCGCACCCGGCAGGACAATGTGGCCTCGCAGGTCCGGCCGCCGCGCACCGGCAGCACCGGCGCGAAGCCCGATCGCTGGCGATACGTAGTCGGCGACATCCCTACACTCCGACTGAATCGCGAGCTGAAAGTGCCCACGCTGTTGTAACCGACGTACGTGCTGATGTCCGTGACACTCATTCCGGTTGAGACGAGCAACATCTTCGCCTGCTGCAGGCGCAATGCCGAGAGGAAACGGCCCGGCGAGACTCCGGTCACCCGCTGGAACACCCGGGTGAAGTGGAACTTGCTGAACATGGCAGCACGGGCCAGATCGTCGACGGTAAGCTGTTCTCCCATGCGCTCTCGCATCACCTGAATCGCCCGCAGGACCGCCCGTTCGGCCGGATCCGCACCCTCCACAGGCTCCTCTTTCATGTTTCCCTCCTCGAATGCAGGGCGCGGCGAAGCGTCATCTCGGAGCGCGCTAAAACAAATTTCTGCGAATGATCGAGCGCAGAGACGACTAACAGTTGACTGCACCGACCTCATCGACCATTAACGGATAGTAGGAAGGCTAACCGACCCTCATGGAAGTTGCAACACGCCCTGCGGTCGCCTCATTGCGCACGGCAACATCGAAGTAGGAAAATGGATATCGGCGCTTTTTACTTCCGATTGCCACCGTCCGGCCGCTCGGCGATCACATGCTGCTCGGCCAGCACACGCATGGCGGAGAAGGCGACCGCGAGCAGAATGCTGCGTACCATCATCGCCGCGCCGTCACCGGGCCCGTAGGAGGTCACCAATTCGAGTTCCTGCCGCGCGATGCGTTCGGCCGCCTCCGCGTACGGCTCGAAGAAATCCATGTCGCAGCCGCAGCCGAGGTCGCGCAGCGTCGCCAGCACCACCGCCAGCTGGGCACGGGCCGGCGCGTCGGGCCGGACGCGCCAGCCCAGCCTATTCACGAGCCGGTCGATGTCGGCCGTGGACGAGCCGAGATGGTCGGACTGCACTGGCGACGGATCACCGGGAAACAGCACCGCGTGCAACACGTCGTGCAGCCCGGACAACCCGGCCGTGCCGTCGTCGACGGCGGCCAGCAGGACCCGCACCGACGTCAGATCGAGCTGCCCGACACTGGTCAGGGCCCGGATCAGCACCAACCGGCGACGGTGCGTCTCGCCGTAGCGCGCCTGGTTGCGCCCCGTCCGCATGCCCGGCGGCAGCAGCCCCTCGCGCAGATAGAACTTGATGGTCGCGATCGGTATGCCGGTTGCCTTGCTGAGATCAGAGATCCGCACGGACACCCTCCAGGTACTGCTACGCAGAGGTAGCGAGCGGGCTCGCCCGGGCGGCACCCGGGACCGGCCACCGCGCTGCCGCCCCGCCCCTGCGATGTCGCCGGTCACCCCGATTCGTGCCACGCGCGACGGTCCCGGTCGGGCATCGCGCGGTGCCGGTACCCCCCGGGCGGGCCGAGTCGTTAGAACGAACTCACCATATCCGCAACATCGATCGCCGTCACTGGTTGACAGTCGGTCGCTCATTCTGGAAAAGTCGGGCGTCTGGGGCGGTCAGCGGGTGGTCCCGACGTAAGTGTGGTCACCGACGATCAGGCGATGTCCGGTCCGGTCCGGCTCTGCGGTCCGGATCGTGGCGTGCCGGCCGATCACCGACCCGCTCAGGGCACCGATCGCCTCGATGCTCGCGCCGTCGAACACCACCGAGTCGGCGAGCTGCGCGGTACGGATCACGCAGTCGCGCCCGATCGACGTGGCCGGGTCGATCCGGCTGTCCTCGACCACGGTGCCGGCGCCGATGATCGCCGGTCCTTCGACGCGCGACCGGATCACCCGGGCACCTCGCTCGACGACCACCCGGCCGCGCAACTCGCTGGCGGCGTCGACGTCGCCCCGTACGGCGGGTGGCAGGCCGCCCAGTACCTCGCGGTTGACCGCCAGGAGGTCGTCGACCCCGCCGACGTCCCGCCAGAAGCCGTGGTGCTCGCGGCCGCGCACGTCGGCGCCGCTGTCGACGAGCCACTGGACGGCGTCGGTGATCTCCAGTTCAGCGCGGGCGCTCGGCTCGATCGCCTCCACCGCCTTGTGCACCGCCTCGGTGAAAAGGTAGGCACCGGTGACCGCCAGGTCGCTGCGCGGCCGAGCCGGTTTCTCCTCGACCCGCGTGACGCGCCCGTCCGGCCGGACCTCGGCGACCCCGAAGGCCCGCGGATCCGTCACCCGGTGCAGCACCAGCTGGGCTACGGGCCGGCGGTCACGGAACTCCCGGACCGCCGCCGCGACGCCGCCGGACAGGTAGTTGTCACCGAGATGCATAAGGAAGTCGCTGGTGCCGAGGAACGGGTGGGCCAGCCGCACCGCGTGCGCCAGGCCGAGCGGCCGGTCCTGCCGCAGATAGGTGAGACGGACCGCGAGCCGCTCGCCATCGCCGACGGCGGCCCGGAAGGCGTCCTCCCGAGTTCCGACGATCAGGCCGATGTCGGTGATTCCGGCGTCGCGCACACTTTGGATCACATAGTCCAGGACGGGCCGGTTCGCGACCGAGACGAGTTGTTTCGGAATCGAATAGGTGAACGGCCGTAAACGTATGCCGGTTCCGCCCGCCAGAATGAGTGCTTTCACGATCCGCCCTTCCTCAGGTGACTCGGATCCGGCGCGCCGGCCCGGCTCAGCGCTCCGGCGGGACAGTGGCCCGGCCGGCGAACTGGCCCGGCTGCCGGCCCGGGCCGGGCGAGCCCCGGTACGCCTGGGCGAGGTCCAGCCAGCGGTCGGCCTCGTCGCCGGTCGCGGTCAGGGACAGGTCCGCGCGGTGCCGGCGGCGGGTGACGAGCAGGCAGAAGTCCGCAGCCGGGCCGGTGATGCGCTCCGCGCTGCCGGGCGGTCCGAAGTCCCAGCGCTCTCCGGAGGGCGCGGTCAGCTCGAACCGGAACGTGACGGCGGGCGGTTGCAGCCCACGCGCCAGGTAACCGAAGTCCCAAGTACGCATCGCGAACTCGACGACGTGCCGGATCCGGTCGGTGAACCGGCGCTCCACCCCTAGCGCGTCGGCGATGTCCTGCCCGTGCCCGACGAGCTCGGTCAGCCCGGCCGCGGCGAGCACGGCCGCCGGGATGGGCCGGACCAGCCAGGGCACGAGCGTGTCCGGCGGCAGGTCCCTCAGCGCGGCCGCCACGGCTGACCGCTCCGACCGCCACCGGGTCAGCAGCACCTCGGGCGGCTCGGCGAGGTACTCCGCTAGGGCCTGCTCGACGTTGGCCTCGAAGTCGGGGCCGAGCTGGGAGGCGATCCGGGTGAACGCCTCCGGCCGGGCGGCGGCCAGCGTGGCCAGCCGGAAGGTGGCGGCCAGGTGGGCGATCTGGTGCGCGACGGTCCAGCGGGGGGCCGGTGTCGGCGCCGACCACCCGGCGGGATCGAGCGACGCGACCATCCGGTCGACGTCGTCACCCTCGGCAACGAGTGCGGTGATCACATCCTGTGGTGGGGTCATCGTCTGTCTCCTCAAGCGCGGTCGTCGGGGCAGTACGAGCTTGGTGGGGACGCGCGACGGGTGTCTTCTCTCCCGGTGCGCTCCGCTGGCCGGAACAGCTCACGAACCGAGTTGCGCCACCGCCGCGTCCGGCGGCCACGGCGACGCGCCGGCATCCGCGAGCCGCCACGCGACGGTCTCGAACCCGGCGACCGCACCCGTCGCATCGGCCAGTTCGCGCGAGTCGACCGGCGATCCGCCGCCCGCACCCGACCGGACCCGCACCAGCGCGGCCACGACCCGACGCCAGCCGGCCACCGCAAGCCGCCAATGCTCCCGCACGTGCGGCGGCACCAGGTCGGGGTCCACCCCGCCAGCGGCGACCACCAGCTCGCGCTGCCGCAGCACGTGGCGCACGTCGTCGACCTGCCGGTGGATCGGGTCGTCCGGCGGCGCCGTCCGGAACCGGATGGCGAGCCCGTTGACGGCGTCCGCACCGACCAGCCGGGTGGGCTCCGGCCGGCCGGGATGTGGCGCCCGCGCCCGGGCCAGCCACCGGTAGCGCACGCCGAGGCCGGGCGGGCCGTGACCCACGACGCTCAGCTCGCGCAGGTGCTGGACGGCGGTGTACAGCTGCGGCGCCCGGGACCAGCGCAGGAGCTGGCCCGGTTCAACCCGAACCCGCAGCGGGCCGGCCGGCCTCCCCGGTGCCTCCGTCGAGAGGGGATCCTCGACCACCCAATCAGCGCCGTCCCGCAGCACCGTGAACCAGTACGGCGCGTGCCACCGCCGGTGTCCGCGCTGCCACGGCACGTTGTACGCGTCGCCGCAGATCACCAGCGCCCCGCTCTCGGCCAGTTCCCGCCGATAGGCGCCGCGGGCCGTGGCCCAGTCGTCGGCGTAGCGCAGCTCCAGCCCGAGGGCCTCCAGCGGTGGCCGCGGATGGTGTTCGAAGCGCACCAGGCCGTCCGGCTGCGGCGTGACCGCCAGCACCGGCGTCCCGGCCAGCAACGGCCGCCACCAGCAACGGCGCCTGGCGGCGAGCCACACCGCCAGCGCTGCCGTGTGGTGATCGAGGGTGCCGGCCCAGCGGCCCAGGAGGTGAACGCGCCCGGCCGGGTCGGCGGTCGACGTTCGGCGCATGCGATCAGGCTCGCAGTGCCGTCGTGGACACCGCATCTCCCGGCGTGCGGGCGGTGCGTGGCCATTTTCAGATCACCGGATCGACGTGGACCAGTCCTAGAGTGCGGTCTCCACGCTCGGCTCCGTCAGATGAAGCGGAGCTTCGCAGCGTCCCTTACCGGCCGTCATGATCTGAGGCTTGTCATTCGTCGCCGCCTCTTGGCACCGAGCTGCACAAACATCGCCAACCTCCCACCCGAGCACCGAGATCTACTGGCACAGCTCACCGCAGCCTGCCCAGAAATGACCCAACTCGCCGCCGCTGTCGGACGCTTCGCCGAACTCCCGACGCCTCAGCCCGCGAACACCGACCGGCTCACACACTGGATCGCCCAGGTCCGCGCGGCCGACCTACCTCACCTGCACGCCTTCACCCGAGGCATGGAGCGCGACCGCGACGCCGTGAACGCCGCCCTCACAGTCCCCTACAGCAACGGCCCCACCGAAGGCGTCAACACCAAAACCAAACAAATCGCCCGCCACATGCACGGACGAGCAGGCTTCACCCTGCTCCGCCACCGTACCGAAAATGCCCTACTGAGGGTACTTCCCTGCGCCACGGGGAATGGCGGTCGGCCGAACGCACGTATGGTGCATGGCGTGACCGACGTGACTTACTCGCGCCTCAACGCAGGTGCCGCCGCCCTCTTAATGGATCAGTTGTGCGAGGTCTACGCCGACGCCTACGGCGACGCCTACGGCGAGGACACCAACGTCAAGGCCGACGCCTTCCGCGACCGGGCCACGGGTGCGCTGGGTGCCCGCAACTTCGAGTTGGTCACGGCTCGGGTTGGTGACGTGGTTGGGTTCGTCTTCGGCTACAGCCTGCGGCAGGAGCGCGACTGGTTCGCCGGGCTCGACCCGGCTCCGGAGCCGGGGTTCACCGACGAACGTGGTGGTGAGCGAACCGTGGTCCTGGCCGAGATCGAGGTACGCAAAGCATGGCAGGGCAAGGGAATCGGGCGGGGCCTGCACGACACGTTCCTCGGCGGCCGTCGCGAGGAACGTGCCACGCTAACGGCCAACCCGGCCGCGACCGCTACCCACGCACTCTACGCGGGGTGGGGCTGGCAGCGTGTGGGCACCATCCCCGGACGGCCCGGTGCCTACTACCGCGAGTATGCCATGTTCGTGCGCCCGCTTCCGCTAGCCGACCGGAGTTGACCGGTAGGCGCGGATCGCCTGATCGAGCTCCCGCACCGCCCGTGTCCGCTTCCACGGGTCGAGGCTGCGGCGCAGCTCCTGCACCCGCTGCTCGATCCGGCGCGTCGAGTTCACTGACGTCAGCTCCACGACCTCGGTGATGGTCTGGCAGGCCAGGCCGAGGTTCTGCTGCCGGCCGAACGCCTCCGCACGAAACAACAGCCGGAACGACCGTTCGTGCAGGTTGCCCTGGTCGCTGAGCCTCAGAGCCTTGTCGGCCGCCACGAGCACCTGGTCGGCACCATGGAACCGCAACGCGTTCTGTGCGCTGGTACTCCAGAAGAACGACTCGTCGTAGAAGTACCACCACGACTGGCGCGGGCCTTGGTCGGTCAGCGCCGCTTGCAGTGCGGCGTACTCCCGGTCGAGGGCGTCTCTCGACCGATCCGCTTGGCCGTCCGCAGTCAGTGCCCGCACGGCCACGTCTGCCGCGTAGGCGCGAGCGTACGGGCTGCCGCTTTGATCGGCCCACGCAGCGGCGGCGACAGCATGGTCGATACCGACGCGAGGCTTGCCCTGCCACGTGGCCAGGTGGCTCATCGTGCACAGGATGTAGGTCACCAGCTCCACGGCGCGCGCCTCGTGCGCGGCGGCCCGCGCATCGTCGTAGAACCGTTGCGCCGAGCCGTAATCGCCCATGTTGAAACACAGCCAGCCGGTCAGCTGGGTCAGCTCGGCGTACGTGGCCATCGCGCGGTCACGCTGCGTGCCGTTGGCGGCGGCCCTGGCTTGCTGCTCGGCGATGCGTCGGTAGGCCAACGCGCTGGGCAGCGTCGCGCTCGCGCCGAGCACGTCGCCCTGCTTACGAAGGTTGGGCATCATGGCCTCGCAGTGCGCCAGTGTGGCCGGGTCGAACCTGCCGAGATCCTGTGCCGGGGTGGCGCTGGCTGACTCCGCCAAGCCCGTCAGCGGCGCTGCCGTCGCGGCAACGAGCGCGGCAGCCAGCTTGCCCAGCATGTCCCTGCGGGCCGGGTAATGCGGTATCCGTTGCATCCACATAACGATGACCTGCGCCAATTCTCCGAAGTCGACCTCCTCGGGCAGGCGGTACAGGCCAGTGGCGACCGCTTGTGGCGAAACAGTCGCCTCCGCACCGGCGCGCCGGCCGAGCAGGTCGCGAAGCAGGGTCTCCGCCTCGCTCGGCACCATGATTTCACTCGCAAGAGTACTGGTCGTACCCCGAGGCACTGCCAAAGTCCCGGCAGCCGAGTCAAGGTGACGGAAGCTCGGCAGATCGGCCAGCAGATCGGCCACGCTGCATTCGTAGATCTCGGCAAGCCGCACGAGGTTATCGTGTGACGGTGAGTATCCGCCCTTGCCCGGCCAGATCTCCCAGTACGAAAAAGACTTGAACGTCTTGGGCTCGTCGGGCCAGCGGCGGTTCCACTCCTCGGCTGCCTGCGTCTGGCTCCATCCCCGCACCGACCGAAACGCCACACGAGGATTGAGCCGGAACCGCATCTGGAAGACCTCGGCCACCTCAACCCAGGTCTTGGCCGCCGAACGCAACTCGGCAGCCAGGTGTGCCTGCTGCCGACGCAGGCTCATCGACCGTCCCTCTGCCATTCCACCACCCACAATCAGCGACACGCATTGACGTCCACCGCGCAAACGATACGCATCCAACGCGGACCACGGAACTTCCCCGCGACACGGGAAACAACGCCCCGAAACTCCCGATAGCACCGGGTAGCCACCGGTGCAATGCGCAGATGATCCTGGAAGAGCAACACCGACCCTGCTGCTATCCGTAGGCAGACCGGCGGACCGCCCTGGCCGGGCATAACGACGTTCCGTCCGCTGGTTGGGCGCGAACTGTGTTGAGGTGGCGCCGCGATGGCGCCAGTACTGCTGCCCGCTTCGAGGCGGCGCGTAACACCGATGTCCAGCACCACCACGGCGGTACCACCGCATCGACGTACACCGACCGGTTGAACCTTCGTCCGAGGGGGCCCATCGTGCTGTTCATACAGGTCGCTGGCGGCATCGTGCTGCTGGCCTTAGCCGTGATCGTGGGCTTCGTGCTCGGCAAGAAGGTGAGCGGGTGGTGTCCCGGCTGCGGCGGGCCGTCTTTGCCCGATCTCAGAGGGGAGTAGACCTATGGTTCACTGGCTATTTCGCCGCCGCCGCGCACCGTTGGACGCCACCGGTCCCGCAACTCGTTACGGGGCGCGAGCTGGCGCCTTCCAGCCGCCGCTGGCTGATGAGTCGACGGTCATTTTGGACACACGGCCGTTAATGACCCGGCTGGCCAGGCAACGGGCTTGTTCTCCGATGACCAGCCCTCGGAAACCGGGGCGGGACCCCTTGGGCGCCTCCGCAACGGGCGCGAGAGCGGCGGTGAAGCCGGCCGCCGCCACCATCGACCGATGGTGGCAGGACTTGAGCGCCCACCAGCAGATGGACGGCGGCTGCCCCAAGTGCGGCACCGGGGAACGGTGTAGGCCCTGGGCGGAGGCATTCAGCGAGCTGGTCGCCCACGGCCTTCTCTTGCCGCATGCGGCGATGCCGGCGGCATCACCGCCACCGGCTGAGCCACCCCACTACGACCACCGCGACGGGTTCACGATGCACAGACCCGACCAGGGGGCTCGGGACAACCGAGCATTCTGGGAGGCCGCCAACCGAGTGACGATCCCCGAACAGGCAAACGACCTGAAGGGCCTACTCGATCAGGTGCTCCGCTACCTGCGAGCGGACACCGTCGTGCGCAGTGTCGACTGCGACAGCGACCTGGATCGGCTGCCCAGCAGCCCTACCCGGTAGCGGAGTTCAGCAGTTCCCCCGGCCGGCCATCCGTAGAGGCGTGGCGGCGGTCTCGTGGTGATGCCGGCGGCATCACCACGAGACCGCCCCTCGGCTCCAATCACCGTATGGAGGACATATGACAAGGACGCCAGATCCGACCGGCGGTGATGCCGCCGGCATCACCGCCGACTTGCCAGTCTCCGGCCCAGACCTACCGCACATACCTGCGCATGCCGTGGTGGTCTGCTCCGGAGGGCTGGACAGCAGTGTCTTGGCCCACTGGCTAGCGCACCTTGGCTCCCGACTGACTGTGTTGGCAGTGGACTACGGCCAGCGGCACCGGGTGGAACTCAGCTTCGCCGGCATCACCGCCGATCGGCTCGGGGCACCGTCTCATGTCATCGACCTGTCCGACGTTGGCCGACTGCTGGCCTCCGCGTTGACCAACGCGCAAGTGCAGGTTCCTGACGGCCACTATGCCGATGATTCGATGCAGGTCACCGTAGTGCCCAACCGCAACGCGATCCTGCTGGATCTGGCGGTGGGCTTGGCCGTGTCGACCGGTGCGGACACGGTCGCTTTCGGCGCCCATGCAGGCGACCACCCAATCTACCCGGACTGCCGGCCTGAGTTCGTGGACGCCTACCGAAGCATGGCCCGCGTCGCCACGGAAGGACTCACACCGGAGCCGATCACCGTCTGCGCGCCGTTCGTGCGGATGACCAAGACGCAGATTGTCGCGTTGGGCACCCAGCTCCAGGTGCCGTTCGCCGACACCTGGTCCTGCTACCGCGGCCAGAGCACACACTGCGGCACCTGCGGCACCTGCACCGAGAGACGCGAGGCGTTTCATCATGCCGGGGTGCCGGACCCGACCCGATACGCCGCTGGCCGAGACCGGGTGACGTGATGTATCGCATCGGCAAGCAATTCACCTTCGATGCCGCGCACGCCGTTCCGGCCTCCGCAGACGAGCGGCACTGCCCGCCGGGCCTGCACGGTCACACCTACACCATCGGGGTTGTCCTAGCGGCCGAGCAGGTGGAGCCGCCCGGCTTCGTCATCGACTTCGCCGCTCTCAACCCTTTCGCCCGGCACCTTAACGAGGTGTTGGATCACCGGCTGCTTAACGATGTGCTCGACCAGCCGCCAACCCATCAGGCGCTCAACGGCTATCTGCGGCGATGGTTGGAAACATTCCTTGTCGCCCCGACCGGGCGAGTGACGCTTGACGCGGTGAGCATTCAGGCTCCCACACCGCAGCCCGGCCAGGGACCGCTGGCCGAATGCGAGGTCACGTTCGAGGCGGCACACCGGCTGCCCGGCCTGCCGATCGGGCACAAGTGCGCCCGCATTCACGGTCACAGTTACCGGGCCGCGCTCGGATTCGACGGCACCTCTCGCCTCCCCGACGCATGCCTGGCAGCGCTGAACGGCTACATCAGCACGGCGTTCAATGGCTGCTACCTCAACGACTCCGTGCCCCACGCCGGACCGCCGACAAGCGAGAACCTGGCCCGCCACCTCTATGAGTGGGCGTGCAAGGAGTTGTCGCTTCCGGACGGTACGACGATCACTGCCGCTCGGGTTTCCGAAACCGCGTCAACCTGGGCCGAGTACCAGGAGACGACATGACCGCTATGGCACAGGCCCGTGCAGCGGGCGACCTGCTGGTGACAGAGATGTTCGGCCCCACCGTTCAGGGAGAGGGCCCGTCGATCGGGCGACGCACCGTGTTCGTCCGATTGTCCGGCTGCCACCTGTCGTGCTCGTGGTGCGACACCGCCTATACCTGGGACACCACTCGCTACAACCTCGACGAGCACCGCCGACAGGCCTCGGTGGCCGACGTCCTCGCGTGGGTACGCGCCAGTGGCGCCGACATGGTGGTACTCACCGGCGGGGAGCCGCTGCTGCAACAGGCCGCCCTCGTCAACCTGGCTGGGCCGTTGTACCGGTCCGGAATCCGGGTCGAGGTGGAAACCTCCGGCACCGTGGCACCGAGCCGCCGATTGCTGGTGTCGGTTACGGCTTTCAACGTCAGCCCGAAGCTTGCCAACTCAGGCGTCGCCGAGCACGTGCGGCTCCGCCCGGCCGCGATCGCTGCGATGGTCGCCAGCAGGAAGGCCGTGTTCAAGTTCGTGGTCGTCGACAAGGGAGACCTTGACGAGATCGCCGAACTGGAACGCACCTACAGCCTCACGCCGATCTGGGTGATGCCGGAAGGCCGCACGCCCGATGAGGTACTGCGGCGAGCACGCGACCTAGCCGACGACGTGATCAGCCGGGGCTGGAACCTGTCGACCCGGCTTCACGTGCTGCTGTGGGGTGATCAGCGTGGTCGATAAGCCTGGACGGGGCCGTCGTTCCGACCAACCCGAGCCGCGCGTGCAGGGTAGCGGCAACATGACTGCAGTCGATGGGATCGTTCCTGCCGTCCAGGTGCTGCCCACTGTACCCCTACCGGCGCGGGCCGCGCACACCCTCATGCCGTACCTCATCGAACCGGCCCACCTGCACCGAGCTGCCCGCGCGTGTATGCGCCGTTGCTCCGCTCCCGGCATCGACGGCGTGACCTGGGCGCAGTACCGGCGTGGGCTGCGTGATCGGCTGGCCGAACTCGCTGCCCAGCTGCGTGACGGCACCTGGCGCCCCACTCCGCTACGTGAGGTGACCATTGACGCGTTCACTGGGCGGCAGTTCGTCGCTGGAGTGCCAACCGCTGAGGACCGCATCGTGCACCGCGCCATCCGCGCCGCTGCCGACCCAATTCTCGAACACATGGCGTACGAGCCGTGGGTCTCCGGATATCGCCCCAGCCGCAACCGGCTCACCGCCGTACGGCACGCCGCCGCCTACCTCACCTCTCACCACTGGATCATCGACGTGGACGTGCGGTCGGCTTCCGCCGGTGGCACCACCACACAGGTCGTCAACTGGCTGGCCACCTACGTCCACGACGGCACGTTTCTCGCCCGCGTTCGCACCGCAATCGACGGCTTCCCCACGCCGTTGATTCCCGGCACCGGGCTGTGGCCGATGCTGTTCAACCTCCGCCTGACGCAAGTGGACCGGCAGCTCACCGACCTGCCTGTGGTTCGCTTCGCGGACAACTACGTTGCCTTCGCCCGTGACGAGACCCGCGCTACGGCCGTGCTCGCGCGAATCCGCAGCGCGCTGGCCACCGTCGGCCTGACCGCAAACCCGACCAAGAGCCGCATCCGGCAACCGGGCAGCACCAACCCCGAAGACCTGTTCCTGATCGGAGGTTGACGATGCTGCCGCTGACCTGGACGACCGTACTCGGTGGGGTGTGCCGCTACGGCGACCGAGAAACCCCGCGCGAGGTGAGCACACTGCACTGGACGGTCACCCCGATCACCTACGGCCAGCTTGACGAGCCCACTATCAACCCGGACCTACCGGTCACCGGCATCAACCAGGATGATGCCGCCGGCATCGCCGCCGACCTCGACGGCCGACTGCCCACCTCCGTCGAGTGGGAGTGGATGGCCGCTGGGCCCGAGCGGCGTCGGTACCCGTGGGGTGACGACGACTGGCAGCCGCCGCTCGCCCGACTCGGACCCGCCGGTCACCACCGGCCCGGACCAGTCGGGACACACCCGGCGGGTGCCACCCCAGACGGTGTGAACGATGTGGCCGGCTGCGTCTGGGAATGGACCTCCACACCAACGATGGGCCACGGGCGGATCATCCGAGGCGGCTCCTACGCCTCCGCACCGCTCTACGCTCGATGCACGTTCCTCAACATCGCGCCGGAGGTGTTGCGGTCGCCGGGGATCGGGCTGCGGGTGGTGAGACCGGCATGACCACCACGCCGCCCCTGCGGTGGGCTACCCCGGATCCGGTCTCCGACCGGCTCGTCATCGTGGGCTGCTCCCGCCGTAAGCGTGCCCAGCCTGCGCCGGCCCTCGATCTCTACCTCGGCGGCTGCGTGCCCCAGCTACGCGCCCGCCTCGGCTCTCACCCGGCGCACCGCGCCCAGGTCCGCATCCTGTCAGCCGAGCACGGCGTACTCACCGCCGACACCGCACTGCGGCCCTACAACCGCCCGCTCGACCACGCGCGGGCGGTTGACCTGCGCCCCGTAGTCGGTGCCACCCTGCTCGCCGAGGCCGCCACGGCCGGAATGCCGCGCCGGCTGCTTGTCGTAGCCGAGCCGCTGTACCTACACCTGCTCGGCGACCTGCTCGACAACATCTCGCTACGCCCAGGGCTGACCTGGATCCCGACCCACCACCGCTGGCCGGAAGCCGAAGCCACGCTCGACGAATGGGGATGGCCGTGAGCCCCGACGCCCTGACGCTGCGCCAACTCCTCACCCGCCGCGACAACCTCTACGACCCGTTCATCCACCAGGCCCTCACCGACAGCGGCCTCGACGAGCGCGGTATCGGCTGGCACGACCCCACCCCCGCCGATGTCGGCGCCGGCCGGCGCGTCGCAGTCGTCGTACCCGTCCGCAACGCCGCCTACAGCCTGCCAAGCGTGCTCGACGCGCTCGACGCGCAACGCACCGCCGCCGACGTTCAGATCACTGTGATCGATGATGCCTCCACCGACAACAGCGCCGCCATCGCTGCAGACCACCCCGCCACCGACATCGTGCTACGCCTCCCCGAAAAAGCAGGATCCGGGGCGGCCCGCAACGTCGGCACCCTGCTCGCCAGACCCCACGTCAACCAGATCGTCTACCTCGACGCCGACATGGTGCTGCCCCCGCACGTCCTGGCCGACCTTGCCGCCCGCTACCACCCGCGGCTCGTACTCGTCGGGTTTCGCCACGGTGTGCCCTACCAGCCGGACCCGGACGGGCGGCCGGTGCTGCCCGGCGCAGAACCGAGCCTGACCGAGGACCATCGGGTGCTCTGGCGACCACCGGCCGGCAAACGACTGTTCTACACCGGCCTAGTTCTCAACGACCCGTTGATCGGGCGCCCGCTCGACGACACCAACGAGTTCCGCACGTTGGGCTACGGCCACCGCTACCACGACTGGGACCTCCCCCGCATGGTCGTTACCGCGCTGGTCGCCGTCCCGTACGAGGCTGTCATGCAGGTCGGCGGGTTCGAGCCGTCGTTCGCCGCCGGGTGGGGATGCGATGACACCTATCTCGGGGCACGGCTCATCGCCGCCGGCTACAAAGTCGCCCCGGTCCGCCCGGCAACCGGCTGGCACATCGACCCGCCCAACGCCGCCGCCATGTGGCGGGCGAAGTTCGCCACCGCCGCCGCCAATGTCACCCGCTACTGGACCCTGCTCGACCAGCCCCTACCCGCGCGGTCCCTGCGCAACGACCCCGCTACCGGCCGACTGCTCGCTGAAGGGAAACGCCTCAAGTGATCCGCACCTTCGCCGCCGATGATGCCGCCGGCATCATTCATGACCCCGCCACCGGCTTCCACCACCGTCCACCCTGGCGACCCGGGGCGGGCCGCCAGGTCCTCGACGACACCAACCTGCACCAGTGGCCCACCGTCGGCTCCGCCGACATCTCTCGCTCGACACCGGTGTCGCTGTGCTGGTCGCCGCTGGTGCGCTGCAACCTGTCCTGCCCACACTGCCTCGACGACACCACCGTCACCGAACGCGGCGCAGCCGACCGGGCTACGATCGCCGCCACCCTCGCCGCCTCCGGCGTCCTCGGTGTCGACATCTCGGGCGGGGAGCCGCTTCTACTACGTGACCTGCCCGACCTAGCCCGCCGCATCACCGCTGGCGGCACCACGGCGGTCAGCGTCACCACCAACGGCTGGCACCTGGCCCGGCAGGTCGACCGGCTCACGGGCGCCATCGACGCGGTCCGCGTCAGCATGGACGGCCCCACCGCCACCGCCCACGATGCCCACCGCGGCCCCGACAGCTTCCGCCGTGCCTGCTACGGCATCCGCGCCGCCGTCGCCGCCGGCCTGCCGGTGCAACTCCAGTTCGTGTTGATGTCCGCCAACCAGCATCACCTGCCCGCGATGATCGACCTCGCCGCCGGGCTGGAAGCCGGCGGCCTCACCGTGCTGCAAATGCTGCCCATAGGCACTGGCGCCGTCCTAGCCGACACACAGATGCTCACCGACGACACCGCGCAACAGCGCGTTGACGCGCTTACCACCCCGCCCGGGTTCCGGCTGCGGCTACGCCGCCGCGCCGCTGACGCCGGCGGCTTCACGGTCATCCGCGCTGACGGGCGGGTCTGGCGCAACGACCCCCACGGCCAGGGCATCACCAGGCTGGGACCATTGACCACCGCCGCCGAACTCACCTGCGACGGTGCCCGATGACCGCTCCCCCCATACAGCGGATCTTCCACCACCAGCTCATCTGGCAGCTCACCGACCAGACGTTCCACCGCGCCGCGCGAATGATTGCCCTTGCCGCCGAGCACCGCTTCGGGCCCCTCGGCGCGGTTGTCGGCGTCGCCCACGGCGGCGTGCCGCTGGCGACCCTCACCGCCGGCATCCTGCGCCTGCCGCAATACGCGATCGCCGCCCGACACAACCCCACCTCCGAACCCTACGAACAGGCCACCGGCCACGTTCAGGTCGACACCGCCGCCCTCACCGAAACTCTTAACGGAACACGGCTGCCCGGCACGGTCCTGCTCGTCGACGACATCTGTGGCAGCGCAGCCACCCTCGCCGCCGCAGCGCCCACGTTGCGCCCGTTCCTCGCCCCGCCGCACCGCATCGTCACCGCCGTGCTCTGCCGCAACACCGGAGCCGCCGCCGACCCTGACCTATGGGTGTGGGACGTTTCCGATTGGGTGATCTTCCCTTGGGAGGATCTACCCCCCAGGCCCACCGTTGCCCTGCCCGCTCCGACCGGGATCCGTACCCCATGACAAGCGTCGCGTTCGTCCTCGTCTCCTGGACCCCGGACGCCGCCGCCGGCATGGAGCGCGCGACCGCCGCGACCGCCACCGCCCTCACCAACGCCGGCCACCGCGCCGTCATCATCACCGCGGCTGTCGCCGAAGCAACCGCCTACGGCGGCGCGCACGTCGAACCGCTGACCACCCTGCCCGTCACCTTCCCCTGCGACGACGCCACCCTGCGCGGCCTCATCGACGAGCACGCCACCCACGTGGGCGCCGAACTCCGCCGCCACTACCACCGCCACCGCGTCGACATCGCCGTCTACGTGGACGCGCTGTGGGGGCTCGGCCGCCTGGCCCCCACCGGCGCCCCGGCACGTCGGATCCTGGCCGCCCACGTCGTCGGCCACGACACCGACCTGCACGCCGCCCTAGACCGCGCGCCACACGCCGTCATCACCCCGTCCGCCGCCGTCTGCGACGAGGCCACCACCCGTGGGTACTCCACCGGACGGTGGCAGGTCGTGCCAAACACCCTGCTCATCGACCACCCACCACCCCCAGCTCAGCGACGGACGGAACTGCGCCGCAGCGGCCCGATCCGAGTGCTGGCCCGTCTGTCCCCGGTCAAGGGCATCACCGGCCTGCTCGCCGATGTCCCAACCACCTGGACTCGGCCGATCGAAGTCGCTCTAGGCGAGGCCGGGTTCGAGGACACCACCGGCGAACAGCACCAGCTCTGGCAGCAGTGCCGCGCTACCGTCGACCGCATCCCGAACCTGACCCTGCGCAGCGGCCTGCCTTGGTGGGCGGTGCCTGCCTGGCTCGCCGACGCCTCCCTGGTGATCGTCCCGTCCCGACGCGAAAGCTTCGGCCTGGTAGCACTAGAAGCCATGTCGGTCGGCACCCCCGTCATCGCCCACGCCGTGGACAACCTGCCCCACCTCATCGGTGACGGCGGACACCTCGTTCCCATCGCCGATGGCCCCGCATGCCTGTGGCGTGCCGCGCGAGCCCTGCTCGACGACCCGGTACGGTACGAGGCGACCTCACGGGCCGCGTACTACCGATCACGGGACTATCGGCCCGCCCTTGTCGCTGACCAACTCCTGAAGGTGGTGAGCTGATGGGCGGCCCCCCGTCCCAGCCCGGCAATGCCCCGCTCCTACTCGTCGACGGCCACAACCTGCTCTGGGGCGCCACGTTCGGCTTCCCCGCCGAAGTCCGCTCCCGCGACAAAACCCGCAACCTCACCGGCCTGTTCGCGTTCTTCGCCCTGCTCCGCGTCGCCGTCCGCGACGAACTCCCCGCACCGTCGGAGATCATCGTGGTGTTCGACGGCGAGCACGGCTCCGCCGGCCGCCGCGCCACCGACGACAGCTACAAAGCCCAGCGGCCCACCGACCCCGCCGCGCTCGCTCCGCTGCTGTTTCTGCCCCATGTCAAGCGCGGCCTTGATGCTGTCGGCATCACGTGGGTCGAGCTGCCGCACGCCGAGGCCGACGACGTGATCGCCGCCCTGACCACCACCACCCCAGCGGGACGCGAGGTGATTGTCATGTCCCGGGACCGGGACTTCTACCAACTCGTCAGCTCCCAGGTGCGGATCCTCAACACCCGGTTCCGGGCCGGCGCCAGACTCGTCGATCCCGCCGGGGTACGAGACCGCCACGGTGTCGACCCCCACCAGTGGCCGGACTACCGCGCCCTCACCGGCGACCCTGCCGACAACATCCCCGGCGTGCGCGGGATCGGCGCCGGCACCGCCGTTAAGCTCCTCGCTGGCGGGCTCACCCTTGAAGACCTGCCCTCCTCCGGGCGCCTCGACCACGGCCGCGGCCGTGCGGTCACCGAACAGTGGGAACACGCCCTCAAATGGCGGAGCATGATCCGCCTCATCACCGACCTCGACGTGCCCGTCCGCCCCAACGGCCGGATCAGCCCGGCGATCCCCGCACCGCGCGACATCGTCGAAACCCTCCAGCTGTGGTGACCGCACCAACCTCCATGCTCGCCGTCATGGCCCACCCCGACGACCCCGAACTCTGGGCTGGTGCCACCCTTGCCGCCGCAGCCGCCGCCGGTTCCACCCTTACCATCGTCCTGCCACGCCACGGCGACCCGCGAGACACCGAGGCCGCCACCAGCGCAGCCACCCTGGGCGCGACGCTGACCCTCGTGGATGACCTGACCGTATCCGTCCTCAGCTCGTTCCTGCTCGAACTACGCCCCGAAGTGCTGATCACCCACCCGAGCACCGACATGCACCCCGACCACCGAGCTATCGCCCGCACCGTCAACGCCGCCCTTCCCGAGGCGGTGATCGCCACCGGACACCCGCGCCGCATATACAGCTGCGACAGCTACAACAACCTCGCCCGCGACGGCCACCCCCTGCACCTACCCGTCATCATTGACGCCACCGAGATGTGGGACACCAAGATGCAGGCCCTCGCTGCCCACGCCTCCCAACCCATCATGGACCACTTCGGGCCGATGGCGCACACCCTCGGCCGGCTGCACGGCAGTCGCATCGGCACCACCTACGCCGAGGCATTCGCCCCGGTACCGGTCCTCGGCCGACTGCCCGCCCAGCCAACGCTGTAACAGCCGGGGTGCAGCCATCACGAGGCCAATATCGCGGCAAACCAACCAGCGAGGAGCGCAGGTCCCATCGGTAGTGCAGTCCGACTCCGGGAACGCGCCCTCGCCAAGAAGCCCAGGACGCCTTGCAGAGTGAGTCCGATGATGAGGCCGTGGGCCGCGGCGTACCAGCTTAGCCACGCGAGGCTCACCGTGATCGCTCCTACGAGGGTCACGTCGCCGAGGCCGAGCTGCCGCGTCAAGCGTCCGCTCGGCGATCCGTCAATGGCAACAGCCCACGCCTGGCAAGCCGGGGCCTCGGCACACCGGCGACTTGGCCGACATCGTTGACCTCATGCTCGCCACCGGTGCCCGCATCGGTGAGATCCTGGCCGTGCGGTGGGAATACGTGGACCTCGCCGCCGAACACCCGACGGTGACGATCTGCGGCACCATCGTCTTCCTCAAGGGCAAGGGCTTCTTCCGACAGGAGTGGACCAAGAGCGACGCTGGCTTCCGGACCGTCATCCTGCCCCGATTCGCGGTTGGGATGCTGCTGGCCCGCAAACTCAACGCCGCCGACAACCCCTTCGATGCGATTTTCGCATCCCGGCGCGGCACCTGGATGTCCCCGCACAACGTGCGCCGGCAGTGGCGGCAAGCGCGAGCCGACAGCGGCCTCGAATGGGTCACCCCACACACGTTCCGCAAGACGGTCGCCACCCTCATCGACAAAGAGGCCGACACCGACCAGGCTGCTGCCCAGCTCGGGCACGGCAGCAAGGAGATCACCAAGAAGCACTACGTTGTCGAACCCGCCCTCGCCCCGGACAGCTCCCACATTCTCGAACAGCTCGGCGACAACTGGCATCGAGCGCCGCGATCATGGGCAGTCCCGGACAGCCTAGGCAGCACGAATGAACGCCTGACGGCCCCGCATCGCGGGCAGATCCGCCCCGCCGACGAACGTGGCCGCGCCCGGCGTTTGTGGGGGGGTGTCCCTATGGGTTTGGTCAAGCGGGGATGGGGCTTGTTGGCCGTGGTTGGTAGGGGATCTTGTCGCGGAGCATGGCGAATAGGACGTCGCAGCGGCGTCGGGCGAGGCAGATGAGGGCGGCGTTGTGGCGTTTGCCTTCGGCGCGTTTACGGTCGTAGTAGGCGCGGCTGACGGGGTCGGCCAGGGCTGCGAACGCGGCGAGGAAGAACGCTCGTTTGAGGTTCTTGTTGCCGCCTCGGGGTGGGTGTTCGCCGCGGATGCTGCTGCCGGAGCGTCGGGTGACGGGGGCGAGGCCGGCGTAGACTAGCACCCGACCGTGGCGGGCCAGCTTGTCGAACAGCTGCCGCAGCCGGGCCTCGGTATTCGGCAACGCCGCGTCGTGCAGCCGTCTGCCGTCCGGGCTCAACCCGACCGCGTGATGATCACCCTTACCGACGTCCAAGCCCAGGTAGACGCCGTATCCGTCGTTCACCGCACCCGCCTCCACGTATCGGATCATGGCCTCGGCCGTAGTCAGGACGTCGGACTGCCGGCAGCCACGTTACGAAGAGACCTACCCCAACACGGGTGGCCGTGTCCCTATCAGCGGTCCACCGACGCCACCCGACCCGGCGACAACACCCCCGGATCATCCAAACGACAGGGGCAGGCAGTCATACCGGGCCGAGCGACCGAGGGTCCCCGGCTGGGGACGATCAAAAAGGTAACGGGGGGCGATTCATAATCGCATAGACAAACTTAAGGCTCTGACCGGCGTTCTTGCTGGTCAGGGCCGCTTTTGTGGTGGAGCTGAGGGGATTTGAACCCCTGACCCCCTCCTACCGATAGTCATCGTCTGGAGTTTGTCATTGGTCGTCGATTCCCGGCGCTGAGCTGCATGAACATCGCCAGATGGCAATCGTTGCTTGTCACTGATGGTCACCATCTGGGAGGGGTTTTCGGGGGGTAAACGGGGGCATAACCCGGGGCTCCTACGTCGTACGGGAGCGGGATGCTGGCGCAGGTTAGTGCAGTCCGCAGGCAGACTGACCTGTCATTCGCCGTTTCGGCGGCGCGGGAGATCGAGGTGGCCTCTATCCCAGCGGCACCAAGCGGATCGAATCGATCGCAGCGTCCGACCCGGTCGTTGGCGCTGACCGTCGTGGTCGACGTTGGACTCCGGACAGGCCAGTGTGGTGCACAAGACGGTCTGGTGAACCGGCCGCTGCCCTTAATTAGCTTACGCGGGCTGGACGCGCTTGCGCCGGGCATGGTCGTAGTGGTCGAAGGCGATCGAGCGGTTCGCCGCCGATCAGATCGGTCCGCCCAGGAGCGTCACTGCGAGCTTGCGGCCGTCCCCAGGGACGGGGTCGGTGGTGATCCAGACGGGTAGCGCCTTCAGTGCGCCTACGTGCACCCTACCGAGGCCAGGCACGCCCGGTGTGGGCACACTTGATCCGAGACCTCGTGGGTTGCATGACAGCTATCCGGCCGGCCAGCAGTGGGCCGGCACAATGCAGCGACTAAGACGGTGGTAGAGCGGGCCGATGCCGTAGGCCGAAGTGCGGCCAAACAGTGATGTTCTTCACATTTGGGACTGTTGCGCCGGCGCACGTCTACGGCCGCGAGCAGAACCGCCCAGTCATCACGGAAACCGTCACAGGCCGTGCACGCCGGTCGAACAGCCCGCCGCCCATTGCGAAAAGGCCCTCCGGTTCACAGCCAGTCTGGCCGCACTGCGCACGAACAACCAGGCAGAGCGCGATCTTCGACCAGCAAAGCTCCACTGTCGCCTATCCTCGCAGTGCTTGCCGACTTCCTCGACGCCCTCGAACAGCTGTTAATCACCGACCGTGACCACCAAAGCGGAACCTTGAGCTGAACGGGCAGCCCATCACCGACAAGGACTGGTTGACAACCGCCTGCGTCAAATTTAGCCTTTGGTCAAAGCGGGACGTGCAACCCCCTTGGTTCGTTTTATTGATACTGATCATTCGAGTTCGTGATTTACCGATGACGGGGCGGATTACGCTTAATGCCAGGCACTAATCGGGAACCGGGTCTCATCAGCGTCAACCGCGCCGATCGTGAAATGCCTTGGAGTGGTATTCAGACGTTTCTCAAACTCCCGGTCGCGCTAACCCCGCAGGACCTGCGGGCGGGCAACGTGGACGTCGCCATCGGTGGCGCGCCCTGGGACGGGACGGCGACCGGCCGCACCGGCACTCACCTGGGCCCGACGGCATTCCGCCAGGGCGACTACATCACCGATTCACCGAGGCTCAGCCATCTCGACGTCCGGGTCGACCCCCTGGAGATCCTCACTGTATGCGACTACGGGGACGCGGACGTGCTGATCGGCCATCCAGAGGGCACCTACGACAACATCCGGGCCTTCGTCTCGGACATCCTCGCCGGCGGTGCGATCCCGATCATCATCGGCGGGGACCACGGCATCACCTGGCCCTCGGCCACCGCGGTCGCCGACGCGTACGGGTACGGCAAGGTCGGCATCGTGCACTTCGATGCGCACGCCGATACTGCTCCCGACATGCGGGGCGCCCTGCACGGCCACGGCACCCCGATGCGCCGGCTGATCGAGAGCGGCGCGGTTCCCGGCCGCAACTTCGTTCAGGTCGGCCTGCGCGGCTACCTCCCGCAGGCGCCGGTGCTCGCCTGGATGCGTGAGCAGCAGATGCGCAGTCACTACATGGCCGAGATCCGCCGGGAAGGCTTCGGCACGGTGCTTGAACGCGCCATCGACGAGGCACTCGACCAGGCGGATCACCTCTACATCTCCGTCGACATCGACGTCGCTGATCCGGCGTACGCTCCGGGCACTGGCACCCCCGAGCCCGGCGGCCTGACCAGTGCCGAGGTGATGTGGGCCGTGCGCCGCATGGCGGCCGAGGTGGGCATGGTGGGCATGGACGTCGTCGAGTTAAGCCCTCCGTACGACGTGGGCCCGGGCATCACCGCACAGCTCGCCCGCCGCTGCGTCCTGGAGGCGCTGACCGGGACGGCTATGCGCCGGCTCGGTCTCACCTCGCCGGACTACGTCGACCCCCGTTCACTCGGCGGACCGCCCACGACGTTCCGGAATACCTCGCCGGACGGTGCCTGACCGCACCGTATCCCTGCTGGCCCGCGTGCCGGCTTGACGACATCGGAGAGAGTTATGCCGCACCTCAACGAATCGGCGGATCCGTCCGTCGATACAAATTTCGAGATCCGATTGATCGATGGTCTGTAGCCGATTCGCGGGTTGGCATTACGGACCGCCGGCCGGACCGTCGGTGTGCGGGCCGGACCCGGCCGACCGGAGACCACGAGCCGGTCCGGCACCGGGCCGGCGCCCGCCTCGAGCCGCCGCGTCACCTCCCAGGCCAGGAACGCGCCCATGCTGTGCCCGAACAACACGAGCGGCACCCCGGGGGTCCGTGGTCGCGATCAGCGCGGCAGCTATCGTCGCGCTCATCTCCGCCACGTCGGCGGGCATCGCTTCGCCGAGCCGGGTCTCCCGCCCGGGATAGTGGACGATGTCGAACGCGACCGAGGGCGGCAGCAGTGGGCGCCAGCTCGTTGCTAAGCGCCTCCGCCAGGTACTTACGGATTCGTTCCCTCCGACGGGAGTCCTCCTCGGGCACCGACCGCAGCACCAGCGATGTCGCCAGCTCGAACAGGAGCTTCGGACTGGTGTTCTTGCGCGTGCTCTGGCTGGTGATGGCGACCCGGACGGCCTGGTGTGTGCGTGCGTCGCGGTCGGTGAAGAGCCGGACGATCGCCGCCGTCCGTACCGCCGGGTCAGCGCTGAACCCTGCGGCTGCGGCCTCCTCAGGCGTGAGCACGCCCGACAGCCATGCGGTCGTTATCGAGCCGTTTCTCGAGATCGAGCTCGAAGGTGCTGGGCAGCGCCACGTTGGACCAACATCGGAGTAAGGCCGCGTGGATCGTCTGCGGACCGACCTGAGCGAGCCAGACGACAGCGTCTACACCGCGCCGTGGCTCCCGGGCGCCAGCCCCGGGAGCCGGACCCCGGCCGCGCGACCCCACCCCGGCGCGCGGCACCGCCGTTGCGACTACTCGGTGTCGTCGATGAGAATGTTGAGTTTGTCGAGGAGCCACAGGGCAGTGACGGCTGCTGCGAGTTGGCTTCGCCACGGGGCTGGTCATACCCGTAGCCCGTCGCGAAGCCACCCCGCCGACGAACGTGGTCGCGCCCAGCCGTTTGTGGGGGGGGTTCCGGGGGGTGATTCAAAATCGCATAGACAAACACTAAGGCCCCGACCGGCGTTCTTGCTGGTCAGGGCCGTTTTTGTGGTGGAGCTGAGGGGATTTGAACCCCTGACCCCCTCTTACCGAAAGTCACATTACTGACCCTGTCGTTGATCAGCAAAAATGGTCACTGAGCTGCTCAAACCTGGCCCACCACTTGTCAACGCCTGTCACCAACATTCACCGCTTTGCAGGGGTTTTCGGGGGGGTAAACGGGGGGGCATGCCGGTGCCCGGGGCCGTCCGGCGGCGGTGGCTATCGTAGGTTGGCGCCTTGCCGGGGCGCACTGTTGATCTGCAAATCGCAGCGTGATGGTCGGCGACCCCTGTCTGTCAGGCTGAGATGAGGCAGCTGTTCCGGAAGCGTTAGGCTTGCCGGGAGATAGGAGAGGATCATCGTGACGCTACCGAGCACGCCTAGTGAGCAGGGCGGACGGCCGACACGGCGAACGTTCACGGCGGAGTACAAACTACGCATCGTGGCGGAGTACGAGGCGGCGAAGGCCGCTGGTGAGGGTGGGGCAATTCTGCGTCGGGAGGGCCTGTATCACTCGCACATCCTGGAGTGGCGGGCCGCCCGTGACGCCGGGGCGTTGACCGCCCTGGGCAGCCGCAAGAGCTCGGTGTCCGAGAGTCGGCGCCGCAGCGGCGAGGCGGCAGAGATCGAGCGGCTGCGGCGGCGCAACGAGCGTCTGGAAGCGGACCTGGCGCGGACGAAGACCGCGTTGGAGATTATGGGAAAAGCGCACGCGCTCTTGGAAACGCTGTCCGAGAGCGCGCACGACACGCCACGGCCGGCCAGGAGGCGCTGAACACGGCGTTCGACAACCTCGTGCCGCTGGTCGGGGTCGCCGGGGCATGCCGGTTGACCGGTCGGTCCCGCGCCACGCATTACCGGCTGCGGCAGCCGCCCATGGTGTCGCATCCGCTGCGGCCGAAGACACCCCCACCGTCGACCCTGTCCACCGGTGAACGCCGCGCGGTGCTGGACCTGTTGCACCGCGACGAGTACGCGGAGATGTCCGTGGCGCAGGTCTGGGCCCGCGAACTCGACCAGGGCCGCTACTGGTGCTCACAGTCCACCATGTACCGGATCCTGCGAGAAGCCGGTGAAAGCACCGAACGTCGCCGGCAGGCCACCCACCCCGCCCGCACCATCCCCCAACTGGTGGCGACCGGGCCGTCGCAGGTGTGGTCGTGGGACATCACCCGCCTCAAGACCACGCAGCGCGGCGTGTTCTACCACCTATACGTGATCATCGACGTGTACTCCCGCTACGTCGTCGGCTGGCACGTCGCCACCGGCGAGGACTCGCTACTGGCCCGCGAACTCATCGACGACGCCATCACCCGCAACCGTGTCCGGCCCGAGATCCTGCACGCCGACCGCGGCTCGTCGATGACCTCCAAACCCGTCGCTGAGCTCCTCGCCGACCTCGACGTCACCCGCTCCTACTCCCGCCCCCGCGTATCCAACGACTGCGATGATTTCTTACGCCTCCCCGGGCCGGGTCTGACCCTTCGCAACGACCGGCTTTGGTGCCTTCGGGTTGATCTGTCGGCTCGTGTCCGGGGTGGCGTCTGGCCCGTCGGCCAGGCGGGTAGTGACCTGATAGGAGCCTGGCCTAGAGGCACCGTCGCAGTCCTGTCCACCCGCCCGTCCGACGGTGGCCACCACCACCGATCGCGACGGAGGAGACAGCCATCACCAGCATGCCGCGCCCCGAGACCTGCCGGCGAATCACGGTCGGCGTGGACACCCACGCCAGCGCACACGTCGCAGTCGCCCTGGACCAGCTCGGGGCTCGCCTCGACGAGCTACCCATCCCCACCACGCAATCTGGCTACGACCAGCTCGAACGCTGGGCCATCTCACTCGGCCCGGTCGACGCGTTCGGCGTGGAAGGTACCGGTTCCTACGGCGCTGAGCTCGCCCGCGTGCTGCGTCGACGCGGCCACCGCGTCATCGAGGTCAACCGGCCCGACCGGGCCACCCGCCGCCGCCGCGGCAAGAGCGACCCGATCGACGCCGAGATGGCCGCTCGGGCGGTGCTGTCCGGAGTCGCCGCGGGTACGCCCAAGCACGCAGACGGCGACGCCGAGATGGTCCGCATGCTCAAGATGGCCAAGGACTCCGCGGTCAAGACCCGCACGCAGGCCCTCAACCAGATCAAGGCGATCCTGGTGACCGCACCAGCGCAGCTACGCGAGTCGCTGGCCGGCCTCGCGGTCGGCAAGCTGCTCGACCGCTGCGCCGCGTTCGAGCCGGGTGAGTTGACCACGCCGACCGCAGTCGCCCAGCACACGCTGCGGCTGCTGGCCCGACGCAACCTCGACCTGCGGGCCGAGGTCAGTGCACTGCAGGCCGACATCGCACGCCTGGCCACGCGTGCCGCCCCCGCACTTCTCGACGTCTTCGGCGTCGGACCCGACGGCGCCGCGCAGTTCCTGGTCACCGCCGGCGACAACCCACAGCGGCTACGCTCCGAGGCCGCCTTCGCTGCGCTGTGCGGCTCGAACCCGATCCCCGCCTCGTCCGGCAAGACCAACCGTCATCGGCTCAACCGCAGTGGAGACCGCCAAGCCAACGCCACCCTGCACCGCATCGCCGTCGTGCGCCTGCGCTGGCACGAGCCCACCCAGAAGTACATGGCCCGCCGTCTGACCGAAGGCAAGAGCAAGGCCGAGATCATGCGCTGCCTCAAGCGCTACATCGCCCGCGAGATCTACCAGGTCCTGTGCCCCCCACCGCGCAACGATGCCATCGAAAAGGACCTTGCGCTGGCCGCTTGACATCTATAGGAGCATCAACCCGTACTCCGAAGCGCAGTTCAAGACCTTGAAGTACTGCCCCGCGTTCCCCAACCAGTTCGACACCCTGCACCACGCCCGCGAGTTCTGCGCCGAGTTCTTCACCTACTACAACCACGAACACCGCCACTCGGGCATCGGCCTACACACCCCCGCCTCGGTGCACTACGACACGGCAGGCGACGTCCACGACCAACGGCAGGCCACCCTCGACGCCGCCTGGCGGGCCCACCCCGACCGGTTCACCCGCCGACCCCGACCACCCGCCCTACCGACCACCGTGTGGATCAACAAACCAGCAGCTCAACCCACCGAACTACAGAACACCTGACCACGAAAACGTCTCACTTGACTTGACAGGCTCCGGACGGCGCGTTGATGCGGTGTTCCGCCTGGGATAGCTGGGCCACGCCCTGCCCCCAACCACAGAGGCGTTACCAAATCCGGTCTTGATTCTCCCGATAAGCCCCGTTTATGGCGTGGCTTGCTTTTGCCTGCGCTGAGTTTGTTCTCGTACGCCCGTGCGAGAACAAGCTCAGGAGAGGCTCCATCGTGCGCAGGCAGTACGGGCATGTCGTCCGGGCCGGTGGGTCGAGGTTGATGCGGACGCCGCCGTGGTCGGCTCGGTAGGTGAGCTGTTTCTTGGGCGTTCGCAGCCCGGTGAGATGGACCATCGCTTCGGTGGTGGCGAGCGAGGCGACGACGCCGTTGATGGTGACGACGGAGGGACCGGCGTCGTCGAGAGCGGCGGCGGGCACGCCGTAGATCGCGGCGTCGGCAGCGCGTTCCTCGTCTGTCATGGCGACTCGACGGATTTGCTGCTGGTCGGGGAGGTCGAGGCAGGACAGACAGCCGGATCCGGTGCCGGCGGTGACGACCCGGCCGACGTACGTGCGATCACCTCCGCGTCCGGGAGTTGGGCGGGGCGGTCGGTGGAGGCTGTCTCGCTCATGCGCTCTCCCGAACGCCCGACATCTTCTCCACGAGAAGGTCGACCACGGCTCGGCGGGCCGCGAGCAGGTAGAAGTGCCCACCGGGATACATCCGCCAGTCGAACGGCCCGGTGGTCGCGGCCCCCCAGGCCCGCAGATCGGCAGCGCCGACCTCGAGGTCGCGGTCCCCGCCGATCGCCGAGACGGGTACGCCGACCCGCGCCGCCCGATCCGGCACGTACGTGTCCACGAGGCGGTAGTCCTCGCGAAGTATCCCCAGCATCATGTCCCACAGGTCGGGGTCGTCCAGCACCGCCTCGGCCGTACCGCCGTGCCGGCGGACCGCGGCGCGGATCTCCGTGTCGGTCCGGACCGCCGGCCAAACCGTCGGTGTGCGGGCCGGACCCGGCCGACCGGAGACCACGAGCCGGTCCGGCACCGGGCCGGCGCCCGCCTCGAGCCGCCGCGTCACCTCCCA